>JBHIXO010000025.1:0-22763 GCA_041984725.1 Acidimicrobiales bacterium | reverse complement strand
CGAGCTCGAGCTGGCCGTGTCGTCCCGACCCAACGGCGCCGACCTGCTCGCCGAGTTCCACAGCCTGGCCGAACATCCGGCGGCCTGACCTGGATCGGGGTGCGAGCCGGCCCCCGTCACCTCGGCGCCGGCATCCTCACGCGAGGCCGTCGAGCTCGAAGCCTCGGTAGCCGGCGTCGGCCACGTCTCGGCACGACGCCAGGTACAGCTGCAGGCCGCCCGGCCAGTTGAGCATCTCCCGGGGCTTGCCCGGGATGTTGGCCCCCATGTACCAGGAGTCGGCCCGGGGGAACAGCGTCATCTCGGCGATGCCGTGCACCATCGAGCGCCACTCCTCCTCGGCCTCGGCGGTGGCCTCGATGCGGGTGGTGCCGGTGTCGTGCAGGTGGGCGAGCAGCTCGACCACCCAGTCGCCCTGCACCTCGGCGCACGTCGGTCCGTTGCAGAACCCCGACGGGCTCTGGGGCCCGTACAGGTACACCAGGTTGGGGAAGCCGTGGCTGGCCAGACCCAAGTGGGTGCGCACCCCGCCCGCCCAGTGGTCGCGCAGGCTCTCGCCGGCGGAGCCGCGCAGGTCGATGCTGACCAGCCCGCCGGTGACCGCGTCGAAGCCCGTGGCCAGGACCAGCAGGTCGCAGGGGTGCTCACCCTCGGTGGTCCGCACCCCGGTGGCGGTGATCGCCTCGATGGGCGTGGCCCGAAGGTCGACGAGCTCGACGTTGTCCTGGTTGAAGGCGTCGTAGTACCACTGCTCGAGCGACGGTCGCTTCACGCCGAAGGGGTGGGGTGGCTCGGCCGGGGCGAGGATCTCGGCGACGGCGGGGTCGTGCACCCGCTCGTGGACCTTGGCCCGCCAGAAGTCGTAGGCGGTGCGGTTGGCCGCTTCGTCGAGGAGCAGGTCGGAGTAGCCGCCGGCCCAGAACGCAAACCCGCCTTCCTGCCAAAGCCGCTCGTAGGTCTCGAGGCGCTCGGCCTCGGGCACGTCGAAGGTGTTGACCCCGCGTTCGGCGTAGGCGAAGCCGCTGTTGGTCTGGGTGCGTCGCTCGAAGATCTCCGGGTAGGTGGCCTTGGCGGCGTCCTGGTCCTCACAGGTGAGCCGACGCTGCTGCATGGCCAGTGCCATGATCGGCGTGCGCTGGAACACGGTGACGTGCTCGGCCACCCGGGCGGCTTCCTGGACCACCTGGACGCCGCTGGCACCGGTGCCGAGCACCGCCACCCGCCGGCCGGCGAGGTCGACGCCTTCCTGGGGCCAGTGGGCGGTGTGGGACCACTCGCCGGCGAAGTCGTCGAGGCCGGGGATGTCCGGCACGTAGGCCTTGGCCGCGAAGCCCGTGCACAGCACCACGAACCGGGTGCGCAGTGTCTCGCCGCCGTCGGTGCGTAGCTCCCAGCAACGCTCGTCCTCATCCCACGTCCCGGCGCTGACCCGGGTCTGGAACCGGACGTCGTCGCGCAGACCCCAGACCGAATCGACGTGGTCGAAGTAGCGGCGCAGCGCCTGCCAGTCCGGGAAGCGCTCGTCCCAGTACCAGTCCTTCCACACCTCGGGGTCGGAGTACTCGTACAGCGGCACGTGGGAGTCGACCCGGGCGCCCGGGTAGCAGTGCCAGTGCCAGATGCCGCCGAGGCCGGCGCCGGCTTCGATCAGGGTGACGCGCAGGCCCAGCTGGCGCAGGTGGTGGAGCTGGTACAGGCCGGCGAAGCCGGCGCCCACGATGACGACGTCGACCTCGGGCGTGCTCATCGCCTCATCGCCTCATCGCCTCCTCGCCTCGGCCCAGGACAGCCCCTGTTCGACGTCGACGTCGTGGGGCAGGCCGAGCACGCGCTCACCGATGATGTTGCGCTGCACCACGCCGGTGCCGCCCCCGACGGTGAGGGCGGGGGCGAACAGGAACCCGTGGGCCCACAGGTCGGGGTCGCCGCCGAAGGGTCCGACGTCATCTCGCACGCCGGCGGTGCCGGCCAGGTCCTTGGCCAGCTGCATGATGTGCTGGCCGTGCTCGTCGGCCATCACCTTGCGGATCGACGCCTCCGGCCCCGGGGGCTTACCCTTGATGGCGGCCGTGACCGTGCGCAGGCGGATGAGCCGGAGCAGCTCGGACTCGATGTGGAGCCGGGCCAGGCGCTGGCGCAGCAGCGGGTCGTCGACGGAGCCGTGGTCGCGGACCACGTCGAGGAGGTCCTCGGCGTTGGGGCCGTGGCCCCACAGGGCACCGCCCGAGGACAGCGAGACCCGCTCGTTTCCGAGGGTGACCTTGGCCAGCGACCAGCCCCGGTTCTCCTCGCCCACGAGGTTCTCGGCCGGGATGCGCACGTCGGTGAGGAAGACCTCGTTGAACGTGTGCCCGCCGGTCATCTCGATGATGGGCCGGATCTCGATGCCGGGCGCGTCCATCGGGCAGATGAAGTACGACACGCCCTGGTGCTTGGGTTGGTCGGGGTCGGTGCGGGCGATGAGGATTCCGTAGGCCGAGAACTGGGCCAGCGAGGTCCAGATCTTCTGGCCGTTGACCACGTACTCGTCGCCGTCGCGCACCGCCCGCGTGCCGAGGTTGGCCAGGTCGGAGCCGGCCTGGGGCTCGGAGAACAGCTGGCACCAGACCTCCTCGCCGGCCAGCAGCGGCATGAGGTGGCGGTCCTTCTGCTCCTGGGTGCCGGCGTGGAGGATGGTGGGGCCGGCCCAGCCGATGCCGATCGGGTTCATCGGCCGGCGCACGCCGGCCCGCTTGAGCTCGTCATCGATCACCAGCTGCTGGATGGGATCGGCGTCGAGCCCCCATGGGGCGGGCCAGTGCGGGGCGACGTAGCCGGCCTCGGCCAGGTCGCGGCCGCTCGGCTGGGGGTGGTCCTGCAACCAGTCCCGCACCGACTTGCGGTCCGGGTGGTCGTCGCCCGGCAGGTCGAAGTCCATCTGCTCGCTCCTGTCCCCTCGATGCTGACCAGCGACAGTAGCGGTGCGCGACACGCGACGGGAATCGTCTCGCAACTGGCCGGCCCAGCACCTCAGCGCCGGACCGGTACGGAGTGCTCCCAGTCGGCGAGCAGGGCCCGCAGCGCGGCGATCAGGGCCAGGGGCTGGTCGAGGGGCACGTGGTGGTGGGCCTGGGGAATCTCGACGAAGGGAGCGGTGCGCCCGAGCACCTCGGACATGTGGTCGGTGACATCGGGCGTGACGATGGCGCTGAACTGGCCGTGGAGCACGGCGACGCGGGTCTTCACCATGGCCAGGTACTCGTGGAGCTCGTGGGCGGTGAAGCGGTCGAAGACGCCGCGGTCGAACTTCCACGTCCAGCCGGTCGGTGTCTCCCGCAGGGAGTGGCGCGCGATGTGGTCCACGATGTAGCGGTTCTCGCAAGGCTGCGGCGGCACCAGGTGGAAGTGCTCCATCGCCTCCTCGAGGCTGGGGTAGGTCTTGGGGTTCGAGAAGGCGCGGCCGCGGTTGGCCTCCTCGGTCTCGGGATCGGGCCGTCGCACCGGCGAGTCGATGATGATCGTGCCGGCGATGTCGTCACCGTGGATGGCGGCGGTCACCATGGTGACGAAGCCGCCCATGCTGTGCCCCACCGTGATGGGCCGGTCCATCCCCAGGGCGCGGGCCACGCCGAGGACCTCGCGCGCCCACTGCTCCATGTCGTAGCGCGTGCGGTGGCCGCTGTCGCCGTGGCCGCTGAGGTCGAGCGCGGCGACGTGGTATTGGTGCGTCAGCTGCGGCGCGATGAAGCTCCACCACCGGGCGTGCGCAGCGCCTCCGTGCACGAGGACGAGACCGGGCTTGGCCGTGTCGCCCCACGACAGAGCGTTGATGGCGCAGCCATCGACCTCGATGCGCGTGGACCGGGCTTCGGTGGCCATGGCGCTCGTGAACCAGGCAGGGGGATGGGTGGTAGTCACGGCCGGCACCGTAGGGAACGCAACCTGTGGCTCGAAACGCGGGCGTGCTACGGACCCGTTTCGAGCGCGTAGCGCTCGACGAGTGCTGCACCCCGGGCCGTGTCCTCGTGGAGGACGAAGTGGCCACCCGGGACGGTGACCAGCTCGGCGCCGGCGCGAGTCGCTTGCTCCGCGAACACATCGGGCAGGAACGTGTCCGCGCCGGCGACGATGGTGGTGGGCGCGACGAGCCGGGGGAGGTGGTCCCACGCCGCAGCCGCGCCGACGGGTCCCGTGGACACCTCGAACACCGTGGCCTCCACCTCGGGATGGCAGGCCAGGCGCACACCGTCGCCGTCATCGACCGTGCCCCACCGGGCGTAGGCCTCGAGCGCTTCGGGAGCGAGCTGCGACAACGGCGGGCGGTCGCGGTAGGCGTCGACCAGCGCCGCTCGGTCGGGGAACCGGTCCCGACGGCGCCGAGCACCAGCCGCCATCGGATTCTCCGCACCGCCTGGCGCCCGCTCGTCGGAGATCGGGAACGCCACCGGCTCGGCCAGCAACAGGCGTGACCATCTTCCCGGGTCCAGCCCGTCGACGAGCACGGCCACTGCTCCGCCCAGCGACCCGCCGACGCCGACGACCGCGTGCAGGCCGAGGACGTCGAGCACCGCCACCACGTCGGCAGCAAGCCGCTCGAATGCGTAGTCGTCGGCACTGGTCGGAGCGCTCGACGCACCATGGCCCCGCAGGTCCACCGCGATCGGCCGAGCGACCCGCCGGAGGCGTTCGGCGAGTGGCTCGTACAGGCCGGCGCAGAACCCGTTCGGATGCAACAGCACCACCGCCGGTCCCCGTCCGCCCCAGTCCAGGACCCGGAGCCGCACTCCCGGCGCCACAGCGATGTCGATGATCTCGGGTCCGTCGTCGCTGGGATCGGCCCGCATGGCCCGAGCCTAGGCCCGTCGTCCGCACATGGCGGAGGGATCGCTGACGTTGAAGGTCTCGATGCGCTCGGCCAGCCGGTGCAGCACCGAGGCCACGGTCTCCAGCTCGTCGGTCGATGCATCGCCGAGCAGCTCGGCGAAGATCTGACGCCGGGCCCGGCGGTGCGCCTCCACCGCGACCACCCCACCATCGTCGATGACGACGACCCAACCTCGGCGATCGGTGGGATGGGGCTCTCGGCGTGCCAGACGGGCCTCCTCGAGGGCTTGGACCTGACGGCTCACCGTCGACACGTCGAGGCAGAGGTGGTCGGCCAGCTCACCCACCCGCCACGGCCGTTCGGAGAGCCGGACGAGCAGGACGTAGGCGGACCGGTCGAGGTGCACGCCGGCGTGGTCGGCGACACGTTCGGTGAAGCGGGGCAGCGTCGCACCGCGCACGACCCGGCTCAGGGAGTCGGCGAGGTCGACCACGATCGGCGCGACGGGTTCCATCGGCGGCAAGGGTACCGCGGGCGGCCATGAAGTTGTACCATGCATCCTCTTTGTAATACAACGATGTGCTGGCGGACCCGTTGGAGAAGAGGTTGGTGACCATGGACGACTCCGCAACGGCTCCCGAATTGGAGCTGACGCACCGCGAGATCCTCGTCGTGATGAGCGGCCTGATGCTCGGCATGCTGGTCGCTGCCCTCGGCCAGACCGTGGTGGCCACCGCACTGCCCACCATCGTGGGAGAGCTCGGCGGCCAGGACCAGTTGGCCTGGGTGGTCAGCGCCACCCTGTTGACCTCGACGGCCTCGACGCCCCTGTGGGGCAAGCTCAGCGACCTCTATGGCCGGAGGCTGTTGTTCCAGGCCGCCATCGGGGTGTTCCTCGTGGGTTCGGTGCTGTGCGGCCTGTCCCAGTCGATGGGCCAGCTCATCGGCTTCCGGGCCGTGCAGGGTCTTGGCATCGGCGGCCTGATGGCGTTGTCGCAGGCCATCATCGGCGACATCGTCTCGCCCCGCGAGCGGGGCCGCTACCAGGGCTACATCGGTTCGGTGTTCGGCGTCTCCAGCGTCGCCGGGCCCCTGATCGGCGGCTTCCTCGTGGACGGCCCCGGATGGCGGTGGTGCTTCTACGTCGGCGTGCCGATCGGGATCGCCGCCTACGCGGTCACCCGGCGCGTGCTCACGATGCCGTTCACCCGTCGCGACCACCAGATCGACTACCTCGGTGCGGCCCTCATCGTCGGTGGTGTGTCCCTGCTGCTGCTCCTGCTCTCGCTCGGGGGCACGGAGTTCGAGTGGGGATCCGCCGAGATCGCAGGGATGGCGGTGGGCAGCGTCGTCCTCCTCGCCCTTGCCGTGGTGCAGGAGCGGCGTGCCGCCGAGCCGATCATCCCGCCTCGCCTGTTCCGCATCCCGACGTTCCGCATCACCAGCCTGGTCGGCTTCATCGTCGGCGTTGCCATGTTCGGGGCCATCGTCTACCTCCCCCAGTACCTCCAGATCGTCAAGGGCCAGAGCCCGACCCGGTCCGGGCTGCTCATCATCCCGCTGATGGTCGGGCTCATGGCCATGTCGATCGGATCGGGCCGGATGATCACCAAGACGGGCCGCTACAAGGTGTTCCCGGTGGTGGGCCTCATCGTGGTGGCCGTGGGCCTCGGGCTGTTCTCCCTACTCGGCGTCGACACACCGCTCCCCGTGGCCGGCGCCTACATGTTCGTCCTCGGCGCCGGCCTGGGCATGGTCATGCAGGTGCTCGTGCTCGCGGTGCAGAACGCCGTCGAGTACCGCGACCTGGGAACAGCGACATCGGCCGCCACCTTCTTCCGCTCGATGGGAGGCGCCCTCGGCGTCGCGGTCTTCGGGGCGCTGCTCTCGGACCGGTTAGGCCGGTCCATCCCCGAACGCCTGGCCGCAGCCGGCGTCGAGGCCGAGGCCGGTCGAGGCGACCTGCTCGGCACCCCCGACGCCATCGCCGCGCTGCCGGGGCCGGTTCGGGATGCGGTCCTCGGCGGCTTCGCCGACAGCTTCTCCGACATCTACGCCATCGCCGTCCCCATCGCCCTGGTCGGCTTTGTCGTCGTGCTATTCCTCCCCGAGCTGCCCCTGCGCACATCGGTGCGGGACCAGGAGCCCGTGGTCACCGACGGCGAGGCGGTCAGCGCCGCCCTCGAGACGTCGTTCGTCGACGACAACGCCGACGTGCCGGACCTCACGGACAGCGGCGGTGAGTCCAGCGGCCGACAGACCGACGCCGCCAGCAACGCCTGAACCGGCGGTCGTGGTCAGGAGCGGGTTCGAGTGACGTCGCCCCGGGGCTCGCCGCCTACGCTGGCGCGACTGGACCGACGGGAGATGAGCCCATGGGCTTCACGGAGAACGTCGCGGTGCTGGGGGCGGCGGCCCGCACAGGGATCCTGCGGCCGCCCCGACCCGACCGCATGGTGCGAATGGCGCAGGCCGCTCGCCGTTGGGGAATCAGCCACGCCACCCTCTGGGCCGTGTCGGCGGCTCGCTACCCGCACCTGCCGGCGGTGGTCGACGCCGACCGGGAGCTCGACTGGGCCACGATCGACGACCGCACCAGCCGGGCGGCCGTCGGTCTGGCCGCCCGGGGCCTGGGCCCCCCGTCGGTCATGGGAGTGATGTGCCGGAACCATCACGGTTTTGTCGAGGCGCTGGTGGCCGCCGGCAAGCTCGGGGTCGACGTCGTGCTGCTGAACACCGGGTTCGCCGGTCCCCAGCTCGGCGAGGTGGCCCGTCGGGAGGGCATCACGTTCCTGGTGCACGACCACGAGTTCGAATCCGTGGTGTACGACGCGGGCATGGCCGGGGAACCCCGCTTCGTCGTGGGCCACGGCGACGAGGTCGCGGCGGCGCCGACGGTCGACGAGCTGGTGGACGGCTGCTCGGGCGTCCCGGACCCACCGGAGCGAGCCGGTCAGGTGGTGCTGCTGAGCTCGGGCACCACGGGTACGCCGAAGGGCGCCCGGCGGTCGCTGGACTCTCGGCTGCGTGCGAAGGAGCACAGGGCCGCGGTGGCGTCGCAGCTCGGGCTGATTGCGCGGCTGCCCCTGCGGGCCCGGGAGACCACCGTCATGGCCGCCCCGCTCTTCCATGCCTGGGGGTTCACCGCTGGGCTGGTGATGTGCGGGGCCCTGTCGAACCCCATGGTCCTGCGCGGTCGCTTCGACGCCGAGGACACGCTCGCCGCCGTGGACCGGCACCGGGCCGGGGCCCTGATCGCCGTGCCCGCGATGCTCCAGCGCATGCTCGACCTGCCCGCCGAGGTCCGACAGCGGTACGACACCTCCTCGCTCCGGCTCGTCGCCCTCTCCGGCTCGGCGCTCCCCGGGGGGCTGGCCACCCGGTGGATGGACGCCTTCGGCGACAACCTGTACAGCCTGTACGGCTCCACGGAGGTGTCGGGCGTGGCCCTGGCCGGGCCGGCCGACCTGCGGGCCGACCCGGACACGGCCGGCCCCCTGCTGCCCGGCACCACCGTGCGGTTGCTCGACGATGAGGGCCGTGAGGTGCCCGCAGGCGAGCCGGGACGGATCTTCGTCAGCAGCGGGCTGCGGTTCGACGGTTACACGGGGGGCAATCCAAGGAGGTCATCGACGGGTTCATGTCCACCGGCGACGTGGGCCAGTTCGACGACCACGGTCGTCTGCGCGTGGTCGCCCGCGAGGACGACATGATCGTGTCCGGCGGGGAGAACGTCTTCCCGCAAGAGGTCGAGGAGGTCCTGTTCCGGCATCCGGCGGTGGCCGACGTGGCGGTGATCGGCGTGGCCGACAACCAGTTCGGCCAGCGGTTGCGGGCCGTGCTGGTTCCGGCGGGCGGCACGGCGCCCAGCGCCGAGGAGCTTCGTGACTGGGTCCGGTCGAACCTGGCCCGCTACAAGGTCCCCCGCGACGTGGTGTTCCGCGACGAGCTGCCGCGCAACACGACGGGCAAGCTGTTGCGCCGGGTGCTGGTGGAGGACGCCGCTGAAGAGCGTCCCTCGGACCCGATCCCCTGAAGCACGGACGCGGCCGGCACAGGCGGCCTTGGTGCCACCAGCGCAGGAGGTCGGGCCACCGGCGGCGAATGTGGCGATGAAACGACTGCGTTGTATCGTTTCTCTACGAGAACCGTCGATCGTTCCTGGAGCGTCATGTCCACGACCGCACCCGAGCCGGCGTCGATCCAGACCCGACGCATGTCCTTCGAGGAGTCGCTGCAGGAGGTGCCGCGCCACTTCGGCCCTGATGGCGACCTGTTGTCAAGCCACATCGCCGCCTGCCTCTCGGCGGTGTTCCCCGACGGCGAGGACTTCTTCGTCCGGTCGGTGCGCCACTTCCGTGGGGACATCACTGATCCCGTCCTGAAGCGCCAGGTCGCCGGGTTCATCGGTCAGGAGGCCATGCACGGACGGGAGCACCGGGCGTTCAACCGGCGCCTGTCCGAGCTCGGCTACCCGACCCGGTTCGTCGAACGGGTCACCGAGCGGGGCCTCGCCCTGGCCGAGAAGGTCCTGCCCGCCAGGACGAACCTCGCCGTCACCGCCGCACTCGAGCACTACACCGCCACCCTGGCCGAGCAGCTGCTCCGCGACCCGGACACCCGGGACCTCTTCGGCGACGACCGGGTCCGCGACCTGTTCCTGTGGCACGCGCTCGAGGAGTCCGAGCACAAGGCGGTGGCCTTCGACGTCTACCGGGCCGTCGGCGGCACCGAGCGCGTGCGGCGGGCGGCCATGAACGCGGTGACCCTCGGCTTCCTCGGTGGCACCCTGCTCGCCGTCGTCCAGTCGCTGGCCACGGACCGGGCCGCCTACAACCCGGTGCGCCTGCTCCGCAGCGCCCGCCGGTTCCTGCGCTCCTCGATCATCAGCCGTGACCTGCTACGCGAGCTGCGGGCCTACAATCGACCCGGGTTCCACCCGTCCGATCGCGATGCCAGCGAGCTGCTGAGCACCTGGCGTGAGGAGCTCTTCGGCGCCGACGGCACGCTCAATGACCGGCTGGCGGGGGTGGCCTGATGGCGGCCGTCGAGCACCTCGACGTCCTCGTGGTCGGCGCCGGGCTGTCGGGCGTCTGTGCCGGGCACTACCTGCAGACCGAGACGCCCTGGGCGTCCTACGCCATCTTCGAGGCCCGCGGCGCCATTGGGGGCACCTGGGACCTGTTCCGCTACCCCGGCGTTCGCTCCGACTCGGACATGTTCACCCTCGGCTACCCGTTCCGGCCGTGGAAGAGCTCCCAGATGATCGTGGACGGTGAATCGATCCGCGACTACATCACCGACACCGCCGCCGAGGAGGGCATCGACGCCCACATCCGGTTCCAGCATCGCATCGTGCGGGCCGAGTGGTCCAGCGACGATGCCCGCTGGCACGTCACCGCCGAGCGCACCGACACCGGCGAAACCCTGCAGCTCACCTGCGGATTCCTGTTCTCCTGCAGCGGGTACTACCGCTACGACCGTGGCTACCAGCCAGACTTCCCCGGCGCCGATCGGTTCCGGGGCGATCTCGTGCACCCCCAGCACTGGCCCGAGGATCTCGAGGTCACCGGCAAGAAGGTGGTGGTCATCGGCAGCGGCGCCACCGCGGTCACTCTCGTGCCCAGCCTGGCCGAGGGCGGCGCCGAGGTGACCATGCTGCAGCGGTCGCCCACCTACATCGCCTCGGTACCCGGCAAGAACCCCATCGTCGCCGCCGCCCAACGGGTGCTGCCCGACCGGATCGCCGGCGCCACCATCCGCTGGGCGCACGCGCTCGGCACGCAGGCCTTCTACCAGGTCAGCCAGCGGTATCCCCGGCCGGTGAAGCGGCTGCTGCATCTCGGGGTCCGGGCCCAGCTGCCCCGCGACTACGACATCGACACCCACTTCAGTCCCAACTACAACCCGTGGGACGAGCGCATGTGCGTGGTGCCCGGGGGCGACCTGTTCAAGGCGATCAGGTCCGGTCAGGCGACCGTGGTCACCGACCACATCGACACCTTCACCGAGACGGGCATCCGCCTCCGGTCGGGGACCGAGCTCGAGGCCGATGTCGTGGTCAGCGCCACCGGGCTCGAGCTGCTGTTCCTCGGCGGCATCGAGCTGGCCGTCGACGGTGAAGAGGTCGTGCTGAAGGACCGGCTGACCTACAAGGGCATGATGCTCGAGGGCGTACCCAACCTGGCCCTCGCCATCGGCTACACCAACGCGTCCTGGACCCTCAAGTGCGACTTGACATGCCGGTACGTGATGCGCCTCCTCAGCCACATGCGCGAGACAGGGCGGCGCCAATGCACGCCGGTCAACGCCGATCCCGAGGTGACGCCGGCACCGCTGCTCGACCTGCGTTCCGGCTACATCCAGCGGGCGCTCGACCGCATGCCCCAGCAGGGGTCGAAGTTCCCGTGGCAGGTGTACCAGAGCTACCTCCAGGACCACCGGGCCACGCGACGGGCCGACATCGACGACGGGGTCATGCAGTTCACCAACCCCGCGGTGGAGGAGCGCGCCGGCCTGGTGGGGGCCGGATGACGGGTCGAGACGTCGACCGTCCCGTTCCGTGACCAGGCGTCTCCGACTCCAGGGCGGCACGGCGCTGGTCACCGGCGCCGGGAGCGGCATCGGCCGGGCGACCGCGCTCGCCCTCGCCGACGCCGGCGCCGACGTGGTGTGCGTGGACATCGACGAGCTGGCGGCCAAGACCACCGCCGTCGCCTGCGAGGACCGGGGTGTCGCGTCGCGGACCCACGTCTGCGACGTCGCCGACCGCGCCGCCATGGAGGCGCTGGCCGAGCGCGTCCACGACGAGCACGGGGTGCTCGATGTGGTCGTGAACAACGCCGGTGTGGGGATGAGCGGGCGCCTGGCCGACATGTCGCTCGACGACTGGGAGTGGATCCGGTCCATCAACCTCGACGGTGTGGTCCACGGCTGCCGCCTCTTCGGGGCACCGATGGCCGAGCGTGGCCGCGGCCACGTGGTGAACGTCGCCTCGGGGCTGGCCTTCCTGCCGCGCTCCACCGAGATCGCGTACTGCACCACCAAGGCGGCGGTGCTCATGTTCTCCCGGTCCCTTCGCGCCGACTGGCGCACCTGCGGCGTGGGGGTGTCGGCCGTGTGCCCCGGCTTCGTCAACACGCCCATCCTCAGCCGCGGTCGCTTCGTCGGCCCCATGTGGTCGCCGGAGACCATGAAGCTGGCCGAGCGGGGCTTCGGCTTCGGGCACCCCCCGGAGGCGGTCGCCGACGCCGTCATGGTCGCGATCCGGCGGAACCGGGCGATGGTCGCCCCGGGGATCGAGGCCCGTCTCGGCTGGCATCTGCACCGGTTCGCACCCCTGGCCCTCGACGCCATCACCGGCCGCCCGCCGCCCCGGTTCCTGCTGCGACGAGGTGGGCGATGACCGGCACGCTGCGGCGCCTCCTGCCCTGGGCTGCCGTCCCGGCGTCCATGGCGGTGGGTGCTGTGACGACCACTGTGCTCGGCGCGGTGGCGGTCGGTGTCCGGCGGCGCCGGCGCTGGACCGACCCGGCCGGGCCCCGGAAGCTCGCGCTGCCCCGGGGTGTCGCCGACGTCGTCCGCACCGACGACGGTGCCGAGCTGGCGCTGCACCTCGCCGGTCCGGCCGACGGACCGCTGGTCGTGCTCGTCCACTGCTGGACCGGCAACAAGGAGCTGTGGGCCCCGGTCGCCCGGCGCCTCGTGCAGCTCGGGCACCGGGTGGTCCTGTACGACCAGCGGGGCCACGGCAGCTCGACGTTCGGCGCCGGGCTCGACTGCGTGGACCGATTGGGCGCGGACCTGGCCGCCGTGCTGTCCCACCTCGACGCCCGCGACGTCGTGGTCGCCGGGCACTCGATGGGTGGCATGTCGATCCAGGCCTACGTCGGCAGCCACCGAGCCGACGCTGCCGAGCGGCTGGTCGCCGCCGTCCTCGTCGCCACCGCAGCCCGCACGCTCGGCCGTGCGCTGCCCGCCGTCCTGGCCGAGCGGACCCTCGGCGACCTCGGCTTCGGGTGGGTGCGGACCGGTCGCTCCGGCGTCCTGGTCGCGCGCGGCTCCCTCGGCCGTCGCGCCGTGCGGGGCCACGCCCACGTGGTGCGCGATGCCCTGGCCGCCACGCCGGGCGACGTTCGGGTCCGCTGCCTGCTCGCCATGGCCGAGATGGACCTGCGGCCCGGCCTGGACGGGCTGGACATCCCCGCCACCATCCTCGTCGGCACCCGCGACCTGCTCACGCCGGTGCGTTCAGCCCGCTCGCTGCAGCGGGCCTGGCCGCAGTCCGCGCTGCGGATCCTGCCCGGCGCCGGCCACATGTTGCCCCTGGAGCGTCCCGACGACATCGTCGAGGCCGTCCTGCGGGCCACCGCCACGCAACGAGAACGAGAACGAGGAGTGCTGACGACATGAGCGGACCGCAGGTCGAGCGAGGCCACGAGGAGCCGATGCACGAGGTGGTGATCATCGGTGCCGGTCTCGGTGGGATCGGTGTGGCGATCAAGCTGCGGGAGGCGGGGATCGAGGACTTCGTGCTCCTCGAGCGGGCCGCCGACATCGGTGGGACGTGGCGGGACAACACCTATCCGGGCATCGCGTCCGACGTGCCGGCTCAGGTGTACCAGTACAGCTTCGAGCTGAACCCGGACTGGAGTCATGTGTTCGCCCCGGGCGAGGAGATCATGGCCTACATCCGCCGGTTGGCCGACAAGTTCGGGGTGATGGCGCGGGTGCGCCTCGACTCCGAGGTCCGGTCCCGGACGTGGGACGAGGGGTGCCACCTGTGGCGGCTCGACACGCCCCAGGGCGAGGTGACGGCTCGCTATGTCATCTCCGCCATCGGCGCCTTCGTCGACCCGAAGCCGGTCGACATCCCCGGGGTCGAGCGCTTCGCCGGCGCCACGATGCACACTGCTTCCTGGGACCACGACCTGGACCTGCGGGGCAAGCGGGTGGCGATGATCGGCACGGGTGCGAGTGCCGTGCAGATCATCCCCGAGATCGCCGACGACGTGGCCCACCTCGAGGTGTTCCAGCGGACGCCGATCTGGGTCGGGCCCAAGCCCGACCTCCCGACCCCGTGGCCGCTGCGCCGGCTGTTCCGTGCCATGCCGGCCGTGCAGGACGCCGTGCGACGGGTGTCGGTCAGCCTGGCCGAGACCGTCCTCGTCGGTGGGGTGCTCCAGTACCAGGACCATCCCCGCTTCGCCGATCTGCTGGCCAGCGCCAACCGGAACATCTGGTACCGCCTCCAGGTGCGCGACCCCGAGCTCCGAGCCGCGCTCACCCCGGACTACGGGTTCGGCTGCAAGCGGCCCTCGGTCTCCAACCGGTACCTGAAGACCTTCACCCGGGACCACGTCGACCTGGTCACCACCTCGATCGAGGAGGTGACCCCCGACGGGGTGCGCACCCGTGACGGCGTGGTCCACGAGGCCGACGTGCTCATCCTGGCCACCGGCTTCCGCATGGCGACGGATCCGGACATCTACGAGCGCACACCGGTGCGCGGGCGTGACGGGTTCGACCTGGCCACCACCTATCGCGAGGAGCGCCTCCGGTCCTACGAGGGCGTGGCCCTCCCGGGTTTGCCGAACCACTTCATCGTCTTCGGCCCCTACGGCTGGATCGGTGGGACGTGGCACCAGCTGGTCGAGATCGCCTCCGCGCACGCCATCCGCGTCATCGCCGCGGCGCAGCGCCTCGGCGCGACCAGCGTCGAGGTCCGCGACGAGGCCTGCGAGCGGTGGACGGAATCGATGCGCGAGCGCTTCGGGCGCTCGCTGTTCCTCGGCGGCGGCTGCGCCACGGCGAACAGCTACTACTTCGACAGCCGCGGTGACGTGCCGTACCTGCGCCCGACGAGCAGTGCCGAGGCAGTGCGGGCCACGGCCAGCTTCCCGCTCGACGACTACGAGTTCCGCTCGCTCGCCGACGGCGCATCGCTCGACTCGGACGCCGACGTCTCGGCGACCAACGTCGGCTGAACATCGGCGGTCCCCCAGCGCACGGCTCCGTCGACGATGAGTCAACGAGAACGATCTGTTGCATGTCTCGCGGCTTCGATCGTACGCTGACCGGTACCTGGCGTACCCGGAGGAACACGTGTCGACCACGACCCCACCCACCATCCCCGACCTGTTCTCGGCTGCCGCCACGGAGGACCCGTATCCCGGCTATTGCACCCTGCGCCAGCTCGGTCCGGTCCATGACGAGCGCAACGACCTGTGGATCCTGGCGCGGCATGCCGATGTGCTCCACGCCCTGCACCAGCCCACGGTGTTCTCCTCCGCCGGTGGCTTCGCGGAGTTCATGTCGGGCGGCATCGGTCCCGCCGGTGGTTCCGAGCGGGCCGGGGTCCTCGGGTTCGACCAGATCGGCGGCGCACGCGTGATGATCGCCAGCGACCCGCCCGACCACACCATGCTGCGCCGCATCGTCAGCCGCCCCTTCACCAAGCGCCGCATCGCCGAGTGGGACGAGATGGCCCGTCGGCTCGCCGCCACGCTCGTGGACGAGCTGATCGACCGGATTCGCTCCGACGGTGACGCTGACTTCACCACGGCGCTCGCCATCCCGCTGCCCGTCACGCTGATTGCCGAGATCCTCGGCATCCCGCCGTCACAGATGCAGGACTTCCGCCGCTGGTCCGACGCACTGGTCGGGAGCCTGGCCGCAGACATCGACGTCGCCCGCGTCGGTGCTGACATGGCGGAGATGTTCCAGTACTTCTGGGCAATCGCCGAGGAGCGGCGGGAGGCGCCCGGGGACGACCTCATCAGCGCGATCGCCGTGGCCACGCCCGACGGGGAGCAGCTGTCCACCACCGAGGTCGTCATGTTCTGCGTGCTGCTCCTGGTGGCCGGGAACGAGACCACCACCAACCTGCTCGGCAACCTGCAGCACGCGTTCTGGGACCACCCCGACCAGTGGCGCCGGGTCCGGGACGATCGGTCGCTGACGCCGGCCGCGGTGGAGGAGGGGCTGCGCTACTGCGGGCCGGTGCAGGGCTTGTTCCGTCGGACCACCGAGGAGGCGACGGTGGGCGGTGTCGCGATCCCGGCGGCCAGCAACGTCTGCGTGCTGTTCGCCTCGGCGAACCGGGACGAAGACGTCTTCGACGATCCCGACCGCTACCTGATCGGCCGCCCCGACGGTGACCACGTCGCCTTCGGCCACGGGATCCACTACTGCCTCGGCGCGCAGCTGGCCCGCCTCGAGACTCGCGTCGTGCTGGACACCCTGATCGACCGCGGCGTCGACCTGGAGCCGTCCGGGCCGGCGGTCCGCACGGCGAACACGGTGCTGCAGGGCTACAAGAGCATCCCGGTGACCACGGCCCGCTGAGCGGCCTCCAACGGGCACGGCCCGCCGGGGAACGCCGACTCCCCGGGACGGCGCACGCCGAGCGACCTGCCGGTCACCCGCCCGCGGGCGGGGGCGCGTCGCTGGTGGTGGGCGGCGCCGGCTCCGACGGTGCCGCAGGTTCGGTGGGCGCCGTGGGATCAGTCGGTGCGGTGGTCTCGGTGGGCGTCGCCGGTTCCTGCCCGCCGACCACCTCGGCGACGGGCACCGGCGCGACCGCGTCGACCAGCCACTCGCCGTCGACCAGCTCCAGCTCCAGGACGAAGGACAGGTTGGTGAGGCGCTGCTCGCCCTCGGGGCCGCGGGCGTTGACGTCGACGAACACCACGGCCCGGACCCGGAAGTCCTCGATGCCGGTGGTGAAGACGTCGGTGACCTCGGCGCGGGTGGACACGTCGTTGTCGGCGAACAGGCTCTCGACCGAGGGCAGGCGGGCCGACTTGTACTCCTCGACGAAGTCCTCGGTCCCCATGGACAGGAGCCGCTCGCCGGCCTCGTCGACGTTGCCGCTCTCGAAGGACAGGTAGGCCGATCCGAACTCGGTGGCCACGACGCGGGCCTCGGCCAGTGGATCGGTGTCGCTGTCGCGTTCGATCCACCCCCAGGCGGCCGCGGCCGCCGCGCCGGCGACGACCACGAGCAGCGCCAGGGTGCGCCACGCCGACGGGCGGGACGGGCCGTTGCGTGGGTCTCTCACATCGGGGACGTCGGCCTCGGTGCGCTGGTCGGGCTCGCCCGTGAGGGGCGACGATGCGGGTGCGGTCGGGTCCGGCTCGGTCACGGGGTCAGATCCTTGAGCCGGTTGCGCAGCGCCGCCACCCCAGACGTGACGATCGCCGCCACGACCAGCGCGCCGACCAGGGCGGGGAGCAGGCCCAGCCCGCCGTCGTCGCGGCCTTCGGCGCCGGTCAGGCGGCCGGACGCGTCCTCGTCGCCGTCTTCGGCGTCGTCCTCCTCACCGTCGGCGCCGTCGCCGTCGGGCGACACGGAGCTCACCGGCGCGTCGACGAGCCCGCCGGGGCCTCCGGGGGCACCATCGGGGCAGGGCGCGACGTCCTCGGTTGGTTCGAACTGCGGGAACTCGGGGTATGTGGCGAACTCGCCCACGGCGAAGCCAAACGTGCCTGACAGGTAGCGCCCGTCGGGACCATCGAAGATGGCCTTGGGGATGACCACGGCCGCGGTCTCGGCGGACCGGAGCAGGCGCGTGATCTGGCGCAGCGTGTGCTCGGTGTCGATCACCGCGCTGATCGATGCCGCGCCGGCCGCCGTGCACCGCAGGTCGCCGTAGGCCTCCACGAGCAACTCGTCCAACCGGGAGGCCACCGACGGGGTGCGGGCGAGCAACGTCTCGATGTCATCGGCGCTGCTGGCCAGCGAACCGACCAGGGCGGACACGTCGTCGGTGCTGTCGGCGATGGTGGTGCTCTTGTCCGCCAGCAGCCGGGTGAGGGCGGTGAGCTCGCCGGCCAGCTGGTCGAGCTCGTCCTTGCGCTCCGCGAACGCGGTGGCTGTGTCGGTGGTGTTGCGCAGGATGCGGCGCAGCTCGTCACCCTGTCCCCGCAGCGACGTGCCGAGCTCGGACGTGAGGGTGCGCAGATCGTCCTTGTCCACGCTGACCAGGAGCTCCTCGGCGGCGTCGAACAGCGTGCCGTAGGCGACGCCGGTGTTCGTGCGCTCCGGCGGGATCACCGTCTCGTCGCCGGCGGCCAGCATCGCATCTCCGGGCTCCCACCCCTCGGGTGCGTCGAGGGAGACGTAGGGCTCGCCCACCGCGGAGCGGCGCCGGATCGACGCGGTGGCACCGGCCGGGAGGCGGCGGTCGGCCTCGACGGCGAGACGCACGTCTGCGCCGCCCTCGCGCAGGGACACGTCGGTGACCTCCCCGACCCGAACGCCACGGTAGGTGGCCTCGACACCGCGGCGCAGACCCGTGGCGTCGTCGAACTGCAACCGCAGCGGGTAGGTGTCCTGGAGCGCTGCGGGTCGGATGATGCCGAACACGGCCCAGACCATCAGGACCACGAACAGCACCACGAAGGCGCCGAGGTTCACGTAGATACGGCGGGGGAGCACCTAGAGCACCCCGTTCAGGATGGTGGTGAGCAGGCCGACCGGATCGGTCGGGTCGAGGTTCTCGGCGCCGCCCACCAGGATGAGCGGGTCGAGCCAGGCCTGGATGAGTACCTGTCCGTTGGCCTGCACGGTGGGAAACACCTCGTTGAAGAAGACGACGTCCTCGAACAGACCGCTGATCGCCTCGGCCCGGGCGGCGATGGCGGCGAGGACCGGGTTGGCCTGGGCCAGCAACTGCAGGATCGTCTCGGTGTGAGGCACGAGCACGTCGTCGTTGGTGGTCCGGGCCAGCGCCACTAGTGCCTCGGCGGTCACCACGGCGCGCTCGCGGTTGGCGGCCACGGTGGTGGTGGCCCGGTCGAGGGAGCCGATCAGCTCGGCCAGGTCCTGGGCCTTGGGCTCGAACTTGGCGCCCAGCTGGCCGAGGGCGTCGATGGTGCCGATGAGCGCCTCCTGCTGGTCGCGGACGGTGGAGACGATGTCGTTGGCCTGACCGATCAGCCCACCGAGGACCTCGCCGCGCCCGTCGAGGGCCTGGTCGGCGGCCTGGACGGTGCCGGATATGGCTTGCGCGTCGACGGCGCCGATCACCGCCCCGGCCCTGGCGGTGAGCTCCTCGAGCTCGATCTGGCTCGCCGTCTCGGTGATCTCGTCCCCGTCCTCCAGGCTCGGTGCCGCCTGGCGGTCCACGCCCTCGGGCACGACGAGCTCGACGAAGTTCGCGCCGAGCAGTGACGTCCGCCGGATGACCGCCCGGGTGCCCCGGGGCACCTTGACGTCGTCCTTGAGGTCGAGTCGGACGCGCACCCGGTACCCGTCCAGCTCGAGACCGGCGACGCTGCCGACCGGCACGTTGGACATCTCCACGTAGTGCCCGCGTGCGAGGTCCTGCACGTCGTCGAAGGTGGCGTACAGGTCCAGGTCGCCGCCCGGGGCGGTCGCGGTCTGCACGTCGCAGGCGGCCGCGGCCAGGGCGAGCACGACGGCGAGGGGGAGCAGGCGGAGTCGTCGCATCAGATGTCTCCCGGGAACAGGCCCACGGCGTCGAGGAGCTGCTCCACCACGGTCTGGACCACGGCCAAGGTGTTGACGTTGAGGTAGAAGCCGCCGAGCTCAGGCTTGAAGGCCGCCTCGAAGGACTCGACGACCTCGGGCAGCGTGTCGGTCAGCACGGTGAGCGTGGACGAGTTGGCCTCCACCACCCCGACCGTGGCCGCCAGGGTGGCGATGGTGGCCGGCAGCCGTTCGGCGTGGGCGTCGAGGATGTACTCGGTCTGTCCGGTCAGGTCGACCAGGGTCCCGAGCAGGGACTCGATCTGCCTCCTCTCGTCGGCCAGCGTGCCGACGGCGGCACCGAAGTCGTCGATGAGGGCTCGGAGCTGGGCGTCGCGCTGGTTGAGGACCCCGGCGATGCGGTTGAGCGATGCGGCGGTGTCGAGGAGCGGTCCGTCGACGGCGGCGAGCGTGTCGCTCAGCTCGGCCACTGCACCGATGGAGGTGTTGATGCGCTCACCCCGGCCGTCGAGAATGGTGGCGCCGTCGGTGACCAGGCCGCCCACCGCGTCGGGATCCAACCCGGCGAGCAGCTCGTTGAAGGCCTGGAGGGCCTGGTCGGGCTCGACCGGTTCCTGGGTGCGGTCTCGGGGGATGTTGTCGCCGTCGGCCAGCCTGGGAGCGCCGGCTTCTTCCAGCTCGGGGCTCCAGGACGGGAACAGCGCGATGCTGCGTTCGCCGAGCACCGAGGTCGCCTGGATGGTGGCCGTCACGTCGGCGGGCAGGGGGACGTCGTCGCGAATGCTCATGGTGATCCGCACGACGTCGTCGCGCAGCTCCACGTCCGTGATGGTGCCGACCTCCTGGTCGAGGACGAGCACGTCGCCGGTCTCGTAGATGCCGACGGCGGAGTCGAACTCGGCGGTCACGGTCAGCTGGTCGCCGGAGCCCGAGGAGCAGCCGGCGAGGAGGCCGCCGACAAGCGTGGCCGCGACCACGGCGGAGGTGGTCCGGCGGATCACTGCTGTACCCCCAAGGTGTCGAGCAGGTCCTCGACGACGTCGACGATGTTGGCGGCCTGGCCGGGGTGGACGATGATGCCCTCTCCCCGGATCTTGAACCCGCCGGCCGGGTCGAGCGTGCCGACGAGCAGCGGGAACAGGGTCCGCGACATGGTGAGCGCCCGGTTCAGGTCGGGCAGCGTGTCGTCCAGTTCGCCGGTGACGGTGCCGACGTCGGCGAGGATGGTGTCGATGGCGTCGCGGTGGCGGGCGAGGAGCGCGCTCGCCTCGCCGGCGGCCACGTCACCGCTGGCCAGCACGGCGGACAGCTCGTCTCGGCGGGCGGCCAGCTCGGCCAGGAAGCGTCCGGAGGTGTCGATGAGCTGGGCCAGCTCCTGGTCGCGGTCGGCCAGCGTGCCGGTGAGCCGCTCTGCGCTCTCGGCCAACCGCCGGACCTCGGCGTCCCGGCCGGCGAGGGCGGTGGAGATGGCGGCGAAGTCGTCGATCAGTGCCGGGAGCGTGTCCACGTTGCGCTCGGCCGCGCCGGCGACCTGGTCGACCACCCGGTTGGCCAGGTCGAAGTCGATGGCCGAGACGGCCTCGGTGGTGTCCTCGAGCACCTGGTTCAGTGACGTCGGGCCGGTGGTGCGTTCGATCGGGATCGTCCGGCGCTCGTCGTCGCCGTCGAGGTCGGCGAGGTGCGGTTCGGTCACCTCGCCGTCGAGGCGGAGGTAGTACCCGCCCAGCAGCGTCGCCGCCGCGATCTCCGCCGTCATGGCGGGACCGAGGTCGATGCCCTGGTCCACCTCGAAGCGGACCACGACGAGGCCACGTTCGAAGTCGGGGTCGACGCCGGTGACGGTGCCGACGGGCACGCCGGCCAGGCGGACGTCGGCGTTGTTCGTGAGGCCGCCGGTGGTCTCGAACACCGCAGCCAGCTGGTAGCGGTCCTCGAGGATGCCGGCGGTGCTGACCGCGAAGACCGATGCGGTCAGGGCGGCCACCAGCAGCAGGCCGACCAGCCCGACGACGACCTGGTTGCGGTCTCGGAAGCTCTTCACGTGGGGGAGTCTCATGCGCCCTCGTCCTCGAAGAACAGCAGCGGGTGGGGGCAGGCGCCGGGGCCGGCGGAGAGGCAGAGCAGGTTGACCCGCAGGTACGGGCCCCGGTTGATGGTGGGCAGGACCGCGTCGAGCATGGTCGGCAGCCCGCGCAGGGCGGTCTCGATGCTGTCCAGGTCGGCCACCACGGTGCCGGTGAGCGCGGGCAGCTGCTCGAGCACGGCGCTGAGATCGGTCTCGGCCCGCACGAGGAGCTGCTCGGTGCCCTCGGCGAAGCGGCCGAACTCGTACAGTGCTCGGTCGACGAGCTGGTCGGTGCCGTCGAGCGTCTGGCTGACGGCGGAGAGGTTGGTGACCATGTCGGCGATCTGTTGGTCGCGCGACGCGATGGCCTCGGTGATGGTGGCGTAGTCCTGCTGCATCTGGCCGAGGAGGGTGGTGCGCTCGGCCAGCGCCCCGGCCAGGGAGGCGAGGTCGGCGGTGAGGTCGTCGAAGGCGCCCTCGTTGCCCTCGAACGCGACGACGAGCGCCTCCATGATCCGGTTCACCTGGTCCGGGCCGATGGCCTGGGCGAGCGGCGACAGCTGGTTGACGACCCGGCCGAGGTCGACGACGTCCTCGGCCCGGTCGACCTCGTCACCGTCCTCGAGCCGGTCGGCTGCGGTGCCGGGGACGACCGACAGGTAGCGCTGTCCGATGAGGTTCCGCCAGCGCACCGCGACGGTGGAGTCCACGGGCAGCTCGACGTCGTCCTCGACGCCGAAGCTGACCACGGCCTCACCCTCGACCACCTGGATGTCCTTGACCCGACCCACGGGGAAGCCACCGAGGCGGACGTCGTCTCCCTCGACCAGCCCGGCGACGTCGCCGAATCGGGCGGTCAGCTCGGTGCCGCCGGAGGGCCCGCGACCGGAGATCTCTCCAGCGATCCACCACAGCAGGGCCAGCGACACCACGACGAAGACCGCGTAGCGGCGCAGGGATCGGGCCAGGCTCACGGCTGTCCTCCGAAGAGGGGGCCGAGGAGGGGGCCGAGGAGGGGATCGAGGATGGGGCCGAGGATCGGACCGGTGCCGCCGGGGGCCGGTGCCCCGCCGCCGCCGATGAGCGGCGGGGTGGTCGTCGCGCCGAGGCCGCCCTCGGGCAGGAGGCACACCCCGTAGACCAGGCAGAGGTCGACGGTGACGAAGCCCTTCAGCGCGGTGAGCTTCTTGCCGTCCGGGCCCGGGAGACGCATGCCGGCACCGAGCATGTCGAAGAAGGCGCCCACGGCGTCGAACATGGAGGGGATCCGCTCACGGTCGGCGTGGACGGTGCGCAGGATCCGGGCCATGGCCCGGACCGTGACGTCGAAGTCGTCGGCGGAGTCGGCGATGAGCCGGGCGCCCCGGGTGGCCAGCGTGGCGGCGCCGTCCATGGCGGCGAGGAGGTCGTCGGCGTTGTCGGCGATGAGGCGGGCGACCA
>JBHIXO010000024.1:0-22893 GCA_041984725.1 Acidimicrobiales bacterium | reverse complement strand
CGCGACCTCCCAGGCCCGCACGTGCTCGCCGGCCGGTTGCCGGGCGAGCGCGTAGCCGAGCACGCGGCCGACGTCGGTCTCGGTGAGGAGTTGGAGGACGGGCACGCCGACGTCGGTCCGGATGTGGAACCCCGCCGCGTCGGCCCGGAGCGCGGGACGTCCGTCGAGCGTCGCCGCACCCGAGCCGCGGCTGTGGACGAGGATCCCGTCGAAGGTCGCGGTGTGCGGCTGGACGACGTTGGCCAGCGTCGTCAGGAACCCGGCCGACTGCGACTGGCCGCAGGCGAGCAGCGTCCGGAGCGGCGCGCCGAGCGCGACCTCGCCGGCCGCCGACCGCAGTGCCCGCCCCACTTGGTCGAAGAGGTCGAAGGCGTACCGGTCGCCGGGGTGGGCCAGCGTGCCGTACCGCTCGGGGCTGCGGGCGGGGAGTCCGTGGGCCGTCGCACGCGGATCGTCGACGGCGAGCAACGGGTCGCCGCCGACCACGCCGAGCGCCTGGGCGGAGACGCCGACCCACGTGGCGCCGAGGTCGATCAGCGCCCGGTCGAGGTAGGCCCACTCCGGAGCGACCTCCACGGTCGTGACGTTGAGCCACTCGAGCACGACGAGGCCGCTGCGCCGGCGCGGATCGAGCGGACGCCGGACGAAGCAGCGGGTCGCGTACGGCGCCCGGTCGGCCTCGGTGACGTCCCACCGGCCGTCGGTGCCGTGCTCGCCCCTCGCCGAGAACGATCGGGCGTCGCCGTGGGCGAACCATTCCGCCTGCTCGTAGGCGACGGTCGCGAGATCGACGCCGCGCGGGTCGACCGGGGGGATCGGTTCACCGACCTCGACGGGGCCGGAGAGCGTGGCGGCGCGGGCGTCGATCATGCCGTCCGGGCCCCGGGTCGCCCGGTCACGGGTCGCACGGTCACGGGTCGCACGACGGCGCCGGGACCGGGACCTCGATGCCGATGAGCTCCTCGGTCAGGTCCCACAGGCGGCGCTGGGCGCGCTCGTCGAGGCTGCGGGCCGCCGGCCGGACCACGACCGGGGGACCGGCCACGCCGAGCGCGCCGCCCGGACCGTAGAACTGGCCGCCGTAGGCGCCGGGATCGAGTGCCGCCCGGACCGACGGGAGCGCGGCGTCGGCGTTGGAGTGGGTGAACCGGCGGCCGTACGTCTCGATGGGCGTCCCCGAGATCCGCCAGTGCTGGGCGACGTTGGTGCCGCCGGCGAAACCGGGGTGGGCGGCCAGCGACGCGGTGGCGCAGTCGCCGGCAGCCAGCCGCCGCTGCAGCTCGAACGCGAACAGCAGGTTGGCGAGCTTCGACTGCGCGTACGCCAGCGTCTTGTTGTAGCGACGGCTCCCCGTGAGGTCGTCCCAGGCGATGCGACCGAACCGGTGCGACAGGCTCGCCACCGTGACGACCCGGGACCCGGAGGTCGCGAGCAGCGTGGGCAGCAGGCGGGCGGTCAGCGCGGCGTGGCCGAGGTGGTTCGTCCCGAACACGAGCTCGTGGCCCTGGGGTGTGAACTGACGCTCGACACCCATCACCCCGGCGTTGTTCACGAGCAGGTCGAGTCGCGGGAGGCGTTCGGTGGCCTCGGCGGCGGCGTCGGCGATCTGGTCCTGGTCGGCGAGGTCGAGCCGCAGGACCTCGAACGTCGCATCCGGGACGCGTTCGAGCAACTCGTCTCGCGCGGTCGTGGCGCGGCCCTCGTCGCGGCAGGCGAGTACCACCCGGGCCCCCGCGGCACCGAGCGCCGCCGCCGTCTCCAGGCCGATGCCGGAGTTGGCGCCGGTCACGATCGCCACCCGGCCCGACTGGTCGGGGGCGTCGGCGAGGGTCCACGTCGCGTCGGTCTGGACGGGGTCGCGCACGGTCGCATGGTAGGGCACGTGTCACGCGACCGTTCGACGTCGTAGTGTTTCGGCGTCGGTCGTGGACGTCGTGTCGGTGGGCCGGCCCGGACGAGAGGAACTGCCATGGGAACGCTCGAGGGGAAGGTCGCCTTCATCACCGGTGCGGCGCGGGGACAGGGACGCGCCGAGGCCGTCCGGCTGGCCCAGGAGGGCGCCGACATCGTGGCGGTCGACATCTGCCGCCAGCTCGGCGCCGTCGCCTACCCGATGCCGGGCCGCGACGATCTCGACGAGACCGCCCGCCTGGTGAAGGACCTCGGCCGCGCCATCGTCGTGCGCGAGGCCGACGTGCGCGACGTCGACGCCATGCAGGCGGCGTTCGACGACGGCTGCGCCGAGCTCGGTCAGGTGACGATCGTCGTCGCCAATGCCGGCATCGGTCCCGCCGGGGCCGCACCCGACCAGCAGCAGTGGGACGAGGTGATCGGCGTGAACCTCACCGGCGTGTGGAACACCGGCCGGGTCGCCATTCCCTCCATGGTCGAACACGGCCAGGGCGGCGCGATCGTGATCACCAGCTCCACGGGTGGCCTCACCGGTTCGCCGAGCACCGTCGCCGGGATGATGGGCTACACCGCCGCCAAGCACGGCGTGATCGGCCTGATGCGCTCGTGGGCCAACGCGCTCGGCGAGCACCGCATCCGCGTCAACAGCGTCGCGCCGACCACCGTGGCGACCCCGATGGCGAACAACGGCGACCTGTCGATGATCACCAAGTACGCGCCCGAGCTCGTGAACTCGCTGACCAATGCGATCCCGGTCGACGCGGTCGAGGCCGAGGACGTCGCCAACGCGGTCGCCTGGTTGGCCTCCGACGAGGCCCGCTACGTCACGGGCACCGTCCTGCCGGTCGACGCCGGCAACGTGAACCGCCGCTGACTCCACGACGATCGCGCTCCGACCGGAGCGAGTTCGCTCCGATCCTGGATCATCGCGCTCCGACCGGAGCGCGATGGCACCACGGGTGTGAACGCGCTCCTCGCCGCGTCGGGTGGACTGGCCGCCCGCTCAGGCGGCGTCGAAGGTCAGGTGGAGCTGCTGGAGGCCGCGCAGGAAGAAGGTCGGCAGGTACTCGTAGCGGCGGGCGCCGACGGGGCCGTGGTGCTCCTCGGAGATCGAGATCCGGCCGACGCGGTCGAGGATGCGGTTGAGCGCCACGCGTCCCTCGGCGCGGGCGAGGGGCGCGCCAGCGCAGGTGTGGATCCCGTGCCCGAACGCGATGTGCTGGCGCGCGTTGGCCCGGCCGAGGTCGAAGGTGTGCGGGTCCTCGAACACGCGCGGGTCGCGGTTGCACGCCCCGGGCGTGAGCATCAGCGACGAGCCGGCGGGGATGGTGGTGCCGCCGAGCTCGGTGGTCACGCGGGCCATGCGGAACTGGGCGCGCAGCGGGCTCTCGAGGCGCAGCGTCTCCTCGATGAAGTTGGGGATCGTGTCGCGGTCGGCCCGCACGGCGTCCTGCAGGTCGGGGCGTTCGCCGAGCATCCGCAACGCGAACGACAGCATGCGCACGGTCGTCTCCTGGCCGCCGCTGAAGAGGTTGGCGGCGAGCAGCGCGGCGTCGGTCACCTCGGGGACCGAGCCGTCGGGGAAGGTCGCGTTGGCGAGGCCGCCGAGCACGTCGTCACGCGGGTGCTCGCGCCGGTCGCGGATGTACTCGCTGAAGCGCTCGTAGAGGAACTCGAGCGGCTTGTGCTCGAGCTTCTCGTGCACGGTCGAGAGCTGCTCGCGGAACAGCTCGTGGTCGGCCTCGGGCACGCCCTCGAGGTCGGCGACGACGGTGAGCGTGAACGGTTCGGCGAAGTCGGCGATCCACTCGCACGTCCCCCGGTCGGCGAACGCGTCGATGAGCTGATCGGCGTAGTCCCACATGAAGTCCTCGTTCTCCTTGAGGCGCTTCGGGGTGATCAGCCGCATCATCAGGTGGCGGTGGTCGTGGTGGTGGGGCGGGTCGAACGACGGCAGCTGGTCGCTGAACGGCAGCTCGTCGCGGTGGGCGCGGATCAACTCGGTGACGTCGTCGCCCGACGCCGGCTCGGAGAAGCGCTGGAACGGCCCGCACACGACGTTGCACGACGAGAACGTGCCCGACGCCGGTTCGCCCTCGGGGAACGTCGCCGGGTCGGTGTAGACGCGCATCGCCTCGGGGTGACCGGTGACGAGGAAGATGCCGTACTTGGGCTCCTGCCACACCGGGCCCTGGTCGCGGACCCAGTCGAAGTACGGGTACGGATCGGCCTGGATCGCGGGGTCGCGGAAGAAGTTGGCGCCGGCGAAGTCGGTCGCGGTGAGGTCACTCATGGCTCGTCCTGGCTCGGGGATGGAAGCGGTACGTTCGGCGCGCATGGCACTGGAGATCGAGATCGACCGCGATGTCTGCATGGGTTCGGGGAACTGCGTCTACGCCGCCGAGGGCGTCTTCGCGCTCGACGACGAGGGCATCGCGACGGTGCTCGACCCGGCCGCGGCGCCCGCCGACGACGTCGAGTCGGCCGCGCAGCACTGTCCCACCGGCGCGATCAGCGTGCGCACCACCGACTGACTCGTCTCCCGGCCGGTCGGCTGCTCGTCCCCTCGACGCCACGGCGCGGAACGTACCACCGCTCGTTGACGATTGCTACGAGATCGAAGTATTCTCGTGGCGGGGAGCGTCCACGGTCGGTCCAACGCTCAGCGACGAAGGGGAGCGCCCGATGCCTGCAGCAACCACCACGGTCACGTACCCGAGCGACGGCCTCGGAGCGCCGAAGGACCGCACGCCCGCGCCGCTCGGCGACGTCGGTCTGCCCACGGGCACCCGGGTCATCTCGGCCGACAACCACATCTCCCTGTCCGACGACATCTTCTTCGAGCGGTTCCCCGAGTCGATGAAGGACAAGGCGCCCCGGGTCATGAACGACCAGGGCGGTTGGGTGCTCGGGATGAACGGCAGCTCGTTCCTGCCCCAGGCGTTCCTCGACGTGCTCACCCAGTACGACCCGGTCCCCGGCTCGCACACGGGCGACGTCGCTGCCCGCCTCGCCGCACTCGACGCCGAGGGTGTCGACGCCGAGCTGGCCTTCCCGAACGCGCTCCTCGCCCTCCTGCACTGGCCCGACCGTGAGGTCCGCGAGCTGTGCTTCCGCATCTACAACGAGTACATCGCCGAGGTCCAGGAGGCGTCGGGCAACCGCATCTTCGGCGTCGGGCTCGTCAACTGGTGGGACCCCGACGGCGCCCGCCGTACCGTCAACGAGCTCAAGGAGCTCGGCCTCAAGACGTTCCTGCTGCCGCTCAACCCGGGCAAGGACGAGGACAAGAACCCGATCGACTACGGCAGCAGCGCGCTCGACGGCGTGTGGGACGCCATCGAGGAGTCGGGCATCCCCGTCGCCCACCACATCGGGGAGAACCCCCCGATGGCGCCCATCGAGTTCAACGCGCTCGCCGGCGGCATGCTCACCTCGGTCGCCCCGTTCCGCGACACCTTCGGCCGGTACGTGTTCGGCGGCATCCTCGACCGGCACCCCGGCCTGCGCATCGGCTGGTTCGAGGCCGGCATCAACTGGGTGCCGTCGGTGCTCCAGGACGCCGAGCACATCGCGGCCAGCTTCCACCACCTGTCGAACCTCGAGCTGCAGCACGAGCCCCGCCACTACTGGGAGCAGCACATGATGGCGTCGTTCATGGTCGACCCCCTGGGGCTCGACCTGATCGACCGCATCGGTGTCGACCGGGTGATGTGGTCGACCGACTTCCCGCACAACGAGAGCACCTACGGCTACACGAGCGACTCGCTCGCGTCGGTCGTGTCGGCGGTCGGCGCCGACGACGCCACGAAGATCGTGTGCGGCAACGCCGAGCGCTTCCTCGGGATCGAACGGTGACCGCCGCCGGCCTCA
Organism: Acidimicrobiales bacterium; assembly: GCA_041984725.1. GTDB lineage: Bacteria > Actinomycetota > Acidimicrobiia > Acidimicrobiales > Salinilacustritrichaceae > Salinilacustrithrix. Next base: position 17,109 of record JBHIXO010000024.1, on the reverse strand, counting down.
TGTCGGCCGCGCCCGCCACCTCGATCATCCCGGACGCCCCCGACCTCTCCCGCCTGCGGCGTGACCGATCGGCGCGCCTGCGCGACGGGATGCGCGAGCAGGGGATCGACGCGCTCGTGCTCCTCGGCAACACGAACGTCGCCTACGCCACCGGCGTCGGCTGGCCGCTCTCCGACCAGGGCCGCGCCACCTTCGAGCGGCCCGTCGCCGTCGTCCTCCCCGACGACGAGCACCCGCACGTGTTCACGCCGACCCAGGAGGCCGACCGGCGCGCCGCCGACCTGCCGGCCGACCACGTGCACGGCCCCGTGTTCCTCGACTTCGACGAGGGCGTCGACGCGTTCGTCGTGGCGCTGCGCGACCTGGTGCCCGCCGGTGCTCAGCTCGCGATGGACGAGTGGACCCACCCGATGCGGCGTCACCGCGAGCTCTTCGCCGACCCCGCCCCGGTCGACGCCGGGCGGGTCGTCAGCCGGGCCAAGCTGCACAAGACGCCCGACGAGCTGGCGTGTCTGCGAGCGTCGCTGCGGATCACGGAGGCGGGCGTCGCCGAGGTCCACGCCCGCATCGCCCCCGGCGTGCGCCAGGTCGACCTCACGGCGACGTTCCTGCGCTCGGTGTTCGAGGCCGGCGCCGACGCCAACATCTTCGACCCGATGTGGCAGGTCATGCCCCAGCGCATGGCCGACGGTCCCTGGACGACCACCGGCGACCTCGCCTGCCCGCTGCTCAGCACCGAGCGCGAGCTGCAGCGCGGCGACGTGCTGTGGAGCGACGTCAGCATCACGCACCTCGGGTTCCACTCCGACTTCGGCCGCACGTGGATCGTCGGCCAGGAACCCGATGCCCGCCAGCGCGAGCAGTTCGCCCGCTGGAAGGCGATCATCGACGCGACGCTCGCGGTGACCCGCGCCGGCGCGACGGGATCCGACCTCACGGCGGCGGCCATCGCCGCCAACGGCGGTACCAAGCCGTGGATGCCGCACTTCTACCTCGGGCACGGCCTCGGCATCGACAGCGCAGAGATGCCCTTCATCGGGAGCGACATCGGCGAGGCGTTCGACGAGTCGTACACGCTCGAGGCCGGCATGGTCCTCGTGCTCGAACCGCTCGTGTGGGAGGACGGCCACGCCGGCTACCGCGCCGAGGAGGTCGTCGTGGTGACCGAGGACGGCTGGGAGCCGATGACCGAGTACCCCTACGACCCGTTCACGACGTCGTGACCGCCGCCTCCAGCACGGCCACCACGGCCGGCGCCCGGACCGAGATCGTCCCCGACGACCCGGCGCTGCGCGTCGCCCGGCGCGAGCGCGTGCGCGCCGCGATGGACGAGGCCGGCGTCGACATCCTCGTGCTCGGACGCGAGGCCAACGCCCGCTACGTCTCCGGTGCCCCGCGGCTCTGGCTGGCCGGCACGCGCCCGTTCGGGCCGGGCTGCGTGCTCGTGCGCGAGACCGGTGCGGTGTACCTGCTCAGCACGTGGGACGAGGGCGTGCCCGACGACATCCCGCACGAGCACCTCTACGGCTACACGTTCAACGCCACGAACTTCATCGAGGTACTCAAGGACGTCGACGGCGCGGCTACGGCCCGCACCGTGGCGACCGACGCCCTCAGCCCCTCGGCCGAGCGGTTGCTCGGCGCGTCGTTCCCCGTCGCCGACCTGGTCGACGGCGACGGACTGATGGGCCGGGTTCGGCGGGTGAAGCTGCTCGCCGAGGTCGACCTGCTCCGCGCCTCGGTCGGGGTGGCCGAACAGGCGGTGGCCGACGCCGCGACCGTGCTCGCGCCCGGCGTCTCCGAGCGCGCCCTGGCCGGCGCCTTCATGGGATCGATGGCCGCCGCCGGGGTCACCACGCCGTCGACCCAGGACGTGGTGTGGGTGTCGGACCGCGAGCGGCCGATGCAGCGCCGCCACCGCGACACGCCCGTCGGCGACGGCGACCTGGTCGCGTTCGAGGGCGGCATCATCAAGGACGGCTACGTCGGTGAGGTCGGTCGCACGCACGTCGGCGGCGCCGACCCGTCCGGCCTCGCCGCGTTGCAGGACCGCGGCCGGTCGGTCTGGGACCGACTCGTCGTCGCGTGCCGGCCGGGCGAACCGGTGTCCGGCCTGCTCGACGCCTACGCCGCGGCCGGCGAACCCCTGCCCCCCGGACCGGTCGCCCGTGGGCTCGGCCTGGGCTACGACGAACCGCTGGCGATCGACGGCCTGCAGGCGACGGCCGGACGGCAACTCGTCGAGGCCGGCATGGTGCTGGCGCTGACGGTGCACGTCGGCGAGCCGGGCGTGGGGGCGTGGTACGTCCAGGAGCCGGTGCTCGTGACCGACGACGGACCCGAGCCGCTCACGGCGCAGCCGGCGTGGGCGCGCTGAACGACGGCACCCGCGAGGCCGACGCCCCTCCGCTCACCGGGCGGCGCGTCGTCGCCCTGTCCACCGGGATCGCCGGCGGCTACTGCTCGCGACTGCTGACGCTCGGCGGCGCCGACGTCGTGACCGTCGAGGCCCCCACCGGTGACCCGCTGCGACGCTGGTCGGCGTCCGGGGCCTCGATCCCCGACGACGCCGATGCCCCGCTCTTCACCCACCTGCACGCGTCGACCCGCAGCGTCGTCGTCGACCCGGCCGCCGCCGACGCTGGGGACCGGATCGACGCCCTGCTCGCTGCTGCGGACCTCGTCCTGTGGTCGCCGGGCTCGCCGCTGACCGACGGTCCGGACGCACCGGCGGCGTCGGTCGCCGACCTGCACGCCCGCCACCCCGGTCTGGTCGTCGTCGCCGTCACCCCGTTCGGGCTCGACACGCCCTGGACCGGACGGGCGGCGACCGAGTTCACGCTGCAGGGGTGGTGCGGCGGCCTGATCCGTCTCGGTCGCGGCCATCCCGACCACCCGCCGGCCCACGTCGGCGGCCAGGTCGGGGAATGGCTCGCCGGCACGGTCGCCGCCATCGGCGCACTCGCCGCCCTCCGCCGCCGCGACCGCGCGACCGACGGCCTCGGCGAGGTGGTCGACGTCTCGGTCCTGGAAGCGCTCGCCACCGGGCTCACGTACCAACCGGTCACGTTCCACGACGTGCTCGACCGACCCCTGCGCGAGGACCGCTTCGTGCCCACGCCGGGCGTCGCCCAGGCGCAGGACGGTCTCGTCGGCCTGGGGGTCGGGACGGGGCAGCAGTGGCTCGACTTCTGCGCGATGGTCGGCCACCCCGAGTGGATGGAGGAGCGGTCGTACTTCTTCGACCGCACGGCCCTCGCCCCCGAGATCGACGCCTGGGTCGCCGAGCACGCCGTCGACGAGATCCTCGACCTGGCGAGCGCGTTCCGGCTCCCCAACGCACCCGTCGCCAACGGCGCCGACGTGGTCGAGATCGAGCACCTCCGCGCCCGGGGCGCGTTCGTCCTCGACCCCCGCAGCGGCGTCACCAACCCGGCGCCGCCGTTCCGCTTCGACGCCGTGCGGCTCCGCGACCGCGAGCCGGCGCCCCGCCTCGGCGAGCACACGGCGGCGGTCGACTGGCCGCCGCGCCCGGCCGGACCCCCGATCGTCACGACGTCGGACGGCGCCGGCGGGCCGGACGAGGCCGTCCCGCTGCCGTTCGCCGGGCTGCGCGTGCTCGACATGACCGCCTTCTGGGCCGGGCCCGTCACCGGCCACCTGCTCGGGCTGCTCGGCGCCGACGTCATCCACCTCGAGTCACCGAAGCGCCCCGACGGCGCCCGCCTCGTCGGCGACATCCCGCGCCGCGTCGACCGCCATCTGGAGCGGGGCCCGGTCTTCGCCGGGCTGAACACGAACAAGTCGGGCCTCGCCGTCGACCTCGGCGACCCGCGCGGCGTCGAGGCGGTCAAGCGCGTCGTCGCCACGTGTGACGTCGTCGTCGAGAACTTCACGCCGCGCGTCCTCGACCAGCTCGGCCTCGACCACGACACCTTGCGTGGCGTCCGCGACGACCTGATCGTCGTGCGCATGCCCGGCTTCGGGCTCGACGGCCCGTGGCGCGACGTGGCGGCGTTCGCGTTCGTGATCGAGGACGCCACCGGCCTCACCTGGCTCACCGGGCATCCCGACGTGCCGCCGATCGAGCCCTACAGCATCGGCGACCCGAACGCCGGACTGCACGCGCTCGTCGGGTTGCAGCTGGCGCTCGCCCACCGCGACCGCACGGGCGAGGGCGGACTCGTCGAGGCCGCCATGGTCGACGCCGCCCTCAACATCGCGGCCGAACAGGTCATCGAGCACTCGGCCCACGGCGCGCTCCTCCAGCGCGCCGGGAACCGCGGCCCGTGTGCCGCGCCCCAGAACACCTACCGCGTCGTCGGGCCCGACGAGTTCGGCCGCGACGACTGCTGGGTGGCCATCGCGGTCGCCGACGACGAGCAGTGGCAGGCGCTGCGGCACGCGCTCGGCGACCCGGCGTGGGCCGCGGATCCCGCGCTCGAGACCGAGGCCGGCCGGCGCCGCGAGCACGACCGCATCGACCGCGAGCTGCAGGCGTGGTGCGCCGACCGCACCGCCGACGAGGTCGTCGCCGTGCTGTGGCCGGCCGGCGTCCCGGTCGCCCCGGTGCGGCACCCGCACCGGCAGGCCGACCTCGACCCGATGCTGGTCCGGGGGTTCTTCGAGGAGCTGGACCACCCCGTCACCGGCCGGGCGCGGTACGCCACGGCGCCGATGCGCTTCTCGCGCGGTCCGGCCCGCCGGCTCCACCGGCCCGCTCCGCTGCTCGGCCAGCACACCCACGAGATCCTGCGCGCCGTCGGCATCGCCGACGACGAGCTCGCGGCACTCGAGGCCGACGGCGTCATCGCCCCGGCTGTCGACGTGCCCGTGCGCTGATCCATATCCTCGTCCGGCATGGCGTTCCAACCCGCTCCGTTCGACGTCGTCGAGGCCTCTCGGCGGGTGTGGCTCGAACGATGGGACGCCGACGCCGCATCCGGCATGGCCGTCTTCACCGCCGTGCTCCGCACGTACCAGCTCCTGAAGGACGGCGTCGACGAGGTCGTGTCGGGCCACGGCCTGACGTTCCCCCGCTACCAGGTGCTCGCCTGGCTGGCGATGGACCCCGAGTCGTCGATGGCGCTGAGCTGGATCGGCCGCACGCTGCGGGTGCCGCCGGCGTCGGTCACCAACATCATCGACTACCTCGAGGGTGAGGGGCTCGTGCGGCGGGAGTCGCACCCCACCGACGCCCGGACCACGCTGGCGGTCATCACCGCCAAGGGCCGCAAGCTCGCGGCGCGGGTCACGCAGGACCTGAACACCGACGTCTACGAGCGCATCGGCCTCGACGAGGGCGAGCGGCACCAGCTGCTCGGGTTGCTCGGCGAGCTGCGGGCCAACGGCAACGAGTTCGACGTCGACCGCTCGGCCGAGGTGCTCGAGGACCTCGACGCCCGGTCGACGCCCGGCTCGGCGCGGGGCAAGGGCCGGGCCGACGTCGCCTGACGATTGACGTTTACTACGACGTCGAAGTATCGTTCCGGCATCCAGGAGGGAGGCCGACCCCGGGGGAGGAGCGCCCACTCGTGAGCCACGACGACACGCTGTCCGGTCCACCGTGGCCTCCGGCCGACGCCGGCCCGCTGACGCTCGGCGGTCTCCTGCGCGACGTCCACGATCGCTTCCCCGACCACGAGGCGCTGGTCTTCGACGATCCGCTGCGCGGTGGCGAGACCGTGCGCTGGACCTACGACGAACTGTGGTCGCAGGCTCGCCGGGTGGCCGCCGCGCTGCTCGCGACCGGCAACGGCAAGGGCGCCCGGGTCGGCATCCTCATGGGCAACCGGCCCGAGGCCGTGGCCGCCGTGTTCGGTACGGCGCTCGCCGGCGGTACGGCCGTGCCGCTCTCGACGCTGTCGCCCAAGCCCGAGTTGTCGTACCTGCTGCAGCACGCCGACGTCCGCACGCTCCTCGTCCAGGCGGCGATGGGCGATCGCGACTTCGCCGGCGACATCGCCGAGCTGGTCCCGTCGCTGTCGGGACCCGGGCCGATCGCCGAGCCCGAACACCCCCACCTGCGCCACGTCGTGGTGCTCGGCGCCCCGGCTATTGCCACCACGGGCACCGCCGCCGACGGCTGGGACGACTTCCTCGCCCGGGGCGACGACTGGGCCCACCTCGTCGATGCCGCCGCCGAGCAGGTGCACGCGTCGGACCACGGGGTCATCGTCTACAGCTCCGGCACGACCGACCGCCCCAAGGGCGTGCTCCACAGCCAGCAGTCGGTCACGTGGCAGTGCCACGTCCAGGCCGGGCTCTGGGGCCGCGACGACCGCACCCGGGTGCTGTGCTCGCTCCCGATGTTCTGGACCGCCGGGCTCAACACCGCCATGGGCGCCACCGTCGCCGCCGGCGGGTGCTGGGTCATGCAGGAACGGTTCGAGCCCGGTGAGGCCCTGCGGTTGATCACCCGCGAGCGCGTCACCGAACCCCACGGCATGCCGCCCCAGTACGCGGCGATCGAGGAGCATCCCGACTTCGCCGCCGCCGACCTGTCGTCGTGCGTCAAGGTCGCCGGCAAGCCGGTGTTCGAGCACCACCCCTCCACCGCGCCCGACCCCGACTGGCACACGCCCGTGGGCTACGGCGCGTCGGAGACGTGCTCGATGTTCACCGGCCTCCCGGCGTCGTCGACCCCCGACGAGTTCGCCCGCCGGAGTCACGGCCGGCTGCTCCCCGGGAACCAGCTGCGCGTGCTCGACCCCGCCACCGGCGAGATCCTCGGTCCGGGTCGGGAGGGCGAGCTCGCGCTCCGGGGTCCCACGCTCATGGAGCACTACGTGAAGCGGGCGCGGCACGAGTGCCTCGACGCCGACGGCTTCTACCGGACCGGCGATCTCGGCCACTACGACGAGGACGGCTTCGTGTACTGGGCCGGCCGCGGCAACGACATGATCAAGACGAGCGGGGCGCTCGTGTCACCGGCCGAGATCGAGCTGCAGCTGCGGTCGCACCCGGCCGTCCGGTTGTCGCGCGCCATCGGCGTCCCCGACGAGCGCCGCGACGAGATCGTCGTGCTCTGCGTCGAACTCGCCGACGGCGCGACCGCCACCGAGGACGAGCTGCGCGACCACCTGCGCGAGCGGCTCGCCTCCTACAAGGTGCCGCGACGCGTCGTGTTCTTCGAGGCCGGGGGGATCCCGATGACCGGCAACGGCGTGAAGGTGAAGGCCGACGAGCTGCTCGCCCTCGTGCAGGCCGAGCTCGGGGTCGGGGCATGAGCGCGGCACCGGTCGCGCCCGGCGATCTGTTCCACACCGGGATCGTCGTCGACGACCTGGCCGCGGCCAAGGTCGAGCTCGCCGAGCAGCTCGGCGTGACGTGGTACGAGGGCGGCGCCGAGGTGCGCCTGCTGACCGACGACGGCGCCCGCACCGTGACCACGGCCTACGTGCTCTCCAAGGAGGGCCCGAACCACGTCGAGGTCACGCAGTCGATCCCCGGCACGCTCTGGTCGGTACCGGCGCCCGGCCACGCCCACCACCTGGGCTACTGGGTCGACGACGTCGCCGCCGCGTCGCTGGCGCTCTCCGATCGGGGCTCGCCCCGGATCGCCGCCGTGGCGATGACCGACGACGCGCCGCCGATGTGCGCCTACCACCGGACCCCGACCGGCCTGTACCTCGAGGTGGTGACGAGGAAGCTGCGCCGGGTCCTGCTCCCCGAATCGTGACGGCACCGATGACGCGACCCCGGAGGTCCGACCGATGAGCACGTCCGGAGCCCCGCCCCGGGGCGAGGCGTTCTACCAGCGGCTGCTCGACGACGAGGTCCGCGAGGTCCCGGTGAGCCTGCGGGCCACGTCGGCCCGGTTCCTCGAACCCGGCGGCATCGCCCCGGCCCGCTACTTCGACGCGGCGTTCCACCGTGCCGAGGTCGACCACGTCTGGGCCCGCACGTGGCAGATGGCGTGCCGGGAGGAGCAGATCGCCGAGGTCGGTGACTCGGTGCTCTACGAGGTCGCCGACACGTCGCTCGTCGTGGTCCGGACCGGTGCCGATCGCATCCGTGCGTTCCACAACTCCTGCCTGCACCGCGGCACGGCGTTGCGCACGCGGTCGGGCAAGGTCCAGCGGTTCCGCTGCCCGTACCACGGCTGGACGTGGGACACCGACGGCCATCTCGTCGAGATGCCGTCGTCGTGGGACTTCCCCGACGTCGACGCCGCCGACCTCTGCCTGCCCGAAGCGCAGGTCGGGACGTGGGGCGGGTTCGTCTTCGTCAACGTCGACCTCGATGCACCGCCCCTCGTCGAGCACCTCGCCGAACTTACCGAGCACTTCGCCGACTGGCCGCTCGAGGAGCGCTACCTCAGCGCGCACGTCGTGAAGGTCGTGCCGTGCAACTGGAAGGTCGCGCTCGAGGCGTTCATCGAGGCGTACCACAACGTCGCCGTCCACCCGCAGCTGCTGCCGACCGCCGCCGACTCGCTGACCGAGTACGACGTCTACAGCCCGCACGTCAGCCGCATGGTGACGGCGGTCGGTGTCAGCAGTGAGCACCTCGACCCGTCGCCCGACGACCTGGCCATCGTGCGCGCCATGCTCGGCGACAAGCAGGCCGACGTCGAGTTCCCCGAGGGAGCCGACGCCCGTCGCGTGATCGGCGAGCGGGTGCGGGCGTCGCTCCAGCGCCAGACCGGGCGCGACTTCTCGACGTGCAGCGACGCCGAGATCCTCGACGGCATCGAGTACTTCCTGTTCCCGAACTTCATGCCGTGGGCCGGGTGGCTGACGCCGTTCGCCTACCGCTTCCGGCCGAACGGCCACGACCCCGACTCCAGCATCATCGACATGATGAAGCTCGACCCCGTCCCCGAGGGCCGTCCCCGCCCGCCGGCGGCCAAGACCCGGGTCCTCGGCGACGACGAGACGTGGGCCGACGTCCCCGAGCTCGGCGTCTTCGGCCGCGTGTTCAACCAGGACGGCGCGACGTTCGGGCGCGTGCAGAAGGGCCTGCGCGCCTCGGCCCGGTCGGCCACCGTGCTCGGCAGCTACCAGGAGAGCCGCATCCGGCACTTCCACGCGACGCTCGACGCGTACATCGAACGCCTCACCGACGAAGGAGAACGCCCCCATGGCTGACCTGCCCATCGCCGACATCATCGAGCTCGAACAGCTGCTCGCGAAGTACGCCGTGGCCGCGACGATGAACGACGTCGAGACCCTGGTCGAGGTGTTCACGCCCGACGGCACGTACAGCGCCTTCGGCGAGGTGTACGCGCTCGACGACTTCCCGAAGCTGTTCGAGGCCGCCCCCTCGGGGCTGTTCTCGGTCGGCACCCCGTGGGTCGAGCTCGACGTCGAGGCCGGCACGGGCACGGGCAAGCAGACGCTCCTGTTCGTGAGCCAGACCGATCACCACAAGCGGATGGGCTGGTACACCGACACGTACCGCCGCACCGACGACGGGTGGCGGCTCGAGACGCGGTTCATGACCTTCCTGCGGCGCAGCGGCGCGCAGGACTCGGGCAAGGCCCACGACCCGCTCCGCCCCGACGGCACGTTCAAGGCCGAGCAGTGAGCGACGCCACGAGCGACGACACGGGCGGTGGGGCGTCGCGCCCGTCAGCGGAGGAGATCGTCCGCTACGAGAAGGACCCCCGCACGCGCATCGCGACGATCACCCTCGACCGCGCCGACGAGCTGAACGCGATGACCGTCGACGCCATGCACCGCTTCGGCGAGCTCGTCCGGTACGCCGGCGTCGACGACGAGGTGAAGGTCCTCGTCATCCGGGCCAACGGGCCGCACCTCGGCAGCGGCGCCGACCTCCCCGAGCTCCTCGACATCATGGCCGGGCGCGGCGACGTCGGCATGAACCACGTGGTCCGCGTGCCCGACGACGCCGACGTGCTGTACCCGCCCAAGGGCACGTACCGCTACAACGCCACGAACGTCCTGTCGTACACCGACCCGGGCGCCGGCATCCGCAGCCTCCAGGAGTTCAAGAAGATCAGCATCCTCGAGGCGAGGGGCTACTGCTACGGCTGGCACTTCTACCTCGCAGCCGACGCCGACATCGTCGTCGCGTCCGAGGACGCGCTGTTCGGTCACGCGGCCTGGCGCTACGCCGGCTTCGCGGCCCGCCAGTGGCAGTGGGCGACGATGATGGGCGTCCGCAAGTTCATGGAGATGGTCTTCACCGGCCGGCCGTTCACCGCCGCCGAGATGGCCGAGTGCAACTTCGTGAACGCCGTCGTCCCGCTCGACGAGTTGGAGGCGATGACGGAGCGCTACGCCACCGCGTGTGCGCACACGCGCCCAACCGACACGGTCTTCGCGCAGAAGGTCTTCTTCGAGATCTTCAAGCAGCACCAGGGCGAGTACCTGGGCAGCATCCTCACCGGTCTCATGGAGTCGACGCTGCGGCAGATGAAGCCCGACGCCGACTCGTGGGAGCTCGATCGCAAGGCGATGGACGAGGGCATGACCAAGTCCGTCCGCGACAACGACGAGCACTACCCGCCCGAGTGGCGGCTCAGTAACCGGGGCCGCGGCGCGGAGTGAGCCGCCGGCCCGGGCCTGTCGGAGGTCGGGCGACGCCGGTGTGATCAGCGGCAGGCGAAGCCGCTGTCCGGCGCGAGCCGGCGCCACTGCCCGCCGTCGACCACCATGCCGACGAAGCAGCCGTTGGTGATGTTCGGTCCGAGCTGGATCGGACCGAAGAAGCCGTCGGCGTCGTAGGTCTGGATCGCGCCGAGCGCCTGGACGAGCGACTCACGGGTGATCGGTCCCGGCAACGACTCGAGCGTGTCGAAGAACGCCTTGGCCGCAGCCCAGGCATCGGCGGCGAACAGGTCGGCCTGGGAGCCGGGGGCGGTCTGGGCCATCCAGGCGAGGAAGTTGCTCTGCTCGGCGTTGCCGCCCGCCTCCTCGTTGGGGATGCTGCGGATCCACGCCGTGGAGCCCTCGGCGGCCTGGCCGGCGACCTCGATGAAGTCGGGGCCGTACCCGGTGAGGTAGTCGGGGTAGCGGAGGTCGTAGCCCGACGACGCCAGCGACTGCGCCATGCTGGCGTTCTGGCCCGTCTCGCCGACGAACAGCATGTAGTCGGCGCCACTGTTGGCCACCGCACGGGCCGCCGAGTCGTAGTTCAGCGTGGCGAGCGGGAGCTCGAGCGTGAGCACGACCTCCATGCCCGAGGCGATCATCTGGTCGCGGTGCTTGGCGTTGACCTCGCCACGGGTCTGGTCGAGCGCCGGGTAGACCAGCGCCGCCTTCGTGGCGCCCTGGGAGGCGAGGAACTGGTACTTGCCGATGGCGACGTCGGTGCGGTCGTAGGGCGGGTTGATGCCGAACACGTTGGGGACGGCGTGGAAGTCGAGCGAGACCGGCACCGAGACGATGGGGATGCCGAGGTTCGTGGCCGCTTCGACCCCGCCCGCGTCGCCGCCCGCGAGCCCGCCGACCAGGCCGAGCACGCCGGGTGCGAACTCGGTGAGGATGGCGCGGTACCGGCCGGTGTCCATGCCGTCGTCGGCTTCGCGCAGCTGGAGCTGGCGGCCGCAGACGCCACCGATCGAGTTGCGGTAGGCGATGTAGGCGCGGGTGGCGTCGAGCGACGTGGCGCCGAACCCGGGGATGGGTCCCGAGAGCGTGGAGATCGAGCCGAGCGTGATCGTGTCGTCGCTCACGCCGGGGGCGTCGCTCGGTTCGGCGCAGGGCAGCGGTCCGCCGCCGCCGGCGGCCTGGTCACCACCGCCGCCACCGCCACCACCGCCCGACGTGCCGTCGCCGCCTCCGCCGCCCGTCGTGGCGCCACCGCCGGTGCCGCCGCCCGACGAGGTCCCGCCGCCGGAGGAGCCGCCGGCGACGGTCGCCGGCACCGAGGACCCGGTGGTGCCCCGGCCGCCGCCGGAACCGCCCACGACGGTCGTCGCCGTGCCGCCGCCCGTCGGCGAGCCGACGACGACGCTGCTGCCCCGGGCGGTCAGCTCCTGGGCCTGCTCGTCGGTGAATCGCGCGCCGCAGGCCGCGCTCGTGAGCGCGAGCAGTGCGAGCAGCAGCGAGTGGCGTGCATTCCGACGACCTCGTGGTGCGCCCATCGCTGATTCCCCCGATCTCCGACGACGAACACAATACTTCCATCTCGAAGCGTTCTGCGCCAGACTGAGGTCACGAATTCGACGATGGAGAAGTGCCGGTGACCGAGCAGTCGACCGACGTCCGCTACAACCCCTACGACGTCGGCATCAACGCGGACCCCTACCCGACGTACCGACGGCTCCGGGAGGAGGCGCCGGTCTACTACGACGAGGAACACGACTTCTACGCGCTCAGTCGTTTCGACGACGTGTCGGCCGGCCTCAAGGAATGGCAGACCTTCATCTCGGGCCGGGGCGGGATCATCGAACTGATCAAGCTCGACATGGAGTTGCCGCCGGGCGTCTTCATCTTCGAGGACCCGCCCCTGCACACGGCCCACCGGGGTCTGCTCTCGCGGGTCTTCACGCCGAAGAAGATGAACCTGCTCGAACCCCAGATCCGCCAGTTCTGCGCCGACACGCTCGACCCCCTCGTCGGGGGCGACCGCTTCGACTTCATCGAGGACCTCGGCAAGCAGATGCCGATGCGGGTGATCGGCATGCTGCTCGGCATCCCCGAGGAGGACCAGGAGGCCGTCCGTGACCGGGCCGACGCCAACCTGCGGACCGAGGCCGGCGGGCAGATGGAGTTCGACGAGCACAGCTTCGACTCCTCGAAGATGTTCGAGGACTACATCAACTGGCGGCGCGCGAACCCGAGCGACGACCTCATGACCGAGCTCCTCAACGCCGAGTTCGAGGACGTCGACGGCACCGTGCGCACGCTCACGCACGACGAGATCCTGATGTACGTCAACGTGATCGCGGGCGCGGGCAACGAGACCACGACGCGCCTCATCGGCTGGGCGGGCAAGGTCCTCGCCGACCATCCCGACCAGCGGGCCGCCCTCGTCGCCGACCCGACGCTCGTCCCCGCGGCGATCGAGGAGATCCTGCGCTACGAGCCGCCCGCGCCCCACGTCGCCCGGTACGTCACGCGCGAGGTCACCGAGCTGCACGGGCAGGTCGTCCCCGCGGGTTCCGTGATGATGCTGCTCATCGGCTCCGCGAACCGCGACGACCGTCGCTACCCCGACGGCGACCGGTTCGACGTTCGGCGCGAGACGCTCCCGCACCTCAGCTTCGGGTTCGGCATCCACTACTGCCTCGGCGCGGCCCTCGCCCGCGTCGAGGGCCGGGTCGCGCTCGAGGAGGTCCTCAAGCGGTTCCCGGAGTGGGAGGTCGACATGGCGGGCGCCGCGCTGTCGCCCACGTCGACGGTCCGCGGCTGGGAACGGTTGCCGACGCGCATCGGCTGATTCTCAAGTACACGTTCTATCTTGTATTAGGGAAACCTGACTCCTAGTCTCCGCGGCATGCGCGCTCGCCTCTGCCTGCCGGTCCGGTTGCTCCTCGTCCTGCTCCTGGTGGTGCTCGCCGCCTGCGGCGACGACGATGCCGGGAGCGACGACGCCGCCGAGCCGGACGACGCGTCGAGGCCGGCCCCGTCCGAGGGCGCCGACGACGGCTACCCGGTCACGATCGACCACTTCGCCGGCACGTCGACGTTCGAGGAGCGGCCCGAGCGGATCGTCACGCTGAACGTCCAGTGGACCGACGCCGTGCTGGCGTTCGGTGAGGAGCCGGTCGGCTACGTGCTGAGCTCGGCCTCCGGGGAGACCGATCTGTACCCGTGGCAGGAGGGCCTGCTCGGCGACGCCCAGCGGATCGAGACGACCGGCGCCGTGCCCTTCGAGCAGATCGCCGCCCTCGACCCGGACCTCATCCTGGTCACGTTCCTCGTCACCGAGCAGACCGACTTCGACCGCCTGCAGGAGATCGCTCCGACGATCGGTCTGCTCGGCGATCTGCAGGTCGACCCGTGGCAGGACCAGGTCGCCACGCTCGGTCGGGTCCTCGGCGAGACCGAGACCGCGGCCGAGATCGTCGCCGACGTCGAGGCCGAGATCTCCGACACGGCCGTCGAGCTCCCCGGACTCGAGGGTGCGACCTACGTCGCCGCCAACTGGGTCGAGGGCGACGGGATCTACGTCATCGCCGACCCCGACGACGGCGCCAGCCGACTGTTCTACGCGCTCGGCATGGAGATCGCGCCCGAGGTCCTCGCGCTCGACGAGGGCGCGATCGGGCGGGTGCAGATCAGCGAGGAACAGGTCGAGGTCCTCGACGCCGACCTCGTCGGCATCCTCACGAACGGCTCGGACCCGACCCGGCTCCCGGGGTGGGATCGCTTGACCGGCGTGCGCACGGGCGCACTGGTGAACTTCGAGCTGAGCGACGTCGTGGGCCTGAACACGCCGACGCCGCTCTCGATCCCGCACGTGCTCGACCTCATGCGCCCGGCGCTCGACGCCGTCGTGGCCGCCCGCTGATCGAACGCCCGACGGCGGCTGATCACGCCAGCGACGCGTAGACCGTCGTCCAGAAGTCCTGGAGGGGCAGCGGGAGGACGTCGGAGCCCGAGAACATGTCGGTCGACAGGACGACGCCGACGAGACGCTCGGCCGGGTCGTTGACCCACGACGAACCGAGGCCACCGTCCCAGCCGTAGCTGCCGACCGTGCGCACGAGGCCGGTTCGCCGGAGCTGGACGCCGACACCGAACCCCCAGCCGAGCGCGCCGAGGGGGTCGACGCCCGACGGGGTGCGGGTCGGGTCGAGCTGGTTCGTCGTCATCGCCTCGACGGCCGCCCGGCTCAGGAGCCGGGTCCCGTCGGGCAGGCGGCCGCCGGCGAGCAGCATCCGGCCGAACGCGGCCAGGTCGTCGACCGTCGACACGAGTCCGCCCGCGCCGGAGGGGAACGCGGGCGGCGTGGCCCAGCGACCGTCCGGCTCGTCGTACACCGAGCGGGCCCCGGTCCCGGGGTCGACCCCGTACGACGTCGTCAACCGCTCGACGGCCGTGGTGGCGAAGGCGGTGTCGTGCATCCCGAGCGGCTCGAGCACGCGGTCGTGGAGGAACCGGTCGAAGGGCTGACCCGACGCGCGGGCGACGAGGACGCCGAGGACGTCCGAGCCGGTGTTGTAGAGCCAGCGTTCGCCGGGGTGACGGACGAGCGGGAGCGTGCCGAGACGGCGGATCCACTCGTCGGGGTCGGGGGCGGCGGCCGGGTCGGGCGGCCCGAGCCCGATGCCCGCGGCATCCATCGCCTCGAGGATCGGCTGCGGCCAGGGTGCGGCGAAGTCCATGCCGATGCCGAGCTCGTTCGTGAGGACGTCGCGGACGGTGATCGGCCGGCGGGCCGCCTCGGTCTCGCCGTCGACGGGGCCGAGCGGGTCGACGAGGACGCGCCGGTCGGCCAGCTCGGGGAGGAGCGCGTCGACCGCGTCGTCGAGTCGCAGCCGGCACTCCTCGATCAGGACCAGCGCGGCCGCCGCGGTCAACGGCTTCGTGTTGGACGCGATGCGGAAGATGCCGTCCCGCTCCAGCGGGGTGGTGTCGCCGCGGGCCGGGGTGCCGGTCGCGCCGGCGACGACCTCCCCGTCGCGCGCCGCGAGCCAGGCGACGCCGGCGGTCTCGCTCGCATCGATCAGGCGGCGGAACGCGACGTCGAGTCGCTGGGAGAATCCGGGGACGAAGCCGCGCATGGTGGTACCGACGGTCCGGGTGCAACGAACTCATCGGTCGCGACCGCGCCGCACCGGGGCATCCGGGCGCGCGGGTCTGGCAGGATCGCTCACGAGACCGGGGGGTCGACGAGGAAGGGAGCGCCTCGTGCGCAGGACGAGATCGACAGCGGTGGTGGTGGGCGTCCTGCTCGTTGCGTTGCTGGCCGCGGCGGCGCCGGCCGGGGCGGCCAAGGGCGGGAACGGTCGGGGCAAGTCCCCGAACACGGCCGCGAGTCCGAACACCTCGGGCAGCGGGCCGAACGGCGCGGCGAACCTGCCCAACGGCCGGCGGCCGACGGCGGTCATCGCGCTCGGCGACTCCTACATCTCGGGTGAGGCGGGCCGGTGGTCGGGCAACAGCCTCGACGACGCCGGCAGCCGTGACGGCACTGACCGTGCCTACGTCGGAGGACCGAACACGCCGACCGCGGGCTACGACGCGTCCCGCGTGTACCTCGGCGGGACCGACGCCAACGGCTGCCACCGATCCGACATCGCCGACGTGCACGTCACCGGCCTCCGGCTCGACCGGTCGATCAACCTCGCGTGCTCCGGTGCCGAGACGGTGAACATCGTCCGGGCGGTCAACGGCGGACAGGGCCAGAACGGCGAGGCGCCCCAAGCCGACAAGCTGGCCGCGATCGCGTCGAGCGTGGACCCCGAGATCGTCGTGCTGTCGATCGGCGGGAACGACCTCGGCTTCTCGGACATCATCATCGCCTGCACCGTCTCGTGGTTCACGAGCCCGTGGTGGTGGCAGAACCACTGCGAACCCGACGAGCAGCCCGGGGTCGACGCCCGCATGCCGGCGGCGATGGCTGGCGTCGCGACGGCGATCGACGAGATCCGCGCCGTGCTCGCCGCCGCCGGCCACGCCCCCGGGTCGTACCGCCTCGTGCTGCGTTCCTACCCGTCGCCCATCCCGCGCGGGAGCGAGATGCGGTATCCGGAGTCGGGCTGGAGCCGCTGGGACACCGGCGGCTGCCCGTTCTGGGACGACGACGCGGACTGGGCCCGCGACTCGCTCGTGCCCCAGATCGCCGCGAACCTGCGGGCGGTCGCGGTGGCGAAGGGCGTCGAGTTCCTCGACATGCAGGACGCGTTCCAGGGCCGCGAGGTCTGCGCCACGGCCCGGAGTCACGTGACCTCGTCACCCGATGGCTCGACGCACGAGTGGGTGCGGTGGTTGAACACCGGCTTCGGACAGGGCGAGGCCCAGGAGTCCCTGCACCCCAACGCCTTCGGCCAGCTCGCCGGTGGGCGCTGCATCGGCCTGCTCGCCGCGGCGGCGCCCGGGGCCTACGCCTGCGTGCCGGCCGGCGGCGCCGGTCCGCGCGACATGGGGCTCGTCCCGGGCTGATCGCGATCGGGAGGCCTCAGACCGCCGGCTCGCGCGGGTACCCCGCGACGGGGTGGAGGACCATGCGCGGCGACGTCTCGCGCAC
>JBHIXO010000023.1:0-23538 GCA_041984725.1 Acidimicrobiales bacterium | reverse complement strand
TCGTCCTGCCAGAACCGGGGTCCCCTCCGGCGATTCAGGTGAGGAGTTCGGCGGGCTGGTCGCCGGGGTAGGTGGCGGTGAGCCAGTCGACCCAGGCCTGGCCGAGGGCAGGGTCGGCGGGCCGCCGGCGCCGTCGTAGAGGTAGAGGTACGTGCTGGCGGCGACCCGGTCGCCGTCGCCCTCGACGGTGAGGAAGGCCGTGCCGGGCGCCGGGTGCTCGACGAGGAGCAGGTAGGCGACGGCGGCGTCGGTCCGCAGGACGGTCTCGACTCGGGCCCGCAACTCGGGGGCGTCGCCGCTGGTGACGACCTGGTCGCCGGGGGCGGCGTCGGCCGGGATCCCGAGGTGTCCACAGAACGTGGCCCAGGCCTCGGCCCGGGGACCGGCGGCCATCACGGTCGGGATCGCGGCCCGGGCCCGGGCGCCCGGGAAGTGGGTGCGCTGCAGGCGCAGGTGCTCGAGGAAGATCTTCCAACCCTCCGCCATGCCGTGGAACTGACCGTCCCACTCGTCGCCCTCGCCGAAGCCGCTGTTGACCAGGCGGACCACGCACGACCCGCCGCCCTGCGCCTCGACCAACCACTCGAACGCGAGCGCACCCTCGTCCGGGCCCCGGAACACGACGCGGTGGGGCGGGTCCCAGACGGCGACCTCGGCGGTCTCGCGCCCGAAGCTGCCCCAGTCCATGACGACCTCGCCGCCGGTGCGCTCCTCGACCTCCATCGGGATGAACCACGAGCTGATGCCCGGACCGGTGGCGACCGCGTCCCACACCTCCTCGGGTGTCCCGGGCACCTCGACGGCGATCTCGATCCGGCGGCCGGCGTGGGCGAAGTCGCCGCCGGTCGCGGGAGTGTTCTCGGCGGGTCGGGGGTCGTTCACGGGGTGTCCTCCGGGGGGCGGGGATGGGAGAAGGCGACGAGGCGGTACCACCGGCCATCCGGCGCGGCCTCGTCGTGGTGGCGGGCGACGAGGTCGACGAGCACCCGGTCGAGCTCGTCGGCGAAGGCGGCCCGGGCCGCCGGCGACCCGAACCGCAGGGCGGTGTCGACGGTCAGCGTGGGCAGGTGCGCGTCGGCCCGGGCGGCGCCGCGGGCGAGCCGGCCGACCTCGGCCAGGGCCCGACCGGCGACGGCGAGCAGATAGGCGGCCGACAACCGGTCGCGCAGGCGGGCCGGGTCGCCGCCCGCCGCGCCCAGCGCAGCCGGTGAGACCACGTAGGCGGCCGCGCTGGGTTCGAAGATGCGCTCGGTCAGGCCGCCGTGGCTGCGCTGCTCCACCTCCCGCACCAGACCGCGCTCCTCGAGCAGGCGGAGGTGGTAGCGGAGCTTCTGGCGGGGCACGTCGAGGACCGCCGCCAGGCCGGCGGCCGAGGCGGGTCGCTCGGCGAGCGCGGCGAGCAGGCGCGACCGGAGCGGGTCGAGCGCGGCCTGGGCCGCCTCCGGGTCGTCGAGCACGTCGAGTGCCTCCACGACGGCACCTTCGCATTGACAATATTGTTTGTCAAGCCGCCGGATTCTCCGTGAACGGGGGATGTCGCGGAAGGAGCCCACGGACGAACCGTCGAAGGGTTACCGGGCGGTACACCCCAACCGCCCAGGACCACGCACAGGACCAAAGGACACCAGACGTGCCGACCATCCCCCGTCGCCCGCTCGCCTTCGTGGCCGGGCTCACCGCACTCGCCGCCGTCTCACTCCCCGCCGTCGACGCCGACCTGCTCGGCACCGCGGCGGACGTCGTCGACGAAGCCTTCGCCCCGCAGCTCGTGACCGTCACGGCCGACCTCGCGCAGCGGAACGCCGTGGCCTCCAGCGGCCTCGACGTCACGGAGCACGCCGGCCACGACTACGTCGAGGTCGTGCTGCACTCCCCGCTCGACCTCGCCGTGCTCGAGTCGCTCGGGCTCCGCTACCAGGTCCGCATCCCCGACCTCCTCGCCCGCGAGCAGGCCGTCAACCTCGTCAACCGGACCTACGCGGCCGCCGTCGACACGAGCCCGCTCCCCTCGGGCCGCACGACCTACCGCATGCTCGAGGACTACGAGGCCGACATGCGGCGCCTCGCCGCCGAGCACCCGGACATCGTCCGCCTCGTGGAGCTCCCCCACCAGACGATCGAGGGCAAGACCGTCCTGGCCGTCGAGATCGCGTCCGACGTCCAGCGCGAGGACGGCCGTCCCACCATGGCGATCATGGGCCTGCACCACGCCCGCGAGTGGCCGTCGGGCGAGAACACGATGGAGTTCGCGTTCGACCTCGCACAGAACCACGGCACCGACGCCCGCATCACCCGCCTCCTCAACTGGGGTCGCGTGCTGGTGATCCCGGTCGTCAACCCCGACGGCTTCCAGAAGTCGATCGAGTCGGGCATGCTCGTCGACCTCCGGGCGCTCAACGAGTACGACCCCCTCGACGGCACGGCGTCGATCCTGCTCACGCCGGGCAACGCCTACAAGCGCAAGAACTGCGGCATCGACGGCGTCCCCAGCGCACCGCTGGCCTGCGACCTCGCGGCCTCGCCGGGCGGCTACGGGATCGGCGTCGACCTCAACCGCAACTACGGGACCTTCCACGGCGGACCCGGCACCGACCCCGGCAACCCCGCCAGCCCCGTGTACCCCGGCCCCGAGGGCTTCTCCGAGCCCGAGACGCAGAACATCCGCGACCTCGTGTCGTCGCGCCACGTGACGATGCTCATCACCAACCACACGTTCGGCAACCTGCTGCTGCGACCCAACGGCGTCAACCCGACGACGCTCGGCCCCGACGGCGTGCCCGTCGGCGACTCCCCGGACGAGGCCGCCATGGCCGATCTCGGCGAGCGCATGGTCGCCAACAACGGCTACAGCAACCAGCACGGCTGGCAGCTCTACGACACGACGGGGACGACCGAGGACTGGTCCTACAACTCGACCGGCGGCTACGGCTACACGTTCGAGATCGGGCCGAACGAGTTCCACCCGCCGTTCCCCGAGGTGATCGACGAGTACCTGGGCGCCGGCGAATACGCCGGGAAGGGCAACCGCGAGGCCTACCTCGTCGCCCTCGAGACGGCGATCGACAACGGGCACCACTCGGTGCTCGTCGGCGATGCGTCGCCGGGCGCCACGCTCACGCTGACCCGCTCGGGCGCCATGCCGACCTGGACCGGCTCCTTCGCCGAGACGATCTCCACGTCGCTGACCGTGCCGGCAAACGGCAAGGTCGAGTGGCACGTCAACCCGTCGACCCGGCCCATCGTCAAGTCGAAGCAGTACGAGACCCTCGAGGGCCCGCCCGTCGCGAGCGAGACCCGGACGTTGGCCGCGCCGGTCGTCGGCTCCTCGCTCGACGTGCCCTGGACCGTCACGCAGTCGAGCGATCTCGCCCGGGTGCGCCTCGACTGGGCGACGCCCGACGACTTCGACCTCGAGGTCTTCCGCACGGCGGCCGACGGCTCGCTCGAGTCGATCGGCTCCTCCGGCAACCTGCCGGGCGAGAAGGAGGTCGTGCAGCTGGCCGACCTCGAGCCCGGCGAGTACGTGATCCGGGTGATCAACTACCTGGCGATCGCCCCCGAGGTCACGGTCACCACCGAGGAGTTCGACGCCCGGACCGAGACCACCATCGGCCTGGTCGAGGCCTGGACGCTGACCTGTGAGGTCGGCGGCGAGGTCGTCGCCACCCGCCCCGTCATCATCGACCGCGGCCAGGTGGCCAAGCTCGACCTGCCGGGCTGCTGATCGAGTCGAGCCCGGGCCGCGCCGCAGGGCCGGCCCGGGCGACGACCGCGCGAGCGGCCCAGACGGCGAGCGCGATCGACCCGACGGCCAGGACCGTGTGGACGACGACGAAGGCCACGCCGTGGTCGGCGAGCGCGATCTGCACGCCGCGGACCACCCAGACGCCCGTGGTCCAGGCGGCGAACGCGAGGACGATCGGCCGGGCCCAGACGGGTCCGGCCGGGTCCCGTCGGCTGGCCCAGCAGGCACCGATCGTGGCGATCGCGAACGCGGTGAACGACAGCGCCAGCGCGGTCCGGCCGACCTGACCGGCCACGCTCAGGTCGTCGTCGGTCCAGATGTTGCGGATCCGCGTCGTCCAGACGAGGACGGTGACGACGGCGAGGGCGAGCGCAGGGCGGAGACGGGGGGCCGGCACGCCTCCGACGCTACCGACGGCCTCCGGACCGGCACGATCGGACCCCGGCCCGGGACGATCCGGCGTCAGGGCGTGCGACCGAAGAACGCGAGCACGCGGTCCTGGGCCGACGCATCGTCGGGCACGTCGACGCGGGCCCCGAAGTGGCCGCTGGCCCGCATCGCCTGCTCGACCTCGGGCGGGAAGCCGGTGAGCCGCTCGACCTCGCCGGCGTCGAGCGTCTCGAACAGAGCGGGCGGGATCCACTCGACGAGGTGGGCGACGACGTCGCGGGCCACCCACCCCTCGCACGGCGTGGGCCGCTCCCACCCCCCGTCGGGGACGGCGTCGACCCGCGCCCCGAATCCGTCGGCCACCGTCCGCCACCGCTGCGCGATCTCGCTCATGCCGCCAGGCTGACCCGCCGGCGCGTGCCGGTCAAGGCTCAGCGGCCCCGTTCGAACGCGGCCACCCAGGCGCCGATCTCCGGCGGCATGGGGACCGGCGGCGTGCGGCTCGACCCACCGGCCGCGGCGTCGCCACCGCGGTGCGCGACGCGCGAGCCCGCGAACG
The DNA here is from genome assembly GCA_041984725.1 of Acidimicrobiales bacterium. Taxonomy (GTDB): domain Bacteria; phylum Actinomycetota; class Acidimicrobiia; order Acidimicrobiales; family Salinilacustritrichaceae; genus Salinilacustrithrix. Next base: position 18,844 of record JBHIXO010000023.1, on the reverse strand, counting down.
CGATGCCGAACACGAACACGCCGAGGGCCACGATCCCGGCGAGGATCACGCCGCCGCCCAGCAGCGCTCCCACACCGACGAGGAGGCCACCGCAGACCAGACCGACGACCGGCAGCACCGACGTCTGCTTGGTGGGCACGACGTCGGCCGCCGCCTTCGGTCCGCTGAACCGGCTGCGCACACGGGCCTCGAACACCACACGGGCGAGTTCGTCCGTGCGGTCGAGATCGCCGGTCGCGACGTCGGCGAGGACGTCCTCGACCGCGTCCCAGTCCTCGGGCGCCAGACGCAACGCCGACAGTTCGGCGACGACCCGGGCGGCTTCGGCTCGGCGAGGGTCCTCCTCGGGGTGCTCGAGGCTCACTCGAACAGGGTGCCCTGCGACGTGTCGGGCCGGAGGTGCCGCGGCACCGCCCGGACGGCGCCGGGCCAGGGCAGGTGCTCCATGAACACCCACGACCGGCGGTGGATGGCCGAGGGGCCGACACCGGCCAGCGCCGTCTTGTGACGCGGGCACGGGTACCCCTTGTTGGTGTCGAAGCTCCACCACGGGTGGGCATCGGCCTGGGCGCGCATGATCCGGTCGCGCGTCACCTTGGCCACGATCGAGGCGGCCGCGATCGACAGACACGTCGCGTCGCCCTTCACGATCTTGCGCACCGACGACCCCGGGACGGCGCCGCCGCCGACGAAGTCCCAGTTGCCGTCGAGCAGGACCCGGTCGGGGGCGACTCCCAGCCCGGCGATGGCCCGGGCCGCGGCGAGGCGCTGGGCCTCGGACATGCCGAGCTCGTCGCACTCCTCGGGCCAGGCGTGCCCCACGGCCCAGGCGTCGGCCCAGCCGACGATGCGGTCGAAGAGGATCTCGCGCTCGGCGGCGGTGAGCAGCTTGGAGTCGCGGATCTTGGTCAGCCGCCGTTCCTTCGGGATGACGACGGCCCCGAGCGTCAGCGGACCGGCCCACGCGCCCCGGCCGACCTCGTCGATGCCGACGACGACGTCGCACCCGGTCGCCCAGAACTCGCGCTCGTTGCGGGTCCCGGGCGCCTTGCCGCGCAGGCTCGGCCGCAGCATCGGCGCGGTCGTCATCGCCCGCGACCGTAGCGCCAGCCCCCGTACGATCCGGTCGATGAGGAAGTCCTTGATCGTCCCGCCGGGGACGACGCTCGACCTGGCCGACCGCGACACCCGGGCCACCCCCGGGTTCGACGGCGACAAGGCGGCGTCGTTCCCCGTCTTCCAGGAGACCCGCCAGCGCCTCGCCGACCTCCAGGACGTGCTCTACGCCGAGCACCGCCACAAGGTCCTGGTCGTGCTGCAGGCCACCGACACCGGCGGCAAGGACGGCACGATCCGCCACGTGTTCCACGAGGTCGACCCGATCGGCGTGCACATGCGGTCGTTCAAGAAGCCGAGCGAGCGCGAGCTCGCCCACGACTACCTGTGGCGCGTGCACGCGAAGGTCCCGGCGACGGGGCAGCTCGTCGTGTTCAACCGGAGCCACTACGAGGACGTCCTCGTCGTCCGCGTGCACGGGCTCGTGCCCGAGGACCGCATCGAGAAGCGGTTCCGGCACATCCGGGAGTTCGAGCGGATGCTCGCCGACGAGGGCGTCACGATCGTCAAGTTCTTCCTGCACATCTCCAAGGACGAGCAGGCCGAGCGCCTGCAGGCCCGCCTCGACGAACCCGACAAGCACTGGAAGTTCTCCTCGGCCGACCTCGCCGAACGCGAGCGCTGGGACGACTACCAGGAGGCCTTCGCCGAGGCGATCGCCGAGACCTCGACCGACTTCGCGCCCTGGTACGTCATCCCCGCCGACCGCAAGTGGTACCGCAACCTGGCGGTGAGCCGGATCCTGGTCGACACCCTCGAGGACCTCGACATGTCGTACCCCGAGCCCGAGGAGGGACTCGCCGACATCGTCATCACCTGACCCGACGCCGGTGGCGGGTCCTCAGGTCGCGGGTCGTCACGTGGCGGGTGCTGCCACCGGGTCGAGCAGCGCCTCGCCCCGGGCGTCGGTCGAACGCCACGCCGGGTCGAGCCCGGGACAGGTGAGGACGACGTCGACGTCGGGGTCGTGGCGGTCGAGTTCCCACAGCAGCGCCGGACGCTCGCCGTGCCAGCGCAGCGCGAACGACAGCGTGCCGAACCGGGTCGGGGCGTCGTGGACCTCGACGCCCTGCCCGAGCCACGACGCCGGGAGGATCGACAGCAGCGAGAGGCCGTCGCTGCGCTCGTGCACCAGCATCGTGCGCACGAACGACAGGAACTCCGCCGACGCCCACCCGTGGTGGCCGTCGCCCATGCACCCGCCGTTGACGCGAGGGTGGATCGCCTCGGGCCACGTCCACGTCGGGGTCGCGGCGCCGAGCATCCACTGGAGCCGGTCGAACGCCCTCGGGTCGCCGGCGAGCAGTTCCACGAAGGCGACCTGCAGCGTCAGGTAGGTCCCGAGCCCGGTGTGGCTGATGCCGTGGTAGAAGGCGTCGTCGATGCAGAACCGGTCGCGGACCACGTCGAGGGTCGCCCGGACGGCCGGATCGTCGGCCGGGAGCACCTGCAGCGGCCAGGCCGCGGCCAGCGAGCCGATGACCCCCGGGTCGATGCGGCGGAGCGGACCGGCCGGGATCGCGTCGGTGCCGAGGCGTTCGGCGGTCAGGCGCAGCGAGGCCCGCACGTCGTCGGTCATCGAGGCGAGCACGCCCCGCGTGCCGGTCGCCGCCTCGGTCTCGCCCACGGCGTCGAGCACGCGGGCGGCGTCGCGCAGGCCGGCCAGCGCCCAGAAGTCGTCCCAGTAGTAGTAGTCGTGCGGGCCCAGGTGCTCGGCCGAGATCCCGGCGGGCAGCAGGCCGCGCACCGCGGCGTCGCCCCGGGACGTGACGCGCCGCTTGCGGGCGATCCACTCGGCTCCGCCCGCCACGGCCGGCGCCAGCGTGCGGGCCAGGTCCTCGTCGCGGGTCAGGTCCCAGTGGTGGCCGATCGCCCAGAGCGCGGCGCCGTTGGCGTCCCACTCGAGGCGCTGCGAGAAGAAGAACCCGTCGCGCTGCTGGCGTTCGGGGTACGAGGCGAGCACCTCGGCGGCCTCGTCGTGGAAGCCGTAGCGGTCGAGGGCGCCGAGCAGGTAGGCGGCGTCGCGGAACCAGAACCGGTGGTACGTGCGCGGCCCGGGCGTGATGTCGGCGCCGTCGTGGAACAGCAGCAGCGCCCGGCGGTTGGCGTCGACGGCCTCCTGCAGGCGCTCGTCGGGCAGCACGAGGCGCATGCCGCGGTCGGACTGGACGGCCCACCCGCGGGCCACCTGCTCGCTCGTGGGCACGGCGGCCGGGAAGGCCGGTGCCCGCTCGACCCGGCGCCGCGCCCGACCGAGCCGTCGGGTGCGGTGCGCGGGCTCGAGCGGGATGGCGACGCGCAGCGTCGTGCGGTGCGTGAGCGGGAAGACGAACGCGGCCTGGGCGAGTCCGGCGGGGTCGCGCAGGTCGTTCGGGAACGACGTCCCGGCCCGGCCGGCGAAGACCGTCTCGGCGCAGTCGCCGTCGCGGAACGTCGACGCCGCCACGCCGCTCGGCGCCTTCGGCAACAGCATGGCCACACGGCCGTCGACCGTGACGGTCGTGCCGTGCAGGCCGATCCGCTCGACGACCGACAGGCCCTCGACGTCGTAGGGCCGCACGGCGAGCGCGAGCGCGACCGGGACGGCCGAGTCGTTCTCGATCTCGACGACGGCGAGTTCGTGACCGCCGTCGGCGGCGGTGGCGCGGACGGCGTAGGCGCGGTGGATGACGTCGCCGCCGGGGACGCGCAGTCGGGTCTCGACCACCGGCGCACCGCCGACGAGGGACTGACGGATCGAGGCCTCCTGGGCGGGCACGTGCCAGCGGTCCTCGGCGCCGACCCACCAGTCGAGCGACCACGAGTCGTGCCACGGCGACACGAGGCCGCGGGGATCGACGACGGCCTCGCGCGCCGAACCGAGGTTGCCGATCATCGTCCAGTTGCGGCTCGTCACGTTGGCCAGGAACGGCAGGTGTCCCCGGGGCACGAACGCGGCCGAGGCGGGATCGGTCTGGCGGCGCAGCCAGTACGGCCACACCCAGTCGCTGCCGAGTTGCGACGCCGCCCGGGTCCGCAGCGCCCGCACGGCCGTGCGTGCCCCGATCGGGAGCACCTCGCCCGGGGGTTGGACCTCGAGGGTCTCCCCGAGGCGCTGGAACGTCGACAGGTGGCGGACGGTGTCGTCGTCGATGCGGAGGCGTCCGAGCGCGCGCCGCACGAGCCAGGTGCGGGCGCTCATTGGTCCTCGAGCCCGTACATCTCGCGGCGGCTCTCACGGTGGAGCAGGCCGGCGTAGGCGTCGAGCGCCGTGCGGCCGTCGTGGCACACGGCGACGACCTGGTCGATGATCGGGGTCTCGACGTCGTGGGCCCGGGCCATCGCCTGGACGGCGCGGCAGCTCTTCACCCCCTCGGCCACCTGCTGCATCTCGGCGACGATCTCCTCGATGGTCATGCCCTCGCCGAGCTTCTGGCCGACCGTGCGATTGCGCGACTGCGGGGAGATGCACGTGGCGATGAGGTCACCCATGCCGGTGAGGCCCGCGAACGTGAGCGGCTCGCCACCCATGGCGACGCCCAGGCGGGTGATCTCGGCCAGCCCGCGGGTGATCACGGCGGCGCGGGTGTTGTCGCCGGTGCCGAGCCCGTCGGCCATGCCCGACGCGATCGCGATCACGTTCTTGAACACCCCGCCGAGCTCGCAGCCGACGAGGTCGGTGTTCGTGTAGACGCGGAACAGCTGCGTGGCGAACACCGCCTGCAGGGAATCCGCGACCGCCTGGTCGGGCATGGCGATGACCGACGCCGCCGCGCCGCCGGCGAGGATCTCCTTGGCGAGGTTGGGGCCGGTGAGCACGCCGATCGGGTGGCCGGGCAGCTCGTCGTGGATGACCTCGGTCATCCGCTTGCCGGTGTCGAGCTCGAGACCCTTGGTGAGGCTGACGATCGGCAGCCAGGCGCGGACGTGGGGCACCGCGTCGCGCATCGTGGCGCGGACCGCCTGCGACGGCACGCCCATGACGAGCACGTCGGCCCGGGCGAGCACCTCGGCCATGTCGGTCGACGCCCGCAGCTCGGGGTGCAGGTCGAAGTCCGGGAGGTACTGGTCGTTGCGCCGCCGCTCGTTGATGCCGGTCACGGTCTCCTCGGACCGGGCCCAGAGCATCGTGGGTGCGTTGTGGGCGCACAGGTGGGCGACCGTGGTCCCCCACGAGCCACCACCCAGTACGGCGACGTTGATCGGCGGCATGGCCCGCATCGTAGGAGGCCACCCCGCGCGCCGGGCCTTCCCGCTCCGGGCCTCCGTGCGGGCACCGGCCCCTCCCTGCGGGCACCGGCCGCCCCGTCCGGCGGCGTGCTCCCTATGCTCGGCCCCGATGCCCGACCGCGCCCGCGCCGTCCTGGTCCCGGTCAAGGACTTCGACGCAGCCAAGGTCCGCCTCGCCGGCGCCCTCAGCCCGGCCGAGCGCGCCGACCTCGCACGGCGGATGGCGACGACGGTCGTCGAGGCGGCCCACCCGCTGCCCGTCCACGTCGTCTGCGACGCGCCCGCCGTCCGCGCCTGGGCCGAGGAGGTCGGGGCCGAGGTCGTCTGGACACCCGGGCTCGGGCTCGACGGGGCGGTCATGGCCGGCGTCGCCGCCCTCGGCGAACGAGGCATCGCCACCGCGATCGTGGCCCACGCGGACCTGCCGCTCGCCACCGACCTCGCCTGGGTGGGCTCCACCGAGGGCGTCACGCTCGTCCCCGACCGCCGGCGCGACGGCACCAACGTCGCCGCCGTGCCGACCGGACGCGGCTTCACCTTCGCCTACGGCAAGGGCTCGTTCGACCGCCACCGCGCCGAGGCCCGCCGCCTGGGCCTGCAGCTCCGCGTCGTCCGGGACCCCGACCTCGGGTGGGACGTCGACGTGCCCGACGACCTCGCCCTCCCCCGCACCGGCACCTGCACCCCGTGAGCACCCCCGACCTCCCCACCCCCGCGCCCCCGGCGTTCACGCCCGCCACGCTCGCCGGCACCGCCGCCGGCGTCTCGCTCGACCTGCCGACGCCGGCGTCCGCGCTCGCCATCGGCGCGCACCCCGACGACGTCGAGTTCGGCTGCGGCGCCACGCTCGCCAAGTGGGCCGCCGCCGGGTGCATCGTCCACCACCTGGTCTGCACCGACGGTTCGAAGGGCACCTGGGACCCGACCCAGGACCCGGCCGAGCTCGTCGCCACCCGCCAGGTCGAGCAGCGGGCGGCGGCGGCCGCGCTGGGCGGCACCGGCGAGGTCGTCTTCCTCGGCTGGCCCGACGGCGAACTCGACTCGTCGCTGCGCCAGCGCTGGCAGGTCGCCTACTGGATCCGCCGGCTCCGGCCCGCGGTCGTCCTCGGCCACGACCCGTGGAAGCGCTACCGCCTCCACCCCGACCACCGCCTCGCCGGCCACCTCGCCGTCGAGGGCATCGTCGCCGCCCGCGACCCGCTCTTCTTCCCCGAGCAGGAGCTCGACCACCACCGGCCCGACGTCCTGTTGCTGTGGGAGGCCGACGAACCCGACCACGTCGAGGACGTCGCCGAGCACGTCGACGCCAAGCTCGCCGCGCTCCGCGCCCACACGTCGCAGTTCCGCTCGACGATGGGCGTCGACCCCGACGACCCCACCGCCGAGGAGCAGTGGGGCGTCTTCGCCGACCGCATCCGCACCCGCCTCGCCGAGTGGGGCACCTTCGGCGGCTGCGAGCTGGGCGAGGGCTTCAAGCGCATCGACCGGCTCTGACGCCGGCTCCACCTCCGGACGTGCACCACACCCACGTCGTCCGGAGCCAGGGCGGTGCCCCACTCGTCTCCACCTCCGGACGTCGGGACCGACCCCGACCTGCGACCCCGACCTGCGACCCCGACCTGCGGGGCCGGGCTCAGTTGACGCTCGGGTCCTCGGGGTGGAACGCGGCGGCGCGGACCTCGCCCCGTTGACGGCGCAGGACGTCGCGCCACAGGCGGTCGGGGTGGTCGGTGAACACGTCGTCGTCGGTGGCGCCGACGACGTACCAGCCGCCGAGGTCGAGCTCGCCCTCGAGCTGGCCCGGCGACCAGCCGGCGTAGCCCGCGAACACGCGCAGCGCGCTGATTCCGTCGGGCGCGTCGGTGGGGTCGCGGTGCAGGTCGATCGCGCCGATGGACGTCGTGATCGGCCGGAACACCGGCGGCGGGTCGACGTCGTCGTCGGGTCCGGGGCCCGCGCTCGAGCGGCGGGCCAGGCACAGCGCCCCCTCCGGGTTGACCGGACCACCGACGAAGACCTGGTCGGGCGCCGACACGTAGGGCGCCCAGTCCGGGACGATCTCGCCGACGGGGACGTGACCCGGGCGGTTGAGCACGATGCCGAGCGCGCCGTCCTCGGGCGAGTGCTCGATCAGGTACACGACCGTGCGGTGGAAGTTGGGGTCGGCGAGCGTCGGCTCGGCGACCAGCAGTCGACCCCGCAGCACGGTCACGTCAGCCCCCGAGCGCGCCCGGCGGTGGCGTGATGTCGAGCCCGAACGCCTCGTCGAAGAGGCGGTAGTACTCGGCGTCGTCGGCCGCCGCGCCGAGCTCGATCCACTCGGCGTCGCTCAGCCAGTTGCGCCGCTCGGCGAGTTCCTCGCCGCCGTACGCGCACACGTACCGCAGGCGAGGCGACTCGTCGGCGACGGCGTCGTGCACCACGTCGGCGACGGCCTCGGCCCGCACGTTGGCCTCGATCCCGGCCAGGTAGAAGGCGAACATGCGGCGGTAGGTGGCGGCGTAGGGCGAGTCCTCGTAGAGGTCGGCGTGCTTGGCGAGCAGCGCGGTGCGGGTGACACCCGGTTCGATGATCTTCACCCGGATCCCGAACGGTGCCAGCTCCTGGGCGAGGTTCTCGCTCAGGCACTCGAGCGCCCACTTCGACGAGGCGTACACGGCCTGGCCGAGGGCTGCCACCCGGCCGGCGACCGACGAGATGTTCACGATCGTGCCCGACCCGCGCTCGCGCATCCCCGGCAGCACGGCCTGCGTGCAGCGGACGACCCCGAAGTAGTTGACGTCGAACACGGCCTGCGCCTCGGTGACGTCGACCTCCTCCACCACCCGGTTGTAGCCGAGCCCCGCGTTGTTGACGAGGACGTCGATGCGGCCCTCGTCGTCGATCACGCCGGCGATCCCCCGCCGCACCGACTCGTCGTCGGACACGTCGATCTCGACCGGGTGCACCGAGCAGCCGGCGGCTGCGGCCTCGGCGGCGAGCTTGTCGCCCTTGCCCAGGTCGCGCATGGCGCCGTGGACCACGTGGCCCGCCGCCGCCAGCCGGACGGCGGCGGCCCGCCCGATGCCCGAGTTCGCCCCCGTGACCAGCACCACTGCCATGCGGGCGAGTCTGACACGGCCCCGGTTCCGTACGCTCCCATCCGTGCTCGACGACGGGACCTACGACGCCATCGTGTTCGACGTCGACGAGGACGACGCCGGCATCACCGTCGAACTGACGATCCTGGGCGGCGACCGCAAGGGCGAGGCGGTGTCGGTCCGCTCCCCCGACTTCACCGGCGATGCGCTCGACCTCCTCGGCATCCCGGCCACGATCACCGTCGAGGGCGGCGTCCCCCGGGTCGCGTTCGAGCCCTGAGCGGCGGGCCGGGCCGGTCGGTCCGGCTCGGTCAGTCCGCCGCGACGGCGGCGCGCAGACGGGCGGCGACGTCAGCGGCGTGGGCGTCGTCGTCGTACGTCGTGCGCGGCCAGAAGAACCCGCGGAGGCCGTCGCCCTTGGTGCGGGGCACGACGTGCACGTGGAGGTGCGGGACGCTCTGGGAGACCGTGTTGTTCATGGCGACGAAGGACCCCTGGGCGCCGAGCACGTCGACGACGGCGGCGGCGATGCGCCGGGCGCGCTGGAACAGCGGGTCGACGAGCTCGGGTGGCAGGTCGACGAGGGTCTCGTGGTGCTCGCGCGGCACCAGCAGGACGTGGCCGGGGAAGAGCGGCCGGACGTCGAGGAAGGCGAGCGCCACGTCGTCGTCGAGGACCACGTGGGCGGGATCGTCGCCGGCGACGATCCGGCAGAACACACACGACGCGCTCACGGCGAGATCCCGAGGTGGGCGGCGACGGTCTCGCCGCGCGGTGACAGCCGGTAGCCGGTGCCGAGGCTCTCGGTCAGGCCCAGCTCCTTCAGTCGCCGGACCCGGCGCTTGAACGTGGGGCGGTCGACCCCGACCTCGTCGGCGAGCACCGAGCTGACCGTGGCCGGGTGGCGGGCGATCACCGCGATCGCGGCCCGGGACCACGACAGGCGACCCAGCGCGCGCTCGACCTCGGCGAGCGCGCCGTCGTCGAGGTCGGCGTCCTCGCGGAGCGCGACCCGGGGGTCGTCGCCGGCCAGGTGGAACCGGATCCGGTAGAGCGTCCCCTCGACGGCGAGCTCGCGCCGCAGGTCGGCGAGCGAGGCGTGGCCGGCGGCGCGGGCCTCGGCCTCGGTGAGGTCGTCGTCCCCGGCGAGCGGTTCGACGGCGTCGATGGCGAGCACCCCGGCCGGCGACCGCAGCGTCCCGCCCGCCTTCACCGTGGGCCGGCGCCACCGCCGGAACGCCACCCGGATCGACCCGTCGGCGATGCCGGGCCAGAACTGCTGGCGGAAGAGCACGGGCCCCAGTGTTGCCGCCGCGTGAAGCCTGGGGAAACGAGCCGGAGCATCCCCCGTCCCGGTGGTCGGGCGCGCCATCATCGGAGCAGTGTTCGTCGTCCCCTGGCACGACCGGTCGAGTCCAGCGCTCCCTGTCGTGCCCTGCGTGCCCCTGGAGGCTCCGTGACCGACCAGACCACCTTCATCGACGCGCCTGCGCACGCAGCGGTCGCCACCACCACGCGAACGCAGGTGGTGCTCGACACCTCGGCACTGGTCGCCGATCCCGAGGGGGTGCTGGCCGGCGACGTCGACGCCGACCTCATCGTGCCGCTCACCGTGATCGAGGAGCTCGACGGCCTCAAGAAGCGGCTCGACTCGGTCGGCATGGCCGCCCGCGACGTCCTGCGCTCGATCGAGCGGCTCCGTGTCGACGCGGGCGGCGATCTCGAGACGGGCCAGCCGCTCCCGGGTGGGGCCACGCTCCGGGTCGCGCTCAACGGCGTGCAGACCGGACTGCTGCGCGAGCACGGCCTCGACCCCGAGAAGCCCGACAACCGCATCATCGGCACCGCCCTCGGGCAACGCTTCGACGGCGGGCCGCCCGTGCGCCTCGTCTCCAACGACACCGGCATGCGCGTCAAGGCGGCGACCTTCGGGTTGGACGCCTCCGAGCACGATCCCCTCGACGCCGACCGGCGGGGCTTCGGCGCCGACCTCGGCTGGCGCGAGTTCGACGTCGAGCCCGCCGTCATCGACGCGGTCTACGCCGGCCAGGGCCGACTCGACGACGACCCGGCCGTGGCCGGCGTCGCCGACCAGCTCCGGACGAACGAGTTCGGCGTGCTGCACGCGGGCAGCCAGTCGGCGCTCGTGCGCCGCCACGCCGACGGGCTCCGCCTCCTGCCCGGCGAGCACCACGCCTGGGACCTGCGGCCGCGCAACAAGGAGCAGCGGTTCGCCCTCGACCTGTTGCTCGACGACGACGTCAAGGTCGTCGCGCTCGACGGCCCGGCCGGCACGGGCAAGACCCTCACCGCGGTGGCGGCGGCCCTGCAGCAGGTGGTCGAGGAGCGTCGCTACTCCCGGATCTGCGTGTACCGACCGGTCGTCCCGGTCGGCAAGGCCGACGTCGGCTACCTGCCCGGCACGCTCGACGAGAAGCTCGACCCGTGGATGGCGGCGATCACCGACGCGGTCTACGCCCTCACCTCGCCCGACCAGCACGGCGACCGCCACCACGAGAACGCAACCGAGGTGATCGACGAGATCCGGGCCCGCGGGCAGCTCACGATGGAGTCGGTGACGCACCTGCGCGGCCGCACGCTGCACTCGAGCTTCGTCATCATCGACGAGTCGATGAACCTGTCGCCCCAGGTCGGCAAGACGATCCTCACCCGGATCGCGGCCGACTCGAAGGTGGTGTTCACCGGCGACACGAGCCAGATCGACGCCGCGTTCCTCTCCGAGCAGACCAACGCCCTCACCGCGCTGATCACCGCCTTCGCCGGCCAGGACTGCTTCGGCCACGTCCGGCTCCTCCGGGGCGAACGGTCCCCCCTCGCGGAGCTCGCCGCCCGCCTGCTCTGACCTCGGGCGTCGCCGGAGTCGCCGCCGCCTCCGGTTCGTCGGGGCTCGCCGCGCCCGCCGGGATCGGGGCGCACGGACCGCCACGAAGGCCGCGAACACCACATTTTCCTCTCCCTCTGTACTCGCGCCACTACGCGTTGTAGTGTTGTGGTCGAGTAACTACTCGCAGTACAGCCCTGGCGGGTGGAACCACGGAGCCGTCGCGACGGAGCGGCGGCATGGAACGAATGGGGAGAGGGCCGTGAGCGACGAAGTGGTGGCACTGGGCAACTGGGCCGGACAGGACTGGATGGCGGAGGCGGGCTGCGTCGGCAAGACGCACCTCTTCTTCCCGCCGCTGGCCGAGCGCCCCCAGGCGCGCGCCCGTCGCGAGGCGAAGGCCGCCGACATCTGCGCCGGCTGTGACGTCCGCGTCGCCTGCCGGGACTACGCCCGAGACAAGCGCGAGTTCGGGTTCTGGGGTGGCGAGAACGAGGAGGAGCGCACCCGCGCCGGCTTCCCCGTCCCCAACCCCATCGGCGCCCGCCGCCGCGCCGCCAGCTGACCCGCTCCCGGCCGGCGCCTCGACCGGCGCCTCGACCGACGGCCCGGCCGGCGGTCCGACGCCGGCCCCCACCGTTTCCGTAGCATCCGTGACGGTGACCCAGGACGAGCACGGCCCCGGCGACACGGGCGACGAACCGTCCGGCGCGGGCGCCCACCCGGACGCCGACTGGGCCGCCCACCTCGGCACCCCCGCCGGCGACGAGGGCCGGTACCCCCTCCCCGACTGGTCCGACGTCCTCCCGCCCCGCGTCGACGAGCCGGTCGACGACTCCGGCCCGGACCACGACGACGCCACGGCCGATGGCCCCCGCCTCCCCACCCCGGAGGAGGTCGCCACCTACCGGCCGGCCCAGGACCTGTTCCTCGGCATGCTCGACGTCGTCTCCGAGGCGACGCTCGGACGTCCGCTCAAGCCCCGGGTCAAGGTCTCGCCCGCCGGCCTGCTGCGCGGCGAGGTCGACCTCGTCAAGGTCGAACTGCCCGCCTACGCCGTCGCCGGTCTGGTCGTGGACCGTTTCGTGGTCCGGGCCGAGCGGGTCCGCGTCCAACCCGGCCTCCCCCCGGTCCTCGTCGCCGAGCCCGCCCAGCTCCAGGCGTGGGTGTCGCAGGAGAACCTCGACCGCTGGACCCGCGACCTGCGGCTCCCGTTCCGCCTCCGGCTCACCGACGAGGGCGTCGTCACCACCACCGGGATCGGCGGCATCCGGGTCAGCGAGGTCCTGACCACGCCAGACGCGGTCGGTGGGTTCCTCAAGTTGTCGCCCCGCCGGGCGTCACTCCTCGGGGTGCCCGCCCCGCTCGCCCGCTTCCTGCGCGGCTACCTCCCGCTGCCGCCGCTACCCCGCGGCGCCCGGCTCACCGCCGTCGACCCGCGCGAGGGCGAGATCGGTCTGACGTTCCGCATCGACCGCTTCGAGCAGCCGCTCACGCCCGACGTGACGTCGCGGCTGCGCCAGCTGCTCAACCTCCCGCTGCCCGGCCTGCGCCGCTGAGCCCGGCCGGGCACGATCCGGGGCGGGGGATCCACCGTCCGCGCGGCGGCCGTCCGTACGATCGACCCAGCGGACAGGGGGCTCGCCCACGATGCGACGAACGCCGATCTACGGGTTGGACATCGAGACCGACACGACCGTCGACGGCCTCGACCCGAGCGTGTCCCGCATCGTCGCCGTCGCGTTGTCGACCGACGTCGACGAGTTGTTCTCGGGCCCCGAGGACGAGGTGCTCACCGCGGTCGACGCCCGCCTCGCCGAACTGCCACCCGGCGTGATCGCGACGTGGAACGGGTCGGCGTTCGACCTGCCGTTCATCGCCGACCGGGCGCTGCGGTGGCGCAAGCGGCTCGGCCTGCACCTGGTCGCCGACCCGCGGATCCGTCACCGCCACGACCCGCTGCCCGGCCACGCCCACTGCTACCGGGCGTCGTGGTACGGGCACGCCCACCTCGACGCCTACCGCGTCTACCGCGACGACGTCGGCCCGGCGCTGCGGATCTCGTGTTCGCTCAAGTCGATCGCCCGCTTCGTCGGCCTCGCGCCGATCGAGGTCGACCGCGAGCGCATCCACGACCTGAGCCGGGAAGCGCTCCACGCCTACGCCGCCTCCGACGCCCGACTCGCCCGGGTGCTGGCCGAGCGGCGCTGGAGCACCGCCTCGAGGCGCGTCGACCACCTCCCCGCCACCGCCATCGCGGGCTGAGCCCGCACCCGAACCAGGGCCACGAAGCCCGGGTTCGGCGGACTCGTCAGGTGAGGTCGGCCGAGAAGTTGTCGGTCGGGACCCTGTGGGTGGGCAGCGCGTCCATGGGCAGGCCCGGGTCGGTGTCGTAGAGCACGTCGGCGCCGGCGCGCACGATGACCCGGATCCGGTCGCGCTCCACGTCGCCGCGCTCGACGAAGACCAGGGTCCATTCCACCGGCGCGCCGTCCACGGTCCCGACACCCTCGACGACGATGCGGTCGCCGCTGCGGTCGAGCGTGTCGACGGTGCCGCCGGCGAGCACGAACTCCTGCCCGTCGTCCCACGCCCGCAGGCCGAGCTTGCCCCGGGTCGTGTCGGGGTCGTTGCGGGCCCAGCCCCACACGCGGATGCGGCCGTCGGTGGCGGGCTTGCCCCGGGTGTACCAACCCCGGAACGCCGCGATGCCGTCGCTGGCGCCGACCTCGACCGGGTCGCCCGTGATCGTGGCGAACGTCTCGCCGCCCCAGGTCGACTCGTCCTCGTAGGTCGTGCGCGGGTGGGCGTTGACGAGGCGCAGCGCGACGCTCCACGTGCCCGGCGCCAGCCCGTCGATGGCCAGTGGGGCGCAGGCGGTCGCGTCGCAGGCCATCGTCCGTCGTACCGTGCCGCCCGGCCCGGTGAGCACGGCCTCGGCGCGGACGCCGTTGCGACCGGCCGGCAGCGTGGGCACGACCGCGCGAACGACGGCGCCGGTCGCCGTGGGCGTGGCCGCCACCGACGACCGCGAGCCGATCGACCCGAGCCAGGTCCGGATCCACGTGAGGTAGTAGCCGGCGTCGAAGCAGTAGGGGGCGTTGGTCTCGAAGCACGGCTCGACGTAGGGCAGGCGGTAGGTGTCGAGGTCGATCGAGTCGCCGAGCGGCACGCCGGCCGCCGCGTCCTGCTGGCCGAAGAACGCGCCCTCGTCGTACCGGGACAGGCGGTAGTGCGTGCCGTCGTAGGCGAGGCCGGGCACGGCGATGCCGTTGACGGTGAAGTAGACGGTCGGGTCGACCTCGCAGAACTCACCGCCGAGCGAGTCCTCGGTGCACCGGGCCGGGATCGTGCGGGTGGTCGTGCACGTGCCGGCGCCCGACGCGATGCTGCAGTCCAGGCGGCCCATCACCGTCTCGGGCACGCCGTCGTAGTCGTCGTCACCGAGCGCGACCAGGTCGAGGGCACCGACGGCCGCGGGCAACGCCGTGAACGTCACGGTCATCGACGTCGACCCCGTGAAGATGTCGGTGCTCCGGGTCACGTCGAAGGTCTCCCACCAGCGCGGGATGTCCTCGGCGAGTTCGGCGGTCACGGCGAACTCCTCGTCGAACGGGGCCGGGACGTACACCGACACGTCGTGGATCCCGGCCGTCCGCGCCCCGGCCGCGAAGAGGACGCAGCGGTTCAGTGTCTCGCTGCCGACGACGACCTCGGGGCAGACCGTCTCGATCGACGGCTCGCCGTAGAAGTCGAAGAGGACGGGCACGCCGCCGAGCGACGCCTCGATGCGCACGTAGTCGACCGACGTCAGGCCGAAGCCGTGCAGGTCGACCGTGAGGTCCGAGCCGCCCCGGGCCACGTCGGCGACCAACGTGGCCTCGACGAACGGCGTGTCGGCCGGGCTCGCCGCCCCGCTCGACGGCGCCGGAGCGAACGCGGCCAGGGCCGCCACGACGAGGACCCACGCAAGCCACTTCGCGGATGAACGAATCATGACGCGCACTGTAGGCGCACCGAACGTGATCCGTGACCGGAACTTGATGCACGTTCGACGAACAGTCGGCGCACGCATTCACCCGCAGCCTCCCGACCGACGACCCTCCTCGGTCGCCGACGGGTCAGGCCTCGCAGCGGGTCGTGGTGTCGACCGGGTCGGGGGCGCAGACGTCGACGGCCGGACCGCCGTCGACGACGTCGGCATCGGGACCACCGTCCAGGCGATCGTCGCCCCACGAACCGTGCAACGTGTCCGTGCCCGGTCCGCCCTCGAGCGTGTCGTTCGAACCGTTCCCGGTCAGGACGTCGTTCCCCGACCACCCAGCAACTGATCGATCCCCGCACCACCCGTGATGCGGTCGTGACCATCGCCACCACCGACACGATCATCCCCGGCCTCACCCCGCAGATCGTCGTCACCATGCCCGCCGAAGATCCGATCGCCCCCCGGCTGCCCGAACACCGTGTCGTTCCCCGCCCCGCCGGACACGACGTCGTCCCCCCCCCCCGCACCGATCACATCGTCACCACCACCCTCGACCACGTCATCACCAGGCCCCGCCCGGATCACGTCATCGCCCGAGGTCCCGACGATCACGTCGGCATCGTCGGTGCCCGAGATCGTCACCCGCAGACCCGCGCACCCCGACCCAGGGTTCAGGTACACAGACCCCGAGTCGGGACCTCGGTCGTCGTCGTTGGGTGCACCGACGAGAACGAGGTCGCGGAACACCGCAACCGACCAGCCGAACCAACCGTCTCGACGACCGTCCGGGGGCACGAGCTTGGTCTCGACCCAACCCCCCACACCGTCGGGTTCGAACACGAACGCCGAGCCCGAATTGCGCCCAAGGTCGTCGTGCTCGCGGGCGCCGATGACGATGCGATCACCGGACACCGCCACGGACAAGCCGAAGACGTCGTCTCGGTCGCCGTCCGCGGCGATGAGCTTGGTCTCGAGCCAACCCCCCACGCCGTCAGGAGCGAACGCGTACGCCGACCCGGAGTCAGCGCCACGATCGTCGTCCAACGGGGCGCCGACGACGATCCGATCACCGGACACCGCCACCGACGAACCGAACCGGTCACTGTAAGCGCCATCGCTCGCCGTGAGCTTGGTCTCGACCCAACCGCCCCCGCCATCGGGCTCCAACACGTACACCGACCCCGAGTTGGGGCGACGATCGTCGTCGAATGGAGAGCCGACCACGATCCGATCACCGGACACCGCCACCGACCGCCCGAAGCCGTCGCCTGTGGCGCCGTCGCTGGCGGTGAACTTGGCTTCACCAGCGGGATCGGTGGCCGCACCGACACCCGGAGCGAACGCACTGGCGGCCAGGACCGCCGTGCCCAGCCACGTCCCGATGGTCCTCGCTCGCATCTCCCACCCCTTCTCGCCGCCAGCCCGTCGCCCAGAGGTTCGCAGCCTGACCGGCTCGGGGCAAGGGCTTGTGGCGATCGGTCGGCCGAATGATCAGCCGGGGAGGAGGTCGGGCAGCAGGGCGCGCTGGTCGGTGGGGAGGCTGTTCCAGTCGTAGAGGGAGCCACCGATCGAGGCGGTGGCGTCGAGGGCGCGGCGGAACCCGTCGAAGTCGTCGGGGGTGGTGGCGTCGCCGATCCCGCCGATCGAGTGGACGACGGCGTCGGGCCGGCCCAGGTTGTTGCGCAGCCGCCGCACCGACTCCTCGGTGTAGGTGTAGGCGTCGCGGTACCCGGACTCCGCGCTGCGCGTCGTCCAGTACGCCATCGGCAGCCACACGTCGTAGCTGGGGTCGAGGGCCCGCCACGGGAAGCGGGGCCAGTACGACGTGTTCACGACCTCGAGCTGCACCGGCGGCGGGACGATGGCGCCGAGGGTCTCGCCGGGACGGGCCGCCCGGAGCCGCTCGGAGAGGTCGACGAGCCTCGCCGAGCGCTCGTCGGGGTCGGGCACGGCCTCGATGTACTCGATGTCGACCGCCACGCCGTCGAAGCGGTGCCCGCGTGCGTCGAGCTCGGCCACGGCGAGCAGGCGGTCGAGGTCGGCGTCGACGTCGGCGAACAGCGGGAGGTACCAGCCGACGACCCGGATGCCGCGGGCGTGGGCGCGCAGCAGGAACTCGGCGAGCAGGTCGGGTTCGAGCGTGCGGCCCGGGGCCCGGTCGTCGAGGCGGGCGGCCTGGAGATAGATCGTCTCGATGCCGAGGTCGGCGTACTCGTCGACGACGGCGGGATCGACCGGCGGAGAGCCGCCCGTGTACGACGGCGAGAAGTCGAAGGCGTCGACCCAGATGCCGAGCCCGCCGTACGGCGCGACCGTGCGATCGATCGAGCGGTCGGTGCCGAGCTGAGCGAGGACGACGGCGGCGCCGGCAGGCGCGGAGCGGTCGGAGTCGTCGCTCCCGTCGAGCACGAGGCGGACGCCGAACCCGAGCAGGAACACGCCGATGCAGAGCAGCCAGTACTCGCGGGGGACGGTTCGGCGTGCGGCGGGCACGACGTCGGAAGCTACCGGCGCACGGGCCCCGATGGTTGACTACCCCGAATGCCCCTGGTCCTCGGCGTCGACTCGTCGACGCAGTCCACCAAGGTCGAGGTCCGCGACGCGGACACCGGCGCGCTGGTCGCGCGCGGCCGGGCACCCCATCCGCCCACGACGCCGCCCCGCAGCGAGCACGACCCAGCCGTGTGGTGGCAGGCGCTGCTCGACGCCATCGCCGAGACCGGCCAGCGCGACATCGCCGCCCTCTCGGTCGCTGGGCAACAGCACGGCCTGGTCGTCACCGACGAGGCCGGAGCCGTCCTGCGCCCCGCCAAGCTGTGGAACGACACCGAGTCGGCGCCCCAGGCCCAGCACCTGGTCCGGCGCTACGGACGCGGACAGTGGGCCCAGCGCGTCGGCGTCGTCCCGGTCGCGGCGATCACCGTCACCAAGCTGGCCTGGCTGGCCGTGCACGAGCCGGCGACGTTCGCCCGGATCGGCCGGATCATGCTCCCGCACGACTGGCTCACGTTCCGGCTGACCGGCCGGGTCGTCACCGACCGCGGCGACGCCTCCGGCACCGGCTACTGGTCGCCGGCCGAGGGCCGCTGGCGTCCCGAGATCCTGCGCCAGTTCGACACGTCGCTCACCGACGACGAGTGGATCGACCGCCTCCCGACGGTGCTCGGGCCGTCGGACCGTGCCGACTGGATGGCGGCCCCCGTGCACGAGAAGGTCGGGCTGCGGGGCCGTCCCATCGTCGCGGCCGGGACGGGCGACAACATGGCGGCCGCGCTCGGCATCGGCCTGCGTCCGTCGCGGATCGCCGTGTCGATCGGCACGAGCGGCACCGTCTACACCGTGAGCAGCCGCCCGACGGCCGACGCCACGGGCGCCGTCGCCGGGTTCGCCGACGCCACCGGTCGCTTCCTGCCCCTCGTCTGCACGAACAACGCGACGAAGGTGACCACGATGGTCGGCCGCCTGCTCGGCCTCGACGACCGCGGCCTCGGCGCGCTCGCAGCCGAGGCGCCGGCCGGTGCGGGCGGCGTCGTGCTCCTCCCCTACCTCGACGGCGAGCGCACCCCCGACCGACCCGACGCCACCGGCGTGGTCAGCGGGCTGCGCAGCGAC
>JBHIXO010000022.1:0-23859 GCA_041984725.1 Acidimicrobiales bacterium | reverse complement strand
GGATCCAAGGTGCGCTCGTTGCCATTTCGAGGGGCAATTTTTCATCGAGCTTCTTCGCGAGCGCGAGCGCCGTCTCGTAGGCGTGGACGCTGGAGCCCTCGAGCAGCGCCCACGCCTTCACCACGGAGTCGCTGTCCATCCGGCCCCGGAGCATGGAGCGCAACGGCCGGCCGACCAGCTTGTGGAACTCGACGTTGATCTGGAACCGGTTGGTGCGGTCGTGGCCCTCCAGAAGCGAGAGGACCTTCCCGCTGTCGGGCACGAAACCCATCAGCGCGGTGCGGAGCTCGAGGGCGACGCCGGCCGGGGCGGTCGTCGGCTTGGCGTCGCGGCTGAGCGTCGGCAGGACGGCGGGGCCGGGGCAGTCACAACCCGGTTCGGGACACCGCTGCAGGCCGGGCTCGGCGAGCACCGACTGCAAGCCCTGGTTGCCGACCGACTGCTGGATCGCTTGGACGCTCTTGGCTCGCGACGGCCCGCTCCGCCGAGTCGCCGCACCCCGACGAGTGGCCCGCGACGAACCCGAGCGTGCCTTGGACCGTCCGGCCATCGTCCTAGGTCCCGGCCAGCACCACGCGCCGGCCGGGAGGTACGAAGGACTGGAGCAGGGGCAGGTGGCGGTCCGACACATCGCCGCGGACCAGGACTTCCGAGGAGCGGGCGCCGGGGAGGCTGTCGTCGGGGTCGAGGGTTGTCCACACGCCGCCGCCGTCCTCGACCTCGATGTCGCCGTCGCCGAGGACGGCGGCCAGGTCGCGGAGTGCGCTGAGCGTGCCGCGGTTGCGGTTGATGGCGGCGAGCGCGGCCACGGTGCGGCGGGCGCGGCGTTGGTCCCACTCGGGATCGAGCTGGAGGCCGAACCACGAGGCCAGCCACTCGACGAAGTCCATCGGGGCGACGTCGGGGTCGACGTAGGCGTCGAGGTTGTCGATGGTCAGCAGCACGGGGGCGAGGACGTCGTCGAGGCCGCCGACGAAGCGCTGGCAGAAGTCGTCGGCGCGCAGCAGCGCCGGCAGGCCGTCCTCGATCGGCATCGACGAGACGACGTCGTCCGCGCTGCCCCTCATGCTCGGCGGCCCCTCATGTGCCCGTGTCCAGTGCCTCGACCAGTCGGATCTGGTGTTCCTCGCTGAACACCACCCAGCTCGGCTCGAGCTCGATCCGTTCGACGGCGTCGCCGCGCTCGCCGGTGTTGATGTTGACGGGGAAGAGGCGGGCTGCCTGCACGAAGTCGATGCCGTCGACCGCCTGGAGCACGCCGTACACCTCTCCCACGTGGACGGGCCGACCGAACGCCCAGCCGGTGCCCGCCGGGCCACCCTCCAGCGGGGAGAAGTACCGGTACAGCGCCTTGAGGGCCTCGAACTCGACGGCAGACAGGTCGGCGCCGGCCCGGGCCCGCGCCTGCACGACGACGGTGATGCCCATGTACCGGGCCGGCGACACGAGCACCCGGGTCCCGACGGTGCGCCGCTGCTCGAGGTGCGTCTCGATCTCGGTGCGGAGTTGCTGGCCCGGGAGCAGCTGGTCACGCCGGAACCGGCCCGACGGCTCGAACGCCCCGACCCGAGGGATCACGAGGACCCGAACCCCTGCGGGCGGGTTGGTGTCGCTCGCCGGCTCACCGTCCTCGCCGATCTCGATCGCCTTGGTCCGGGCGACGCGGCTCGAGCTGTGCAGCGCGAGGTAGGCGTAGTCCTCCAGCGTCACGGCGCGGTCGCGGGTCCCGAGCACGAGCGGACCACGATCCCGGGCGTTGGACGCCGACTCGGCCTCCAGCCCACCCCGGGCCGGGAGCCGGTTCTCGACACGGTGGACGAAGGGGACCGAGGACCGCAACGTGACGATCTCGCCCCGCGCGACGTTGCCCTCGGCGCCACCACCGACGCGGTAGCTGGGGACGCGGATCCGGGCGCCGGGATGCGGGACGCGCCCGTACTGGCGGATCCCGCCGTCGGCCTCGCGCACCGCGGGACCGAAGACGAGCTCGCCGTCGAAGGGTTCGAGGCGGAAGTGGGGATCGTCGGGGCCGCTCTCGGCGAACACGTCGACCTCGCTCCAGGTCTCCCAGCCGGCGTCGGTCGACACCTCGACCGCCAACGGCTCGTCGGTGCGGACGATGGGGTTGCGGGCGAGTGGGAACCGCTGGCCCGGCGTCCCGGCCGAGACGCCGACGATCTCGCTGTGGACGTCCTCACCGTTCACCGCGGTCGTGGTCCCACCGACGGTCGCGGCCGACACGCCGTAGACGATCGGGCTCGCCGTGTAGGTGGGTTGGTCGGCCCGCGGCTCGAGCACCCGGCATCGCAACCAGCCCGCCGATCGGCCGCCGATGACGTCGGCCTCGTGTCCGGCCGGCACGTGGACGACCACGTCGCCGGGGTCGTTGAAGCCCCCGGTCCGGTCGTCGACGTCGCACGCTTCCCAGCCCGTGTCGCACAGCGCCTCCCACTGCAACGGGGGGTCCTCCGGGTCGACCCCGTACCCCTCGAGCCGGCAGTCGATGCTCAGCCGCACGGCGCAGCGGGGCGCGGCCTGGTCGAGGCCGACGAGGAAGAGGTCGCCCGGCGTCGGTGGGTTCCCGAACACGGGGAAGGCGTCCTCGGCGATGATCTGGCCCATCCGGTCGTAGGGCTCCTCGTCGCCCGCCACCCGGGTCAGCACCTCGGTCATCGACACCGGCTGGATGCCGAGGTCGTCCTCGGTCCGGAACACGATCGCCGGTGTGTGGCGCAGCCGCCGGGTGGCGACCTCGGTCCCGGCCTCGATGACGACCAGATCGTCCTGGGGGGCCGACAACCAGAACGTGACCGGCGCGACCGCCGCCGACGGCGGGAGCCGCTCGACGCCGAGCAGCTCCAGGTAGCGCAGGTACTGGTGATCGGGCACCTGGTTCAGGCGGTACACGAGCTGGTCGACCATGTAGGCGAACGCCTCGATCAGGGTGACGCCCGGATCGGAGACGTTGTGGTCGGTCCACTCGGGGCAGCGGCGCTGCACGTAGCGCTTGGCGTCGTCGACCAGTTCCTGGAAGCGACGGTCGTCGAGGTTCGGGGCGCGCACACTCATCGGTCGTCCTCCGGGATGACGTAGAAGGGGAAGACCAGGTTCCGGGGGTCGTTCACGTCGCGGATCGAGTAGGTGATGTCGATCAGGAGCATCGAGTCCGAGCCGCTGTCGGGGCTGACGGCGACGTCGAGCAGGTCGATGCGCGGTTCCCAGGTCAGGAGCGCGGTGCGGACCTCGGCCTCGATCCGGGCGGCGGTCGTGGTGCCGGCCGGCGAGAACACGTAGTGGTGGATGGCGCAACCGAAGTCGGGTCGCATCGGTCGTTCGCCGGGCGAGGTCCCGAGGATGAGGCGGATGGACTGCACGATCTCGTCGTGACCGTCGACCAGGCCGAGCGAACCGGTGCCGTCGACGCCGAGGGGGAACCCGATGCCCCGGCCGACGAACGGGCTCACCGGGCCGGCACGGGTCGGACCGTCGATGGCATCGGTGGACACGGAGCGGGCGTCGATGGCGCTCATGCGATGATCACCGTCGGACAGCCCATGATGATGGGGGCACCGCACCCGGACAGGTCGCCGAGCCGCAGCGCCGGACGTCCGCCGATCAAGACGGTCGGGCTCCCGGGTCCGGTGAAGGGCGAGGGCGGGTGCGGACCGGCCGGCGGCGGAAAGCTGCACGTGTGGAGATCGCCGACGACGGCGGCGGGCATCCCCCCGATGAGCACGGTGGGCACGCCGGGTCCGGTGACGATCCCGGGGTGGGCGGTGGGGTCGCTGACCCTCGCGGCTGGTGGCATCGGGACTCCTTCAGTTGATCTGGACGAGCGAGCCGCGGACGGTGGCCTGACCCGACGAGCTGACCTCGACCTGGGCCGATCCCTCGACCTTGCTCGTGACGCCGGACGCGCTGAACTCGGGGCCGGCGTCGATCGACACGCCCTGGGCCTTGATCGAGCAGTCGGTCGTGGCCTCGAGCACGACCTTGCCGCCCGACTTGAACGTCATGTCGCCCGACGACTCGATCGAGATGGTGCCGTCGCTGGCCAGCGTGACCGAGCTGTCGCTGCCCTCGAAGGTGAGCTTCATCTCGTCGCTCTTCGTCGCCAGCCGGATCGAGCGGTCGCTGTCGTCGAAGGTGAGGTGCTGACCCTCCCGCGACACGAGCGTGCGTCGTTCCACGACGCCGCCATTGGTCAGCGCACCCGGGCCGCTGGGTTGGACGTCCTCGCCGTTGTGCAGCCCCCCGAGGACGTACGGGAGCCGGTGGTCGCCGTGGTCGAAGCCCACGAGCACCTCGTCGTTCACCTCGGGCATCCAGACCACGCCACGGTCCTTGCCACCGCCGACACTGAGTACGCGGGCCCAGGGCGACTCGGCGTCGGGGTGGAGCCAGGGGAACGTCACCTTGACCCGACCGAAGCCCTCGGTGTCCTCGATGTCGCACACGACCCCCGAGACCAGGCCGGCGCCAGCGAGGCGGGCACCGCCGTTGGTGGCGAGGCCGAGCAGCGTCCGGGTCTGGCGGCCGCTGACCCGGAAGTGCGTGAGGTAGCCCTCGTGCTGGGAGAACACATGGCGACACGAGGTCAGCGTGTACTTCCCGTCGAACTGGCTCCCCAGGGACGACAGGCTGACGGTGACGCCGGAGCGCAACGACGGGTCGCCGTCGACGATGCCCTCGATCTCGGCGGCGACGCTGCCGAGCTGGTCGACGATCGAGCGGGCCGCCTCGGCGGCGAGCTCCTGGGACTCGACGGGGAGATGCGTGCGCACGAGCGTCGCTGACCCGAACGCGCCGGCGAGCGCGGCCGGGTCGGCGCCACCCTGGTGGGAGCTGGCCCGGGTCGCGTCGGCCGAGCCGACGACCTCGCGCTTGGTCGCCGGGTCCCAGCCCCGGACCTCGACGGTGCCGACCTGCTCGGCGGCGTTGACGGTGGCCCGCAGCCGGCGGATGTTGTCGGCGACGAGCTGACGTTCCCCAGCGGTGTCCGGAGCGGCCTCGCCGGGGGCGGAACTGGCCGACGTCGGCGAACGGAAGTGGAGCTTGCCGTCGGCGACGACGGCTTCGTGCCCGACCTCGGCGGCGAGTTGGTTGAGGAACTCCCAGTCGGTCTGGTTCCACTGCACGACGGCGGGGTGCACGACGTTGACCGACCCACCCTCGCCCACGGAGAGCCCCCGCCGCTGGGCGATGCGCTCCGCGATGTCGCCGTAGGTCATGTCCAGGTGGGTCTCGGTGTGGGTCCCGCGCTGGAGGCGGTGCGAGCTGTCGTAGCCCCGGACCACGGCCTGGCGGGTGCCCTCCTCGATGTGGACCTCGACCGCCGTGATCTCGCCGTCGAAGATGACGCCGCCCGCCTGGGTGCGCTCGGTGCCGACCGACAGCTTCAGCGCCTTGCCGATCTCGAAGCCGCCCTGCTCGAGCACGCCACCCTGGGCGTCGGTGAACACGAGCGTGCACGCGTCGGGGAGGTTGCGTTCGTCGTCGATCACGGCCTCGACGAGGACCTCGCGGACGAGGTCGTCGCGCTCCTGGCCGTCGACCTCGGTGTGCAACAGCGCGGCAGCCCGCGCCCCCTCGCTCATCGCGACCCCGCCAGGAGACGGGCGGCCTCGTGGACTGGCGGGAGCAGGAGGTGGGTGCCGACCGGGACCGCCGCCGGGTTGACGACGCCGTTGGCCAGCGCGATGGCTCGCCACAGGTCGGGGTCGCCGTACTCCTCGTTGGCGATCGACGCCAGCGAGTCCCCCATCCTCACCTGGTACGACCGGTCGATCCGGGGCGTCCCCGACGTCGGGTTCTGCTTCTTGAGCGCCCACTCGAACAACTGCAGGCTGAGCGTGCACGTGGCGCGCATCGGCGCCCCGTCGGCGGCAAACATCGTGTACTTGGCGTTCACCGAGGTCGCCACGCCGAGAAAGGCGCGGGGCTTGCTGCCCCAGGAGAAGGTGAGCACCGGCGGGAACGGCGACGACTTGATCGACTGCTTCGTGGGCTGGACGCACTGGAGCAGCGTGTCGACGGCCTGCTCGACGGTGTCGCCGTCCTTCATGGAGCGCTGGTCGAGGAAGGCCTCGACGCTCATCGTGGCCGGGGACACCCCCTTGAACTGCGGCGGTCGCACGCCCTTCTTGTGCTGCTTGGACTGCCACTGCGCCTTGGTCTGGAGCGTGTACTCCTTGGGGTTGAACTGGAACGTGAACGTCGTGATCTCGGTGCCCGGCGACACGGTCTTGTTCTTCTTGTCGACCTTGGGCTCGCTGATGACGAGCGTGGCGTGCGTCAGGTTGGCCTCGGTCAGCCGGCCGAGCTCGGGCGGTGCCATGATCAGGTCTGCTTGGGGCCGAAGCCGTGGTGGGCGATCTCGAGCGTCTCGGTGAGCGCCGTGGCCGAGTCGTTGGTGAACGACGGCCCCGTCCACTTGACGAGCAGCACGTTCTGCAGCGTCCACTCGGCGATCTCGGTGGCGTCGTCGGGAGCCAACGCCGTGATGGTCGCGGTGCGGTCGAGCTTCTCGTTGACCGTGTCGAACAACCACGGGACCGCGCCGCTGTGGGCGTTGACGTGGCGGGTCAGCTTGATGTTCGGGTACTTCACCCGTCCGGGCAGCTTGTGGACGTAGGTGTTGTTGCCGCCCTCCTCCCGGGTCTCCACGCTCACCTCGACGGCCAGGCCCTCGCACTTGGTGAAGCTGCCGAGGGGGATCTCGTCGTCGATCACGACCTTGAAGTGACAGCTCGTGACGGCGGCCCAGCGGTTGTTGTTGAACTTGGCCTCGTCGCCGATGCTCGTCTTGTAGTCGGCCATCACCACGTCCGATCGATCAGGGATCCGCTGCGTTCGCGGTCGAGCAGCAGTTCGTGGCGGAGCTGCCAGCGGATCCGTCCGTACAACTTGTCGGCGAGCTCGGCGATGTTCGCCTCGTCCTCGGCCGAACCGGCCTCACCACCGCCGGCACCGCCGGCTTCCCCGGGACGGCCTACGTCTCCGGCTCCGGTCGCCGCAGTGCCCGCCGTCGGGCCCGCTCCGGCTGCCGCCGGCGCGGCCACCGACCTCTCCCCGGTGGTGGCGTCCTCGCCGCTGCCGTCGCCGTCGGCCGGCGCGGGCATGACGAGCGTGCGGAGACGCTCCACCGCGGGCGCATCGGGCATCTGCTCGATGGCGTCGGAGATCCGGTCGAGGACGGCGTCGTCGCTGGGGAGCTCGGCCGGCGGCTCGGGCGGCGCGGCTGCACGCTGCACCACGGCGGCTGGCCCAGGCCTCGGCAGCAGCGGGGCCGGGGCCGACGCGGCGCCGGGTCGGACCGCGGCGGCCATCGACGCCGGCCTCGCCGGGGCGAGGCTCGGTTGCACGACCGTCGTGGTCGAGCCGGCGGAGGGCGCGGCGACGGACCCGACCCGCGACGGCGACCACGACGGCGCCGCCTCGATCGGACGTCGCGCCAGGGTCGGCACGGTGGCCGCGGCCGGGGGCGGCGTCGTCCGGCGACCGGACCGTGCGACTCGACCGTCCAGGGACACCGATGTCGGGACGAGGACCGTCGCCCTCGCGGTCGCCTCGCTCCGCAGGAGGGTGGTCGGGCTCGCCGCCGTGGCGTTGGCAGCCCCGGTCGGTCGGGCGACGCTCGAGGCTGTGCGGGAGGCGGTCGGCGCGGTGGGGCCCGTCGGTGCCTCCAGATCGCGTTGGAGCAGCGGGCCGCGGGCGCCGAGCAACCCGACGCTCGCCGGTTGGACGTCGTCCTGCTGGGGAGCGGACGGCTCGAACGTGGTCTCGCGTCCGACGACCGGCTGCTGCGGGCCGGACAGCGCTGCCGACCCGGCAGCACCGCGGTGACCGGGGGCGAGGGCGGCGGCGGTCACGATGGGCGGGTTCGCCGCGCGTTGCAGCGATCCGTCGACCAGCGGGGCGCCGAGTCCGGGGCCGGGCGAGGATGCGGGGCCGGTCGGCCGAGGGGCCGCGGATGATGCGGTCGAGGAGGGCCTCACACGGCGCTGGACGTCGGGCGTCGTCGGCGTGCCGTGCGTCGGCGCCCCGGCGCCGGTCGCATTGGCCGGGGCGCCGAGGGTCGGGGCGACCGCGCCGGCGTCGCGACCTGCGACCTGCGACGGCGGTGCAGGAGTCGTGACGGCCGGCGCGCCGGTCGCGGGCCCGTGGTGGTCCGCCGCATCGACGTCCGACTGGGACAGCGTGGGCGGCGGTGGCGGCAGGGACGGCGACGGGGCGGGCTCGTCGGCGTCGGCATCAGGCCCGTCGAAGGGTTGGACGATCGGCTCGCCGAGGCCGAGCGTGGGGGCGGGCAGGTCCCACTCCCGGTCGGCGTGGGCCGAGCGCTCGACGACCGGGACGTCCACGGCCGGCGCCGAGTCGACGTCCGTCGGCGCAGCCGCAGCGTCGGCGAGCCCGGCGGGAACGTCGGTGGGTGTTTCCGGAGCGACCGCGGGAGCCGACGCCGGCGGGGCCGACCGCGACGTGTCGGCCCCGCGGGACGGGCTGGTCGGATCGATCCGCCGTTGCAGCGCGGCCGGCCCGGGGCCGGTCGTCGAACCCGGACCCGGCGTCGGTGCCCCATCACCAGCGGCGTGACCTTCGGCCGGATCGGCGTCGTGCGGGGGCTCGGCTCGGTTCCCGGTGCCCAGCGTCGGCGCGACGGGGACGGCATCGGGCGGCGGGTCGGCGGCGGGCGCGGACTCGATCGACGGTGTCGGGTCGACGGACGTTGGATCGACGGCGGGCGCCGGGTCCGGTGCTCCAGCAACGACCGGATCGGGATCCGCCGTCGGCGGGCGCGCGGGCGGGTCGGACGACCTGTCCGGTGCCCTGCGCGGAGCCGCGGGTGCTGGGGGTGCGGGCGAGGACGGTGCTCGGGCCACCACGGCGCCGACGGACCGCGGCGACGGGGGGACGTCCACCACGACCGGTGTCGGCGCCGGAGCCGGCACGGGCGATGCAGGCGGGGCCGCCGATGACGGGGACGAGGGCGTGCGGGCCACCACGGGCATATCGATGACCGGCACCGGGCGGGGGGCGACGGCGCGCTGCACCGCCGGCTTCGGGGGCAGGGGCGGCGACGCCGCCGCGATGCGAGGCTCGGGGAGCTCGGGTCGCGCCCACTGCCGGGTCGGTGGCGGCGTGGGGACGGTCGTGTCGGCTCGGCCGGTCACCGTCCCGCCCTGCTCGGGCACGACGCCGTGCACGAGGGGTTGGAGGGTGAGGGGCGACCGGTGGGCACCCAGCCACGACTGCGGGCGGATGTCGATGGCGGCGTGGCTGCGCTGGACGGCCAGCGCGGGCGGCGCGACGCGGCGCCACTCCCCACTGCCGGCCCGGTGGACCGGGCCGGTGGGGGCGGGGGTGTCGGGCCCGACGTCGGCAGCTGCCGACTCGGGACGTCGCTGCCAGGGCCAGCGCACGGTCAGCCGCCTGCGGCCTCGAGCCGGTGGATCTGGTCGAGGAACGTGCGCCGCAGGTCGTGCTCGAGGTCGAGGAGGTCGTCCAGGCTCCAGTGGAACCGGTAGGCGATGGCGGTGACCTCGCCCATCAGTTCATCCCTCGAGCAGACGGGGATCCCCCCGACGCACCACCGGCCAGGTCGACCGAGAACTCGTGGTTGCAGGACGGACAGGCGACGCCGACGTGCGTGTGGCCTTCGGTGTTGACCTGGCGGTACAGATCCTGGAGGAAGGCGAGGTCGGGCGCGAAGAGGTTCTCGACGACGCCGACGTGGATGTCGTCGACGTCACCGATCCGCTCGATGACCCGGGCGAGCAGCACCACGGTGAGGTAAGCGGGGTTGTCGCGCACCCGGTCGTCGGCCAGGGGCACCAGCTCGTCGCGGGCTGTTGCCAACCGCATGGTCCCGCGCCTGTGCACGGCACCCGACGAGTCGACGAAGCCCCGCGGGAGCTCGAAGTCGATGCTCGTGCGGAGTTCGTCGACCGCCGAGCTCCCGCTGCCATCCGACGGCGGCGCCGTCGTCGCGTCGAACGTCCGGCGCATCAGGTGGTCGCCTCGATCTCCTCGTACGTGATCACCAGCTTCTCGGTGAGCACGTTCGTGTCGCCCGCCTTGAGCGAGCCGATCTCGAGGCTCTTGGGCCAGGCGTTGCCCAGCTTGAAGCGCTTGATCGGGTTGCCCTCGTAGTCGAAGACGATGATGGCGCCGCCCTTGCGGGCCTCGCCCATCTGCCCGAAGGCCGACTTCTTGATCCAGTCCTCGAAGCCGGTGTCCTCGGTGAGGCCCCGGGTGAGGGTGACCTCGCCCGCCTTGGGCCGACCGGGCAGCTTCTTGATCACGTACTTGCCGTCGGGCATGTTCTGCTTGAGCTCGATCACGTCCTGCTCGATCTTGAGGCCGGAGACCTCCTGGATGGCGGAGATGACGATGCCGTCGAACTCGAGGCCGAAGCTGTGGCCGACGGAGGTGTCGAAATCTGCGAAGGGCATGGTTGGGTTCCTGTTCGTTCAGCGGTCGGTTGGTCGGGTCGGGATCACTCGGAGACGAGGCTCGTGCCGCCGGAGAACTGCGAGAGGCGGAAGATCACGAACTCGGCCGGCTTGACCGGCGCGACGCCGATCTCGCAGGTCACCTGGCCGGCGTCGATGGCCTCGGCCGGGTTGGTCTCGTCGTCGCAGCGCACGTAGAAGGCCTCGTCCGGGGTCTGCCCGAACAGGGCGCCCTTGCGCCACTCGTTCACCAGGAACGCGGCGATCGAGCGGCGGATCCGGGCCCAGAGGGCGTGGTCGTTGGGCTCGAAGACCGCCCACTGGGTGCCGCCCAGGATCGAGTCCTGGAGGTAGTTGAACAGGCGTCGGATGTTGACGTAGCGCCAGCTCGGATCGGAGCTGAGCGTGCGGGCGCCCCACACCCGCACACCGCGGCCGGAGAAGGCCCGGATGCAGTTGACGCCCTCGGGGTTGAGGAGCTCCTGCTCCTTGGAGGTGAGGTTGATCTCCAGGCTGACCGCCCCGCGGATCACCTCGTTCGCCGGCGCCTTGTGCACGCCGAAGGTGTCGTCGTTGCGGCTCCAGATGCCGGCGATGTGACCGGACGGGGGCACGGCGACGTTGCCGCCCGACACCGGGTCGAACACGTTGACCCACGGGTAGTAGAGGGCGGCGAACTTCGAGTCGTAGCCGGCCTGGTCCATGCGCCAGTCCTTGACCTGCTGGACGTTCAGCCCGGGGGGCGGGTCGAGGATGGCCATGCGGTTGCCCATCAGCTCGCAGTGGGCGACCATGCCGAGCTGGATGGCCTTGAATCCGTCGAGGTCGATGAGGCCCTGCTCGTAGGCGTAGGCCGCGTCGGGGACGCACACCATCGTGATCTCGGGGATGGCCTCGAGGCCGCCGAAGCCGGTGCGGTCGGCCACGTCACCGACGTAGTCGGTCGGGCTGACCGGCTCGATCGACGCCGCGGCCGGCGTGGCGGTCGGGGCGGCGCCGCCGCTGAGGGAGTGCTCGCCGAGGGGTGGCATCTCGAGGTCGGAGGGCTTGGTCTGGGTCTCGACCTGGACCAGCGCCGACCGGTTCAGCGTGGTGACCAGGTTGGCCCGGCCCCGCAGCGAGGTGCCGGGATACTCCTCGCGGTCGTCGCCGCGCCGCACGACGATGTCGACGGTGCCCTCGGTGTCGTCGCCCTCGGGCTGGCTGAACTCGACGACGATGTCGTTGCCGCCCTCGCCGCCCTCGGCGGCGCGGATCTCGAGCTGGCCGACCGAAACGGTCGCCGCGGTGGGCAGCGCCGCCGGGGTCGACCCGTTGGACGACGGCTCGGCGCCATTGATGCGCACGACGTAGGCCTGACCGCCGCCGTTCTGGAAGAAGCCGTAGAGCGCGTGGCCGAGGTAGCCCTCGGGTCCGATCTCGCCGAAGTTGTCGACGAACTGGGTCCAGTTGGTGACCAGCGTCGCCTTGTTGGTCGGGCCCTTGAGCGTGAGCCCGACGAAGGCCGCGATCGCCGTGCCGACGCCCTCGATGGGCTTCGAGCCGGATTCGACTTCCTCGACGTACACGCCGGGGGCGAGGTAGGTGGGCATGAGAACGGATCTCCCTTGTCAGGTGGTGGTGGCAGCGGGCCTGGTGCCCGGGGACGAAGGGCCCCCGGTGAACGGTCGTGGCGGTCGGAGCGGCGTACAACGGCCGAACGGCGGTGCGGGGGCGCGAGCGGGCTGCCCGTCGGGGTAGGGGGTCATGCCTCGTCGTCCCCGAACGTCTCGCGGAGGCGTTCGAACGCCTCGTCGGCCTGGCCGGGTTCAGCCGGGAGACGGACCGGTGGGCGACGGCGCGGCGGGCGCTTCGGGTCCCACGTCGCCGGATAGTCGCGCCCACCGGCCTGGTCGAACCCGTGCCGGCCGCGATACGGGGGCAGGGGCGCACCGTCCTCGAGGCGCACGATGGGCTCCTGGGTGACGGGCGGGCCGACGCTGTCCTGGGACTCGGGGACGAGCGGGGCGATCACCACGATGTCGAGCGAGGGCTTCAGCTCGCCGCCGAGCGCCGACCAGATGTCCGACAGCGCGCGGTCCTGGGGCGGCGGCATGGCGACGCCGAGCGGGATGGGGGTCTCGAGATCGGCGAGCGACCCCTCCAGCAGGTGCGCCGGGAGGGTGTCGTGGGCCAGGAACACCCGGAGGAGGTCGGCGAGGAGTCGGTGCTCGTCGACGGGTCGCTGCGTCCAGGCCGTGACGAGGTAGGCGAGCCGGAACCACTGCGGGATGGGCTGCATCGCCGAGATCCGACCGGCCTCGTCGCGGATCGGGATCTTGCCGAACTGGTTCCGGCTCGTGTCCTGGCGGACGTCGTAGAGGTAGACGTCGACGGCGGGTGCGTTGCGCCGCGCCGCCCACTCCGACGTGGGCGCCTCGAAGGAGATCTCGAGCTGCTCGGCATCGGCCAGCTCGTCGGTGACCATCGCCTCGAGAGCGGCGTCGACCTCGTGGATCACGGTTCAGATCCAGCCGCTGCGCAGGGCGACGGCCACGGCGTGCGACCGGTTCCGGAGCTGGAGGCGGGTCGTGATGTCGTGCACGACCCCCTTCACCGTCCGCTCCGAGTAGGCCAGTTCCTCGCCGATCTCGGCGGTCGAGAGCCCGTCGGCCAGGTGGCGCAGGACGTCGCGCTCGCGCTCGGAGAGGGCGGGCCCGGCCGGTCGGCCGCCGCGGTCGGTGCCGATGGAGCGCAAGAGGTGCCCCACGACGTCGTCGGGCACGACGGCGAGGCCGTCGCTGATGCGGCGCACGACGTCGACGAGCCGCGTGCCGGTGATCTCGCGCCGGCGCAGGACGCCGGTGATGCCCGCCGAACCCATGGCGGCCAGGTCGTCGGGGTCGAGGTCGTCGACGACGAGCAGCACCGCCGGGACACCGTCGCGTTGGATGCCCCGGGCCAGGGCGAGCACCTGGTCGTCGATCGCCGCCGCCGCGACGACGGCGACCCGGGCGGCGTCGATGGCGTCGTCGCCGATCACCTCGACCGCCGGCGACACCCGGAGCAGGGCGTGCAGGCCCTGCTCGGTCACCTCGTCGTCGGCGTACACGTAGGTCTTGATCCGCCCGGCCATGACGTCGACCCTCCCAATCCGGTGTCGACGACGACGCGACGAGATGTCCACGGCCCTTGCCCCAACGGGCAGACCGGCCCGCAGGTGGGGTCAGCCGAACAGGTCGTCGCCGTCGGGAGCCAGGTCGACGGGCGTCTCGCCCGCTGCGTTGCGGATCGTCGGATCGGCGCCGGCGTCGAGGAGTGCTCGCACCCGAGATCCGCGGCCGACGGACTGCCGCATCGCGACGTGGAGCGGTGTGTCGCCTTCATCGTCCCGGGCGTTCACGTCGGCGCCTGCCTCCGTGAGGAGCCCGATCGACCGACCCGAGTGTTCGAGGGAGGACGCCGCATGCAATGGCGTCCGACCGTTCTCGTCCCGGGGATCGACCATGGCGCCGGCGGCGAGGAGGACGTCGATCACGTCAGGGTCGAGGTGTGCGAAGTGGAGCGGCGTGCTGCCGTCGTCGGCGCGGCTGTCCACATCGGCGCCCAGCGCGAGGAGGGCGCCGGCGCCGACGGCGTTCGTCGCGGCCCACGACAGCGGCGTCCGACCGTCGCGGTCGCGGTCCTCCAGGTCCAGGCCCGCCTCGACGAGCGTGGTCACCTGGGGACCGCCGCCGAACCAGCCCGCCATGTGCAGGGCCGTGCCGTCCCGGTTGCTGCGGGCCCGCAGGTCTGCGCCCTCGTCGAGCAGGAACCGGAGCATGGCGCCGGCATCGTCGTCCCGTCGCGCCGCGAAGAACAGCGCCGTCTCCCCGTCGCCGTCGCGGATCTCGAGGTCGGCGCCGTTGTCGAGGAGGAGCTCGACCGCGCCGGGCGGCGCGAACCACGCTGAGGTGTGGATCGGGCGGCGTCCGCCGCGGCCCGTTGCGTCCGGGTCGGCGCCGGCGTCGAGCAGCAGTTGCATCATGGCGAGATCCTCGGCGAGGGAGTCGTCGTCGCGGGGGCGGAAGGCCGCGATCTCGAGGGGCGTGTTCCCGATCTCGTCCACCGCCTCGACGTCCTGACCGGCGTCGAGGAACTCCTCGACCAGGTCGAGACGGCCTCCGGCCACGGCTTCGTGGAACGTGAGCGAGTCGAGCTCCTCGGGCACGTCCCGGTCGTCGGCCGATCCGCTCCCACCGTCGACGTCGACCAGCGCCAACTCGCCCAGCGGATCGCCGGGCTCGACGGTCAGGACCGTGTCGAGGTCGAACCCGTCCCACGCGGCAGAAGGGTTGACGACCCGGGCGCGTGGTGGGCGCGACCCCTCGCGCAGGGGGTTGCCGCACCGGCACCGGACCCGGGGGATGCCCCGCTCGTCGAGCAGCACGGCGCTACCCCGCTCGAACACGGCCAGCCGAGCCGTGGCCCGACCCTTGCGGAACCCGTGGTTGGTCACCCAGGTGTCGCCGAGTAGCACGGCGGGCGTCAGCTCCTGCACGAAGTCGCCGATGTCGGCCGGGTCGATCCGCTGCACGGCGGCCCACGCCGCCGCCATCTCGGGACGCTCGTCCAGGAAGTCGACCAGCTCGCTCGGTTCGCAGAGCTCCTCGCCCGTGCCCCCGTAGAGGGCGGGCTCGGTGCCGACCACGATCAACTCGATCTCAGGACCGAGCACCAACGTGTCGGCGAGGGCCAACTCGATCGTCGGGCCCTCCAGGAACGGGTCGTCGCCCAGGGCCGCGGCCGGCTCCAGGTACACGGGCACGGCCTCGTCGCCCCCGTCGTCGCGCCCCGACGAACACGCGGCGGCGACGAGCATCACCACGACCAGGGCCAGCGGCGCGCAGGGCCGATCACCCATCGGCGTCGAGTTCGACCAGCACGCGCTGGTACCGCTGGCCCACGGTCGCCAGGAGCGCAGCGTTGCCGCTGCGCTCGGCGAGGTCGTGCAGGCGCGTCCACAGCGGGACGGCGAACCGGTCGGCGGCGAGCCCGGTTTCGACGGCCGCCATCGCGCCCTCGACGTCGTTCTCCTCGGTCAGGACGTCAGCGGCGAGCAGGGAGACCTCGACGAGGTCGTGCTGCCAGCGCGCCCTCGCCTCGACGACCCAGTCGGCCGCGCCGCTCTCGGGGAACAACCGGTCGCCCGCCAGTGCGAGGGCCGTCGTCAGCGCGGTCGATGCCCCGGCACGGTCGCCGGCGTCGAGGCGGCGTCGGCCCTCGCGCCGCGCCTCGTCGAAGGTCCGTAGGTCGATGACCATGTCGGCACCAGGATCGATGCGGTAGCACTCGGCATCGCGTCGGACGATCTCGTGGCCCGTCTCCTCGGACAGGAACCGTCGGATGGCCGACACCGCCGTCTGCAGCTTCCGGTGGGCCGACCGCGGATCGTCGTCGGGCCACAACGCGGCGCACAGCACGTCGCGGTTGACCGGCCCCGGCGCCTCGACGAGCAGCATCCGCAACACGTCGCGGGCTCGGGGACGGAGCGCCTCGAGGTCGATGCCCCGGCCGGCAGCCTCGATCTCCAGACCCCCGAGACACCGGACCGTCACGTCGGGCACAGCTTCGGGACCGTCTCGCGGAACTGCGACGGTGCTCGAGGCGGCGGCGCCCTCGGCGCTCGGGGCGTCGTGCGTCGCCGGCTTCGGTTCGCCGTTCGGTCGGCGCCAGCCGGCCTCGGCCAGCACGGTGGCTGCCGAGGCCGGGTCGTCGACGACGGTCGCCGCCGGGCGGACCCCCGCGCGAGCCACTGCGGCGCGATCGTCGTGGTCCAGTGCGATCCGGGTCGAGCGCAGCGCGAGACGCCACGCGTCGAGCACGGCGTACGGGCCGGCCGGGATGGCCGGGTCGTCGTCGACGGTGAGGAGCCCGTCGGCCACCGCCACCTCGGACAACAGGGCGCCCACGGCGAGGCCGAGGGCGTCGTCGCGGCTCGAGGCGGCCGACACCAGCGCCCGGATGGGGCCGGGGTCGGCGACGCACAGGGCGAGCACGGCTCGGGCGAGACGGGCGATCCACGGCACGTGGTCGGGAACGGTGGCCGCCAGGACCTCGACCGTGCTCGGAGCCACGTCGTCGGACAGCCAGGCCGTGAACGACGAACCCACGACGGCGAGCGCGTGGGTGACGTCGTCGGCGGCTCGCGCCTCGACGTCGGCGAACCCCGCCGCCGCGGTCGCGGTCGCGCCACCGAGGAGCGAGAGCACCGCGTCGACGAGGACGTCGACGGTGCCGTCGCCACCGGAGACCTGGTCGAGGGGCCGGGATCGCAGCCCGTTGCGCAACCGGATCAGGGCCGGGTGCCCGCCGGCCCGGGCCAGCGGGTCCAGGAACGTCTGCAACTGGATGCGCTCCTGGCGGGCCAGATCGCGAGCCGAAGCCGCCAGGGGGTTGTCCTCCACGGTGCGATAGGCGTCGATCGCGTCGGCGGACGCACCGTCGGCCCGATGCCGCCGGGCGATGCCCAGTTGGATCCACGGGTCCTGGCGCAACGCCTCGGGGACCGCGGCGGTCAGCCACGCCGCCGACGCGTCGGCCACATCTGCACCGTTGATGCCGAGCAGCGCCTGGACCCGGTCCCACGCCTCCGCCCGCTGGTAGGCGCGGGCCGCCTCGGCCTGCTGGCCCCGCCCCTCGAGGAGTTCGCCGGTGCGCAGGTGCAGCGCCCGCACGTGGCTCTCACCGTGCCTGTCGACGAGCACGCCCTCGACGTGGAGACGAAGCACCTCGTGGACGTGGTACTCGCCGCCGCTGAGCTGGGTGACGAACAGGCGCCGGTGCACGAGTTCCTCGAGCAGGGCCGCGCTGTCGCGGCGGTCGCGCAGCGCGTCGCACGTGTCGGCATCGAGGCGGGGCAGGGCGACGGTCTCCTCGAGGAAGCGCTGCACCTCCTCCGGCGCGGCGGCGAGCACGTGCTGGGCGAGGAAACTCCAGCCCGGCCCGTTCCGGCGTCCGATGTTGCGCATCGCTCGACCGCGGGCGGTGGC
This sequence comes from Acidimicrobiales bacterium, assembly GCA_041984725.1. GTDB lineage: Bacteria > Actinomycetota > Acidimicrobiia > Acidimicrobiales > Salinilacustritrichaceae > Salinilacustrithrix. The sequence goes on along the minus strand of JBHIXO010000022.1, from coordinate 6,395 downwards.
CCGCTCGGTCCTCGTGGCCAGGTGGAACAGGTGGAGACCGGCGGCCCAGCCGCCGGTCCGGCGTTCGAGCTCGGCGACGTCGTCGGGCGGGAGGGGCTGTCCGTAGGCCGTGGCGAAGAGCTCGGCGATCTCCCAGCTCCGGAAGCGCAGGTCGTCGGGGCCGATCTCGTCGAGGCTGCCGCGCACCCGCAGCAGGTCGACGTCGAGGTCCGGTTCGCACCGACCGCAGAGCACCAAGCGGACGCCATCGGGGAGGTCGTGGGCGAGGCGAGACAGCAGGCGGGCCGAGGAGGACCCCAGCAGCTCGTCGATCTCGTCGAGCACGACGATGGTGCGCTCGTCGGAATCGACCGCGTCGAGGGCGGCCGTCACGTCGTCGGAGTGGGACCACTCCTGCCCGTCGCGGTCGACGACCCCGGCGACCTCGAGGGCGCGCTGGAGATGGCCGAGAAAGGTGTCGAGCTCGCGGTCGCCCGGTGCCAGGCGGTACCACGCCACCGGCGCGCCGCGTGCCGTGGCGTAGTCCGCGACGGCCGTCGTCTTGCCCGAGCCGGCCGGACCGATGACCAGCACGACGGGCGCGACGAGCGCAGCGTCGAGCCGGGCTTCGACGCGGGGGCGACGGATCGACACGGCGCGTGGCGGCGCGAGCCGCGACCTGGGCACCGACATCGATCGTTCCATCTCTCTGCACCCCGTCCCCTGCGCAGCCGGGAGCCCCCGAGCTCCGATCGCGAGGGTAGAACGTGCGCCGGTCGCCTCGCAGTGGGAATCGTCACACCCCGGGACAGCAGTTCGGGCCTCCACTACCGTGGTGGAGATGGCGCGGCTCGGTGCGGGAGAGATCTACCTCCTGGCTCGGGAGGCCGGGTTCTCGCCAGACGAGGCGGTGACGATGACCGCCATCGCCTTGGCCGAGTCCGGCGGCGAGACCGGCGCGCACAACCAATCCGGTGAGGACTCGCGGGGGCTGTGGCAGATCAACTTCGACGCCCACGCCGACCGGATGGCCCACCTCGACTTCGACGACCCGCTCGACCAGGCACGAGCTGCGTTCCTCGTCTCGGGCGAGGGTGCCGACATCTCGCCGTGGACGGTCACGCACGAGTCCAAGGGGGCCCGCTACCTCCGGCACCGGGCCGAGGCCGAGGCGGCGGCCGCGGCGGCCGGCGAGGCGGGTGCACATGGCCAGTGGGAGCCACCGTCGGGCTACGGGGACCGCGTGGCGGCCTCCCCCGACGGCCCGAGCCCCTTCGACGACGACGGCCTCCCCGGCGGACTCGACCTGGCGCAGCTCTCGGTCGACGACGGGCCCACCGTCGAGGCGTTCCTGGCCCACGCGCTCGGCCAGGACGGAAAGCCGTACGTGTTCGGCGCCGAGGCCGACGGCCAGGCCGACCCGAACGCGTTCGACTGCTCCGAACTCGTGCAGTGGGCGGCGAACCAGGTCGGGCTGAACGACATGCGCGACGGCACCTGGTACCAGTACAACTGGCTCAAGGAGCAGGACATGTTGATCCCGGTGGAGGACGCGGTCAACATCCCGGGCGCGCTCCTCTACCGGTTCGATCACGAGCCCCACCCCAACGAGTCGCCGCACGTCGGCCACGTCGCCATCAGCCTCGGTGACGGCACGACGATCGAGGCGAAGGGGCGGGCCTACGGGACCGGCGTCTTCGAGGCGGGCGAGCGCTTCCAGTACGCGGCGCTCGTCCCCGGGCTCGACTACTCCGGCGCCGGCGGCGTCGATTCCGACCTGCTGCGCGACCGGGCCGACCAGGTCAGCGACGCCCTCGTCGCCGAGCCCGACGTGGACTCCGACCACGACCTGCTCGGCGACCGCTTCGAGGCCCGCATGGGCCTGGACCCCGACGACCCCGACACCGATGGCGACGGCATCACCGACGGCTACGAGCTGCTCGCCCTCGGCACGAGCGCCCTGCGGGCTGACAGCGACTACGACGGGCTGGCCGACGACATCGAGATCGGGCTCGGGCTCGATCCCACGGTCATGGACAACCCCGACCTCGACGCTGACGTCGGCCCGATCGGTGAGTGGACCGACGCCGACGGCAACGGGGTCGTCGACTGGTACGAAGAGGTCCTCTCCCTCGGCGACGACAACCCACTCGGGGACGATGACGCCCTCGGCGATGACGACGGGTTCGGTGGCGACGACCCGTCACCGCTCGACGACCTGCTCGACGGCGGCGACCGTCTGCCCCTCGACGACGGGCCGATCGAGATCGATCCCGGCCTGATGTCGAGCTGATCGACCCGGATCGAACGGTCCCATGGATCCCGTCGTCATCCTCGCCCACCGAGAGGTCACGGTCGCCCCCGGGGCCACCGCCACCGTGACCGTGCGGGTCAAGAACCTCGGCCGCCGGGTCACGGCCTACGACCTCGAGGTGCTCGGCGAGGCTGCGGCGTGGGCGACGCCCGTCGACCGGGAGATCACGGTGCGGCCCCGAGGCGGGGAGGCGGAGACGACGATCTCGTTCCACCCGCCGCCGGGGTCGGCGGTGGAGACCGGCGAGGTCCCCTTCGCCGTGCGAGCCACGTCGAAGGTGGACGACGGCCGGGGCACGGCCGAGGGCGTCGTGTGCGTCTCGGCGGCGGCGTCGCTCGGCGTCGTCGTCGCACCCGAGGGAGTCGGTCGCTGGTCGGCGAGCTACCCGATCACCATCGCGAACACCGGCAACGACGCGGTTCGGATCGTCATCGTCGCCCATGACCCCAAGGGTGCGGTCGAGCTCTCGGTGGCCGAGCCGGTCCACGACCTGGCCGTGGGCGCCGAGGTGTCGACGACCGTCAAGGCCCGGGCCCGCAAGCCGCAGTTGAAGGGGACCCCGACCCAGCACCAGCTCTCGGTGGAGACCGCCGACCATCCCTTCGGGGCGTCGATCCCGCCGGCGGGCACATCGGTCGCGTCACCCGACGATCCGCTCTTCCACCTGCGGACCATCACCTTCCAGCAGAAGCCGATCCTCACCCGACCCATGATCGTGCTGCTGGCGCTGCTCCCGCTGCTGCTCGTCGTGCTGGTGGCGTCGCGCTTCTTCCTCGGGGAGGACCACGAACCGGGCCTGGCCACGCCCCTTCCCGTGTCGAGCGTCGAGGTCGAACCCACGGCCACGCAGCTGCTCGTCCGGTGGGCACCGGTGTCGGGCGTGATCGGCTTCCAGGTGATCGTCGACGGCGGTGCTCCCCAGCCCGTGGAGGGCGCCAACTCCCTCAACTTCACCGTCGACGGGTTGGAGCCCGAGACCGAACACACGGTCCAGGTCCAGAGCATCGGACCCGACGAAGCGGGCAACAGCGCCCTGACCGAACCGGTGACGGTCACGACGAGCGCCCGGCCGGCCCTGCCGGCGCCGACCGACCTGGCCGTCTCCGGCTCGACGCTGTCCTGGGTGTTCCCCGCACCCGACGGCATCGACGCCGCCGACGTCGAGTTCGCGGTCTACGTCGACGGACAGGCCGGGCCCACGGTCGGGGCCGGGGTGATGACCGCCGAACTCGATCTCGAACCCGGCACCCACCAGGTCACGGTCCGCGCCCGCCTCGACGACCTCGAGTCCGACTTCGCGGCCGCCGTGACCGTCGAGGTCGCCGACTCCGGGGAAGACGACGGCGAGGGCGGCGCCGGTGCGGAGTCAGCCGATGGCGCCGGATCCTCGGGTGACGACGGCGGCGACGGGTCGACCGAGGGTGGTGGCGATGACGTCCAGCCCGCGGGCGACATCGGCCTCGTCGCCCTGCTGCGCTACGTGCCGACGGCACCGGAGGGTCAGACGGCCCGGCCCGCCGAGGTCGCCGAGGACGTGGGCCGCCTGCTGCGCGACGTCGCGGTGGCGTTCTTCCCCGTGGACCGCAACGCCGTCCAGGTGTTCGACAGCTCTGGTCAGCCCCAGGACACCCCGGGTGGCGACGGCGGCTGGTTCGTCTATGCCGTCGACGACGCCTGGCAGGGCGTCGACGAGGTCGTGGCGTTCTGCGACCAGGCGGTGGACGACGAGCTCATCCAGTTCTGCCTGCCGGCCGAGGTCACCTCCGGATAGCCAGAGCCGGCGACGCGAGCGACGATCGGTCGGGGTCGGCAGCCGCTGCCAGACTGGTGCGGTGCGGGTGCGGAGCCAGAGAACGAGACGATGACGACGGTCGCCCTCGACATCGGGACGACGTACTGCGCGGCCGTGCTCGGCGAGGACGGGCGGCTCCAGGTCGTGCCGCTCGACAGCCACGAGACCGTCGTGCCCTCGGCGGTGCACGTGTCGGTCGACGGCGCGTGGAGCTTCGCCCGCACCGCGCTGTTGCGAGGACGGAACCATCCGGCCGGGCTCGCCGTCGGGTTCAAGCGCAGCTTCGGAGATCGCGTCGCCCAGGTGCTGTCGGGCGAGCGGGCCACGTCGGACGAGCTGACCGGCCGGCTGATCGGCTGGATCGCCGAGCAGGTCCGTCGGTTCGCCGGCGAGTTGCCCGACCGGGCCGTGCTCACGCACCCGGCCCACTGGCAGCGCGTCGAGCGGGAGCTGCTCGAACGGGTGGCCGGCGAGGCCCTCGGCGGGGCAGAGATCTCCCTGCTCACCGAACCCGAGGCCATCGCCGTCCACTACGCCACCGAGCGTCGCGTGTCGGAGGCGACACTCGCCGTGTACGACTTCGGCGGGGGCACGTTCGACGCCACCGTCGTGCGCATCGACGCCGCCGGCCACCGCATCCTGGGCACGCCCGTCGGGAGACGCGACATCGGCGGCATCGACCTCGATGACGTCGTCCGGTCGTGGATCGTCGAGCAGATCGGACCCGAGGTCTTCGGGCAACTCGACCGCGGCGACCCCGACGTCCAGCGAGCCGTACGGCGCCTGGCCGAAGCTGCGGCCGAGGCCAAGGAGACGCTGTCGAGCGAGCCGGATGCCTCGATCTCGGTGTCGTTGCCCGGGCTCCCCCCACAGGAGCTGCGCATCACCCGAGCCGAGTTCGAGGACCTGGCCCGTCCGCTGGTGATCGAGACGATCGACGCCCTCCAGCGCGCCCTCGACAGCGCAGATGTCGAACCGGTGGAGCTGACCGGCACGATCCTGGCCGGCGGGTCGAGCAGCATCCCACTCGTGTCCGAGCTGCTCGCCGACCGCCTCGGCGTCGCCGTGGTCGCCGACATCCACCCGAAGCTCGCCGTCGCCCTGGGAGCGGCGGCCTCGCTCGACGTCGCCGTCTCGGAGGACGAGGCGTCCCGCGACACGAGCCAGGGCGACGGGGACCCCGGCAACGGCGACGGGGACCCCGGCAACGGCAACGGCAACGGCAACGGCAACGGCAACGGCGGGTCGAAGCTGCCCCTCGCGCTCGTCGCGGTCGCCCTGGTCGTCGTGCTCGCCGTCGTCGGCGTGCTCGTGCTCGGTGGCGACGACGGCGACCCTGCCGCGACCGGGACCAACACGTCGGAAACCGTCGACGACACGGCGGTCGACACGACCGACGGAACGACCGCCGACACCGCGAGCGGCGACGCGGGCGCGAGCGACACGTCGACGACCGCTCCCGACGTTGCGTACCGCACCGCGCTCCGCGCCCTGGGCAGCGTGCGCGAGCCCGGGACGCCGGTGGAGTTCCTGTTCCAACTCGGCTCGCTGCTGGAACGGACGACGTGGGACGTCGAGCGGTGCGACTTCGCCCACGAGACCCTCGTCGACGACCCGCGGCGCCAGGCGGTGCCCGGCTCCGTCGCCGAACTCCCCGGGCCCGAGTTCTCGACCGCGTCCCTGCCCGATGTCCGCACGCCCTTCGCCGAGTTCCACGAATCGGTCGTCGACGCGCTCGCCCGGTGCCGGAACCTCGACCTCGACGCCGTCGACGCGAGGAATGCGCTCGCTCTCGGCCTCGTCGACGTGGTCGCGGTGCTGTGTGAGGCCGATGCGCCGGACCACTACATCGCCCGCCACGGCAACGCGGGCGCGGGCGAGAACGAGTGCCCGCCGCCGTCGACCGAGGACATGGGCGCGGCGGTGCGCGACCTGCTCATCCGCTGACCCGCGCCCGGGTCGCACGGCTCCGCCGCCCGCGACGTCGACTCGGACGACGCGGTCGGGTCAGCCGATGCCGCTGCCCGGCATGACGAAGCTGACCGAGGCGGCCCGGTTCGGATTGCCCGACGGATCGGTGAAGACACCGGCCCCGACGGTGACGGTGACGGTGTCGCCGCCGATGAAGTCGTGGCCGACGCTGAGGGCGACCGTGCGGGAGGTCGGGCCGCACGAAGCACCGACGACGGGCACGGCCACGCCGTTGACAGAAATCACAGCCATCGTCTGGCGGCCGACGTTGTTTCCGATGCGGACCATTGCTTTGGCGAGGTTCACGGCGTCTTCATCCGTTTTCATAAACGCGCCGGC
>JBHIXO010000021.1:0-24316 GCA_041984725.1 Acidimicrobiales bacterium | reverse complement strand
GACCTCCCGCTCGCGGTCTCGGTGCTGATGAAGCTGCCGCTGCCGGGCATGGGCTTCCACGAGCCGTCCGCGGCTGACGCCAAGGCGCGGATCGTGGCGTTCTTCGACCGCCACCTCCGGGCATGAACGCCACCGTGCAATACAGGAGCTGACCATGACATGGAACCGCAAGGACATGGGCGACCTCCGCGGGCGGACCGCCGTGGTGACTGGCGCGAACAGCGGCTTGGGCCTGGTGTCAGCACGGGCGCTGGCCGCCGCCGGCGCTCGGGTGCTGCTCGCCTGCCGCGACGAGCAGCGAGCCCGCGATGCCCTGGCATCCGTGTCCGCCGAGGCCTCGGGCGCCGACCCGGAGGTCGTTCGGCTCGACCTCGCCGACCTCGACAGCGTCGCGGCCGCCGCCGATGACGTCGCCGCCCGCGTGGATCGACTCGACATCCTCCTCAACAACGCCGGCGTGATGGCGATCCCGCTGCGCCGCACGGCCCAGGGCCACGAGGCCCAGTTCGGCACCAACCACCTCGGGCACTTCGCGCTCACCGGACGGCTGCTGCCCGTGCTGCTCGCCGCCGGCCAGCCCCGTGTGGTCACCACGTCGTCGTTCATGCACCACATGGGTCGCATGCGCTGGGACGATCTCGACTGGGAGCGTGGCTACCGGAAGTGGGAGGCCTACGGGCAATCGAAGGTGGCCAACCTGCTGTTCACCTTCGAGCTCGACCGGCGGGCCCGGGCCGCAGGCAGCCCGCTCGTGTCCGCTGCCGCCCACCCCGGCTACGCCTCTACCGAGCTCCAGAAGCGGGGGCCGCAGATGTCGGGCAACAAGGCGATGGCGATGGCCATGGGACTTGCCAACGCGGCCGTGGCCCAGTCGCCCGAGGGCGGCGCGCTGCCGCAACTGTACGCGGCGGTGGCATCCGAGGTGGAAGGCGGCGACTACATCGGGCCCGGCGGGCCCTTCGAGCTGCGCGGTTCGCCCAAGAAGGTCCGCGCCGCCAAGCGGGCCTACCGGGAAGCCGACGCGGAGCGCCTGTGGCGAGCGTCGGAGGAGATGACCGGGGTCACCTACCGCTGGGGCTGAGAGCGCGGACTGCCACGCCCTCGGCCCCCAGCGGCCGGCAGACCTCACGTCATGCGAAGACGCAGCGGCCCTGATCGACCACGACCGAGCCGTCCTGGGCCGAGGTCCGGAACACGGCCTCGTCGCCGTCGACCCACATCGACACCGTGAGCTCCTCGCCGGGCATCACCGGCTTGGAGAAGCGCCCCTCCATCGACCGGAACCGCGCCGGGTCGCCGTCGCACAGCGCGTGCAGCAGGGCCCGACCGGTGAACCCGTAGGTGCACAGGCCGTGCAGGATCGGGCGGTCGAAGCCGCCCATCGCCGCGAAGCTGGGATCGGAGTGCAGCGGGTTCACGTCGCCGGACAGCCGGTACAGCAGCGCCTGGTCCTCGCGGGTTGCGTAGGTGATGGCGTGGTCCGGTTCGCGCTCCGGCGCCACGTTGCGCGGTCCGGACGGGCCACGGTCGCCGCCCCAGCCGCCCTCGCCCCGAATGAAGATCGACGACGACGTCTTCCACATGGCGTCCCCGGAGGACGGGTCGACCGCCGTCCCCTCCATGGTGATCACGGCACCGGACCCCTTGTCGTAGATGCCGGTCACCTCGGTGGTGATCGAGGCCGATCCAGATGTGGGGATGGGCCGGGCGAGCTCGATGCCCTGCTCACCGTGCACGAGCATCGCGAAGTCGAACTTGCCGAGCTTGGCGAACAGCCCGCCCTGGCCCATGCCGCCGCTGCCTCCCTCGGTGGTTCCGACCTTCCCGCCGCCGGCAACGACGGCGAAGGTCGGGAGCACCTGCTGGGGATGGCTCGCCGTGTCCCACGTCGAGAACTGCAGCTCGCCGGTCCCGGCGCCGACGCCGACGGCGTAGATCACGCAGTCTCGGGGCGTCCACGAGACGGTGTGAGGATCGGACTTGGTTCCGACTGCATCGGGGTTGATGGGCACGGTGACCTCCATGACGGTTGTTTCGTGCACCCTTGTTGGCGAGTCGCTGTCCGTCAATGCCTCTTTTCCGGTCGCTGACCGCGTCGAACGAGCGACCGGATGCTGCGAGCGTGCTTGGGGGCCGGGAGGGTCACCTCGGTAGGGTCGCCGGCCGTGACGGCGGCCGGCGACCGGGCAACGACTCGGCCACCGTGCCGCTGAACCGGCCTGCCGCCGGCGGACCGCGCATCGTCCATGGTGCGACGTGGCGCGAGCGCCTCCTGGTCCCCGAGCTGGTGGCCATCGGGTTGGCCGTGGCGGTGGTGAGCAGCCTGGGCTCGCCGATGGTCCCCACCGTGGCCGACGACTACGACGTGTCCCTCGGTACGGCGCAGTGGGGCCTGACCGCCGCGCTCCTCGCCGGCGCGGTGGTCACACCGGTGCTCGGTCGCCTCGCCGACGGGCGGTATCGACGCCAGGTGATCGTCGCTGCTCTCGGGACGATCACGGCCGGCGGTGCGGCCGCCGCGCTGCCCCTCGGCTTCGGCGCGCTCCTGGCCGGGCGGACCCTCCAGGGCGTCGGGCTCGGATTGATGCCGATGGCCATGGCGGTCGCCCGTGACCACCTCCCGGCGGAGCGGGGGACCCGCACGGTTGCGGCCCTGTCGGTGACCACCGCCACCGGTGTGGGGATCGGGTATCCGGTCAGCGGGTTCCTGGTCGACACGGTGGGCCTACGGGCCACGTTCGCGGTCTCCGCTGCGGTGACGGGCCTGGTCATGGTGGGTGCCACGCTCAGCATCCCGGCCAGCGATCACCGCACGCAGGAGCCGGTCGACCTCCGGGGTGCGGCGGCGCTGGCCGTCGGGGTGTCGGCGCTGGTCGTCGCCCTCAGCGAGCTGCCCTCCTGGGGTGCGGCCTCGGTGCCCTTCGCCGGCCTCCTGGTGGTCGCCGCAGCCGCGATCTCCGTCTTCGTCCGCCGGACGCTGGCGGCCCGCCACCCGCTCGTCGACCTCCGCAGCCTTGCGGTGCCGTCGGTGCGAGTCGCGCACGCCGTGGCCGTCCTCGCCGGGATCGGCATGTACTTCCTGTTCTCGCTGGCGATCCGCTACGTGCAGACGCCGGTGAGCACCGGCTACGGGCAGGGGCGCACCGTGCTCGCTGCCGGTCTGATCCTGGCCCCGTTCTCGGTGGCGAGCCTGGCCGTGAACCGCCTCACCGGCGTCATCCGGCGGAGGATGGACGGACGCTGGCTCATGCCCCTCGGCTGCGGTGCCTTCGCCACGGCGATGGTGGCCTTCGGGTCGGCCCGCTCCGAGGTGTGGCAGCTGGTGGTCGTGATGGTCCTGGCCGGCGTCGGCGTGGGCACCGTGTTCGCCGCCATGCCCCAGATGATCGTGGCGGCCGTACCGGCGTCGGAGACCGGCAGCGCCCTGGGGTTCAACCAGGTGCTGCGGACGATCGGCTCCTCGATCGGCAGCGCGGCGAGCGCCGCCGTCCTCGCTGCCAACACGTCACCAGGCGCTCGGTTCCCGCTCGATCGGGGCTACACCGTCTCGGCGATCATCGGCCTGGCCGTGTGGCTGGTGGCCCTCGGGACGGGATGGCCGCGCCGGTCGTTGCGCCTCGGACCTCCCAGCCCGGAGCTGGCCCGCTACGAGGCCGAGAGCGTCGATGCGGAGGTGGCCGGGGCGGTCATGTACGAGCCCGACACGGCGACACCACCGCAGCGCCGGGACGAGCCGGGCCGGTGACCGTGCCCGGGCGGCAGCGCGAGAGACCTGCCGCCCGGGGTGTCACCGCGACGCTCAGCCGGCGGGGGCGAACCGAGGGATGGCGGGCCCCTGGTCGGTGGGGTCCCAACGCACGGACACCCGCTGACCCACCGTGACGGTGGCGGGGTCGCACTCGACGATGTTGGTGAGCACGCGGGGGCCCTCGTCGAGCTCGACGTAGGCGAGCACGAAGGGGGCGACGTCGCGCCACGGCCCGTCGCCCTTGTGGGTGACGGTGTAGCTGTACACGGTGCCCTCGCCGCTGGCGTCGATCCACTCGACGCCTTCGGTGTGGCAGGCCGGGCAGAACGTGCGCGGGTACCAGATCACCGTCTGGCAGGAGGTGCATCGGGGCAGCACGAGGCGGCCCTCGGCGGTGGCGTCCCAGAACGGCTTGGTCTCCGGGGTCACCGGCGGTGCGAAGGTGGGCAGGTCGCTCATGCGTCCTCCTGTCCGAGGATGAGGGTGGCGCTGCCCATCCGGTTGCCCAGCGAACCGCCGGTGCCATGCGCCAGCGCGAGCTGGCAGTCGGGCACCTGGACCTCGCCGCGGGCCTCGCCGCGCAACTGGCGGACCGCCTCGATGATCTTGGTCATGCCGCCCCGGTTGGCGGGGTGGTTGTTGCACAGGCCGCCGCCGTCGGTGTTGAACGGCAGCCTGCCGTCGGGCGCCCGCAGGCCCTGGTCGGCGACGAACGCGCCGCCCTTGCCCTTCTCGCAGAAGCCCAGGTCCTCGATGGTCTCCAGCACCGTAATGGTGAAGGAGTCGTAGATCGAGGCGTAGTCGATGTCGGCGGGCGCAACCCCGGCCTCCTCGAAGGCCCGGGGTCCGGACCACACGGCACCGGTGTGGGTGAGGTCGATGCGGCCGTTGTTCGTGTGCTTGGGCGCTTCGCCATGGCCCAGCACCTTCACGCTGCGCCGCTCGAGGTCGCGGGCGACCTCGGGGCTGACCACCACGATCGCTCCGCCGCCGTCGGTGACCACGCAGCAGTCGAGGCGGTGCAGCGGATCGCTGACCATCGGGGACTCCACCACCTCCTCGATCGTGACCGCCTTGGGCAGGAAGGCATCGGGGTTGAACTGGGCGTGGTGGGACGCCGCCACCTTGATCTCGGCCAGCTGCTCGCTCGTGGTGCCGAACTCGTACATGTGGCGGCGGGCGGCCAGGGCGTAGCCACCGTGGATCGCCATGCCGTAGGTCATCTCGAAGCCGGCTTCGGGAGCGCTGGCGAACATCGCTCGGGCGCCGCCCATCATCGATGCCGGGTCCGATCGGGGTAGGCCGGCCAGCGTGACCAGTGCCACGGAGCACTTACCCGCGGCGATGGCGGCGGCGGCGTGCCCGACGTGGCACAGGTACGACGACCCACCGGTCTCGGTGGTGTCGATGTAGCTCAGCTGCAGCCCCAGGTACTCGGCCATGGAGAAGCCGCCGAAGCCGGGGGCGTCGCCGGCGCAGAAGTAGGCGTCGACGTCGCTCATCGACAGGCCGGCGTCGGCCAGGGCGCCGACGGCGACGTCGGCGTGCACCTGGGCGATGGTGCGGTCGGGGATGACCCGGAGGGGATGTTCGTAGGCGCCCGCAATGAACGCCTTGCCGCGAATGGTCAAGGACTCCTCGAATCTGTCAGTGGTGGTTGTCTGGCTGGTGGGCCGGTCAGCCCTTGGCGCGGTGGACGACTTGGGGCTCGGAGAAGCCGAGCAGCCCCCAGGTGCCGTTCTCGACGCCGATGCCGCTCCACTTGGCACCGCCGAAGGGCTGGTGGGGTGCCAGGGCCAGGTGGGTGTTGACCCACGCGGTGCCGCACTCGAGCTCCTCGGCGATCTGCGTCGCTCGCTCGACGTCGGTGCCCCAGACCGAGCCGGACAGGCCGTAGTGGGTGGCATTGGCCCGCTCGAGGACCTCGTCGACGTCGCGGTAGGTGATGACGGGCAGCGCTGGACCGAACTGCTCCTCGTCGACGATCCGGGAGCCGTCGGAGAGGCCGGTCAGGATGGTTGGCTCGAAGAAGTAGCCGTCGCCTTCCATCGGCTTGCCGCCGGCAGCGGCCACGCCCCCCGATGCGAGCGCATCCGAGACCAGCTCGCTGACTCGGTCGTACTGGGGCCGGTTGTTGATCGGGCCCAGCTGCACGTCGGCTTCGGTGCCGGCACCGACCTTCACCGAGCGGGCCCGGTCGGCGAGGCCGTCGACGATGCGGTCGTGGAGCGCCTCGGGCACGTACACCCGCTTGATGGCCGAGCACACCTGGCCGTTGTTCTGGAACGCGCCCCAGAACAGCTTCTCGACCACGACGTCGACGTCGACGTCGTCGAGCACGATGGCCGGGTCGTTGCCGCCCAGCTCGAGGGTGGTGCGCTTCAGGTCAGGCGCGGCCGCGGCCGCCACCTTCTTGCCCGTGGCCACCGACCCGGTGAAGCTGATCTTGCGGGGGACCGGGTGGGAGGTCATCGAGGCCCCCAGCGGGTCCTTGCCGCTGATCACGTTCAGGACCCCGGGCGGGAGCACGTCCCGGAGGATCTCGCCGACCTTGAGCGTGGCCCGTGGCGTGAACGGCGAGGGCTTGAGCACCATCGTGTTGCCGGCCAGCAGGGCAGGGGCGATCTTCCAGGACGCGAGGACGAGCGGGAAGTTCCACGGCGTGATGCCGGCGACCACGCCGAGGGGGCGCTGCACGACCTCGACGAAGGCGGCGTCGTCGTCCTGGATGACCTGTCGCGGGATCTCCAGGTCGGCGTAGTACTGGAACCAGATGGCCGCCCCGTAGACCTCGAAGGTGGCCTCGCCCAGCGGCTTGCCCTGCTCCAGGGTGAGGATCGGTGCGACGTCCTCGGCCGCCGCCATCAGCGCGTCGGCGCACTGGCGCAGCAGCTCTCGCCGGCGGCCCTCGTCGCGGCGCCAGTCCCGGTAGGCCTTGGCCGCCGAGTCCATGGCTGCGTCGAGCTGCTGTGGCGTGCAGTCCGGGGCAGTCGCCTCCGGAGCGCCGGTCGCCGGGTTGACGACGTCGAATGCCGCCTCTGTCGTCGCTGCGACGCCGTCGATCGTCATCGTGACTTGCTCGCTCACGGGGTCCCCCTGTCTGGTCCTGCTCGCCATCTGCGAGACATGTGACCCCGAGTGTCGCACGCGGCCCCCGGGTTGCGCCAGGTCGACCGACGGGCCTGTGACGAAGGTGGGCCGCACCGCCTGGTCCGGGCCGGTACCGCCCTTCGGGCCTGGCTGGCCTGAGCGGCGGTCAACCCAGCTCGAAGCCCGCCGGCCCCTCGCCGCCCGGCACGACCGTGACCGTCGTGCCCACCAGCTGGCCGCCCGAGAGCTCAGCGGCCAGCGACGGATCGTCCCGGCGGACGACGACCCGCCGTCGGTCGGCGGTGGTGGCGAAGGCCACGACGGACGCCGGGCCGGCGTCCCGGTCATGGATGACCGTCCAGCCGTCCACGGTCGCCGGACCGGTGGTGCCGGGCTCGGCCTGGGCCAGCGCCTTCGCGTCGATGGCGGCCTGGGCGGCGGCGAGGTCAGGCTTGGCCAACCCTCGCTCGGGCGGCGTGGTGCTCCACAGGCCGATCGAGTGCTTGGTGACGTACCAGCCCAGCCCGGTGGTGAGCCCGATGGCGCCGGGGTCGTCCCGCAGCTGCTGAGCCATGGTGGCGATGCTGTGGGAGGTGTAGTTGTTGCCCGGCCCGCCGAAGTAGGCGTGACCGCCGGTGACGGTGAACGGGCGGGGGTCGTCCAGGCGCAAGCCGAGGGCGGTGGCGGAGATCTCCACGGCCACGGGGAAGCAGGAGTAGAAGTCGAAGCGGGAGATGTCGTCGAGGCCGCAGCCGACTGCCTGGAACAGCGCCCCTCCGGCCGTCTCGATGGCCGGTGAGCGGTGCAGCTCGGGCCGCTCCAGCGGGTGGAAGACGTCGTTGAGATCGGCGACGCCGAGGGGGAACACCCACCGGTCACGGGGGATGCCGGCGGACTCGGCGACCGCGGCCGAGCACAGCAGGAACGCCGCCGCCTGGTCGACCTCGATGATGGCGTTCATCCGCTTGGTGTAGGGCTCGGCGATCATCCGGTTGCCGGGCGTCGGCTCGGACAGCTCGTCGGGGGTGGCCGGCTCCGGGAACCAGGCCAGGTCCGGGTGGGCCGCGGCCACTTCGGTGGCCGGCGCCATGAACCGGCCGAGGAAGCGTCGCTGCTCGTCGAGGGTGCGCCCGGCGTGGTGGGCCACGGCCGATTCCAGGATGGGGTAGAGGAACGGCGGGGGCGCCAGGCCGGCGTGCATCTCGGCGGGCGACGCGCCCATGCGCGTGTCTCCGATCTCGGTGTCCTTGCCGCCGGCCTCCCGGGCGATCCGGGGGGTGATCCCCTGCTTGCGGGCCCGGCGCACCGACGCCCCGGCCTCGGCGCCGGCGACGAGGGCCACGTCGCAGCGGCCCTCGACGATGTCGGTGCCGAGGGTGCCCACCAGCCACTGGGGGGTGTTGCCACCGATGGTGGAGGACAGCAGGCGCCGTGGGGACAACCCGAGCGCGGCCGCGAGCCGGTGCGCAGCGTGGTCGGTGCGGGGGGCGAGGACGCCCGGCATGGCGATGGTGTCCACGGGCAGGTCGGCGCCGCAGTCGGCGATGGCCTGACGGGTGGCCTCGGCGGCGAGCGTGATCGGGTCGACCAGATCGTCGCCGCGGTTGGTGACCTGCCCGACCCCGACGAGGACCGGGGTCCTGGGGTCGAGCGCGCTCACCGGGCGATCGCCCGGGCCTGGCTGAGCACGACGTTGCCCTTCTGGGTCGACGCCTCGACGACGGCGCCGTCGCCGTCACGCCACATCTTCGTCACGATGGTGTCCTCGGGCCACACCTGGTCGGCGAAGCGGCCCTCGAGCGTGCCGAAGGCGTCCACGTCACCGCCGAACACGCCGGCGAGCACGGCCCGGCCCACGAAGCCGAAGGTGCACAGGCCGTGGTTGAACGGCGCGTCGAAGCCCGCCATCTGCGCGAACTCCGGGTCGATGTGCAGCGGGTTGCGGTCGCCGGACAGGCGGTAGATCGCCGCTTGCTCCTGACGGGTCTCGTACTCGACCACCACGTCGGGGTCCCGGTCGGGTGGCTCGTTCTTGCCGGTGGTCGACGGGCCTCGTTCGCCGCCGAACCCGCCGGCGCCGCGGACGAACAGTGTGGCGGCGGCGGTGAACATCTCCCCGTCGCCGTCGCTGGCCGTGCCCTCAAAGCCGAGGACCGCCGCCTTGCCCTTGTCCCACACCTCGGTGATCCGCCCCTGGATCTGCACCTCGGCCCTGGGCGGCAGGGTCCGGTGGCAGGTGATCGACTGCTCGCCGTGCAGGATCATGGCCGGGTTCACCTCGACCTCGCCGAACACGCTGCCCATGGCCATCAGCCCCGGGATCACGCCGTAGGTGGGCAGGACCACGGGGCCGCGGCCCTCGTAGAGGTAGTCGAGGTCCTCCGGGGGGCGGGCACCGACACCCAGCGCATAGAGCATGACGTCCTTGTCGTTCCAGGACGCCGCGACCGGCGGGAGCTCGAGGCCGACGAGATCAGAAGAGATGGGTTGGGGCATGGGCGCAGTCTGAACCGGCTCCCGCGCCGACCGCAAGACAGAACGCCGCTGCTGTGTCACGGTGCCGCTGCATCAGCGGGGTCCGACGCCAGCGGTCGTATCGGTCTACGAGCCCGGCCTTGCCGGGGCGACAGAGTCGGAGAAGCCGTCGGGGACGATGATGTCGCTGGGGTCGAGGTCGGCGAGCGAGCCCTTGCCCAGGCCGAGCATGGTGGAGTCGATGCCGTTGCGCAGGACGTCGAGGACGTTCTCGACGCCGGGTTGGCCGCCCACGGCGAGGGCCCACAGCGAGGCGCGGCCGATCATGACCGCCTTGGCGCCGAGGGCGATGGCCTTCACGACGTCGCTGCCGCGGCGGATGCCGCCGTCCATGACGACCTCGATCCGGTCGCCGACCGCGTCGGCGATGAGCGGGAGGGCCCGGATGGGGGCCGGGGTGGTGTCGAGGTTGTTGCCCCCGTGGTTCGAGACGCTGATGGCGCTGTAGCCGGCGTCGACCGCGCGCCGGGCGTCGTCGACGCGCATGATGCCCTTGAGCATGAACGGGCCGTCCCACTGCTCGCGCAGCCAGCGCAGGTCGTCCCAGGTCGGCGGCGGGGTGCCCATCCACTGGCCGTAGGCTTCGAAGAAGCCGGGGGGCGCTTCGCCCTCGGGGACCATGTTGGGCACGTGGAGGTCGGGCAGGGACCGGTGCTCGATGGTGTAGCGGCCGTACCGCCAGGCGTAGCGGGGGCTGGTGAGCAGCTCGGGCGAGTGCTTGATCGACGTCTTGAGGTCGAGCTGCTCGGGGATGTCGGGGCTGCCCCAGTCACGGCCGTGGGAGAACGACCAGTCGAGGGTGACGATGAGGCCGGGGATGCCGGCGCGCTTGGCCCGGTCGAGGCGGGCGGTCATCTGCTCACGCGTGCCGCACCAGTAGATCTGGAAGAAGGTCTTGGGGTTCTCGGCCATGACCTGCTCCATCGGGGTGGACCCGAAGTTCGACAGGCCCAGGGCCGTGCCCCGGTTCGCGGCGGCGCGGGCGATGCCGATCTCGGCCTCGGGGTGCACCATCTGCACGCCGGTGGGCGAGATGAGGACCGGCATCGACAGGTCCTGGCCCATCACCTGCGTGGACTGGTCGCGTTCGGCCGGCTTGTCGGCCACCGTCGGCACGAAGCCGAGGTCGCGGAACGCCTGCTCGTTGTCGACCAGCGTGTGCCCGGCCTCCGACCCCGCCTTGAGGGCGCCGAACACCGAGCGAGGCAGGACCTTCTGGGCCCGCTGGCGGGCGATCTCGACGGTCTCGAACCACTTGTGTGCCATCAGACGGTGAGCAGGTCGTAGTCGTCGACGTCGCGGCCGTCGGCTTCGAGGCGGCGGCGTTCGCGGTCCATCAGCTCCTTCTCGACGTCGGTGCGTTCGGTGGCGAGCTCGTCCATGCCGATGGGGCCCATGGCCCGGCCGGCGAGGAACTGGCGGATGAGCGGGTTGTCGGTGGTCCGCATCTCTTCCTTGGCGGCGAACTTGACCAGGTTGGCCTGGTAGAGCACGGCGATGTAGTCCGAGGTGCGCATCACCGAGGCGATGTTGTGGGTGATGATGAGGAAGGTGGCGTGGGTCTCCTCCTGGATCTTCTTGATCAGCTCGTCGAGGTACGACACGCGCACCGGGTCGAGGCCCGAGTCGGGCTCGTCGAACAGGATGATCTCGGGGTCCATCGACAGCGCCCGGGCCAGCCCGGCTCGCTTCTTCATGCCGCCCGACACCTCGCCGGGGAACTTCTTCATGTGGTCGAGCAACCCGACGAGGCTGGCCTTGTCGAGCGTGATCTCGCGGATCTCCTTCTCGGTCTTCTTGGTGTGCTCGCGCAGCGGGAAGGCGATGTTGTCGAAGATGTTCATCGAGCCGAACAGGGCGCCGTCCTGGAACAGCACGCCGAACTTGCGCCGGACCCGGTACAGGTCCCTCTCCCCCATCGAGACCGTCTCCTCACCGTCGACCCAGATCTCACCGTTGTCGGGCCGCAGCAGGCCGATGACGTTCTTGAGCAGCACCGACTTGCCGGTGCCGGACGGGCCCATCACCGCGCTCACCTTGCCCCGGGGGATGTCGAAGGAGATGTCCTCGAGGACCGTGTGGGATCCGAAGTTCTTCGTCACGTTGCGCAGGGAGATCGCAGCATCCATCGGTCGTCCCCGGGTCGTCTGCTTGTTCTCGGTCATCTGGTCCCGCTCGTGTCGTCGCAGACCCGCAATGCGAACAAATGACAGAATACTGACCATGTCTCATGTAGAGCAAACGGTAGGGTCCGCGACGTGTACGACGGCGCCCACCGCCGGTGGTTGTGGGGGGGCGGAGCTGCGGTACGGATGTGGTGATGACCCGGCCCGGTCAGCGGGCGCGCCGGTCGACCAGCGCCACGGCGGCGACGCCGCCGACGGCGACGGTCGCACTCGACAGCACGGCGACCGCCACGGACCGGCGGGCTTCGTCCACCAGTCGGTCCTCGATCCGGTCGCTCATCGCATCCACGATTGGTGCGACGAGGGGGTGGTCGAGCACGTCCGGGTCTACGCCCAGCTCCTCGGCCGAGATCCGGCGCACCTCCTCGACACTCGGCAAGGTGGCCGCACCGGCGGCTGCGCCGGCGCCAGCGCTGGCCAAGCCGATGACCAGACCAGCGAGCAGGGCTCGCCGCGGAGGCCGGCGTTGGGGGCGGTCGTCGCGGGTGCCAGGGCTGGAGGGATGCTCGTGAGGTGTCATCGTCAGTCCTTCCTCGATCCCGGGCGGCTCGCATGCGCCGAGCCTTTGCCAGGTGCTGTACTACAGGCCGGTACGAGCCTGCGACGTCGAACGGGGTCGGTCACATACACAAGGGGCTTCGGATGACCGCCGTGGAGGTGCCGCCGGCCGTGATCGTGGAGTCGGACCGGCAGCATCAGCAAGCTCGCGTTGCCGCACGTAGCACTCCTCTCTTCCATATCTCGGGACGGGAGGAGTTCGGATCAGCGTGACGGGGAGGTGTTCTGCGGCAGGTCTCGGAACGGCGTGTTCTTGTCCGGGCCCGGCTCCTTGGGGAGGCCGAGGACGCGCTCGCCGATGATGTTGCGCTGGACCTGGTCACTGCCGCCGTAGATCGAGGGCGAGGGTGAGAACACGGTCATCTCCTGGATGGATCCGCCGCTGGCCGATTGCGGCCCGACGAGCGTGGCGTCGGCGCCGAGGATCCGACAGCCCAGGTCGCGGGCCAGGCGGACGACATCGCTGTTGCGCAGCTTGGCCAGGTTGCCCTCACCGCCGGTGGCGGCGTTGCCGGACTTCATCCGGCCGAGGTGCCACGTGGTGATCTCGACCATGGTGTGGAGCCGCATGAGATCGTCACGGACGGTCCGGTCGGCGAGCTTGCCCCGCTCGTCGGCCAGGCGGATGAGCGACCTGACGCGACCAGGCCCGACGCCGCCCTCGCCGAGTGCGGGCACCTCGTGCTCGAAGGACCCGGCGGGCCGGTCGAGGTGCCCGGCGATCGTTCCGGGTAGCGCGGCGCTGGGAGCAGCGACATTGTTGCCGCCGATGCCGCTGCGCTCCACCATGAGGGTGGTGTTGGCCACGCGCCACCCGTCGCCGATGTCGCCGATCACGTTGGCGTGCGGCACCCGAGCCTCGTCGAGGAACACCTCGTTGAACAGCGCCCGTCCCGTCATCTCCCGTAGCGGCCGAACCTCCACCCCGTCCTGGCGCATCGGGAACGCGAAGTAGGTGATACCGCGGTGCTTGGGCGCATCCGGGTCGGTGCGGGCGATGAGGATGCCGTAGTCGGCCCACTGGCCGAGCGAGGTCCAGACCTTCTGACCGGTGACGACCCACTCGTCGCCGTCGCGCTCGGCCCGGCACTGCAAGCCGGCCAGGTCCGAGCCGGCGCCGGGCTCGGAGAACAGCTGGCACCAGCCGTGCTGGCCATTGAGGATGCCGGGGAGCAGGCGGTGCTGCAGCTCGTCGGCGCCGTGCGCGATGATCGTCGGGGCGGCCAGCATCATCCCGAGCCCCGAGGGCGGCCCGAGTGCCTTGCGCTCGACCATGGCTCGCACCAGCTGCGATGTCTCGGTCCGTGACCAATCGCGCCCCCACGGGGCGGGCAGCATCGGATGGGCGAGGCGGGCGTCGGCGAGCCGGGCCCACCACTCGGCGACGGTGAGGTCTGGGTCCCAGTTCTCGTCGAGCCAGACGTCGACGTCGAGCCCGGTTTCCTCGGTCAGGGTCATGGATGATCGCTCCTGTTCAAGCGGTTGCGAGGAGCCGACGGACCTCGCCGACGGCTCCCGGGATCATGGACGGGTCAGGACTCTGGGTGAGCAGGTTGAAGGTGCGGCAGCCAGCCTCGACGTAGGGCCGCAGCGCCTCGGCCACGTCGGCGGGCGTGCCGGCGGGTACGTACCGGGCGAAGCGCTCGAAGGGCAGACCGTAGACACCCTCCATCGCCCGGGAGACGGCCTCGGTGGCCGAGCTGCGGTCGTCGGCAACGCCGCACCAGACCGTCATGCCGTGCTGCCAATCGACCTCGCCCCGGCCCGCCTCGGCGGCCTCGGCCTCGGCCTCGGAGGTGGCGGCGGCGAAGCGCTCGGGGGAGACCCAGATGCCGAGCCAGCCGTCGCCGAACCGACCGGCCCGGTGCACCGCCGCGGTGGAACGTCCACCGACGACGACGGGAACCGGGGCCGGCGGGGCCGGGCGGATCGACACCGAGGACAACGAGAAGAACTCGCCAGCGTGGTCCACGGTGCTGCCGGCGAGGAGCGGACGAAGAACGGCCAGGCAGTCGTCCATGCGCCGTCCCCGCGTGGAGGGGTCGACGCTGCACGCCCGCACCTCGTCGCGGTCTTCGCCGCCGATGCCGACGCCGAGCACCAAGCGACCGGGCGCCCGCAGCGCCAGCGTGGAGATCTGGCGGGCGACCACCACGGGATGTCGGAGCACGAGCAGGTAGACGCTGGTGTGCACCGGCAACGCGGGGTGCAGCATGGAGAGCGCCGTGGCCTCCACCAGGCCGTCGACACCCCACCCGCCGAAGAAGCAGACGTGGTCGCCGACGACGAGGTGGTCACAGCCGGCATCTGCCATGGCCTGCAGGACGGCGGCCTGGGCGTCAGGACCTGGCTCCGCCGGCGGTGGTGGGATGGCGCCGACGCGCAGGTCGGTAACCACGCCGGTCACCGAGCCGTGGGCGCGCGCAGGGCGCCGAGCCGGTCGATCTCCCGCTCGGCCTCCTCGACGAAGCGGTGGACGAGCGCGCCGGCGGGCACGATCGCGTCGATGCCCCCGAGGCCCTGCCCGGCGGCGTAGCACTCCCTGGCCGGATCGATGTCGTCGGTCTCGGGCGGGGCACCGAGGTGCATGGCGCCGTCGGACATCGAGCGGCCGATCTGGTCGGGGAACCGGGCCAGCTCCTCGGGGTGCTCCTCGAAGTGCTGGGTGTAGTCGTTGCGCACGGCGCGCAGGGTCTTGCCGGTGTAGGCCCGGGTGATGACGGTGTCGTCGTCTCGACCCTCGACCAGCGCCTCGCGGTAGCCGGACACCACGTGCGCCTCCGGGGTGGCGATGAAGCGGGTGCCCACCCACACGCCGTCGGCGCCGAGGGCGAGGGCGGCGGCCAGGCCGCGACCGTCGAAGATGCCGCCGGCCGCGACGACGGGGACCCGGTCGCCGACGGCGTCGACGATCTGGGGGACGAGCGGCATGGTGGCCACGGTGCCGGTGTGGCCGCCCGCTTCGGTGCCCTGGGCGATCACCACGTCGCAGCCGGCCTCCACGGCAGCCTCCGCATGGCGCACCTTGCCGCACATGTTCATGACGAGCACGCCTGCTCGGTGGCACTGGTCGACGACCTCGCGCGGCACGCCCAGGCCGGCGACGAACACCGAGGCGCCGCCGGCGATGATGGCCTCGACCTGCTCCTCCATGCCCCCGGGGAGCGCGGTGAGGAGGTCGACGCCGAAGGGCGCGCTGGTCCGCTCGCGCACCTCGGCCATCTCCCGCTGCAACCGGTCGAGCCCCATCGGCGCGGCGCCGAGGGTGCCGAAGCCGCCGGCGTCGCTCACGGCGGCCACGAGGGCCGCGTAGGAAACGCCGCCCATCCCGGCGAGCATCACGGGGTGCTCGCACTCGAGCAGGTCGGTCAATCTGGTCTGCAACATGGCGCGTGAGACGGCATCGCCGTCATCCCTCCGTGGTGTCGGTGTCGATGGGTTCGGCCCACACCAGGACGAAGTCCTCGGACCGGCGCTCGACGGTGCAGCGCACCGTGGAGCCGATCCGGGCCCGGGCCGGGGCGGTCGTGGTCGCGGCGAGCACGCGAGGGCCCTCGTCCAGCTCGACGACGAGCGTGGCGAAGGGCACCTCGGCCTGCCAGCCGGGGTCGAGGCTGCGGTGGCTGACGGCCAGCGAGACGATGGTGCCCGTGCCCGCCACCGGCTCGAACGACGAGGCCGGGCTGGCGCACCGGGCGCAGAACCGCCGCGGCGGGTGGCGCCAGGTGCCGCACGCGTCGCAGCGCTGCACCGTGAGCGCCTCGGCCTCGAGGCAGGCGTGGTGCCAGTCGAGCACGAGCCACTCGGGCTTGGGGACGAAGGTGCCGGTCACCGGTCCACCCCGAGGATCGCCACGCTGCCGTCGCCCAGGTCGCCGTAGCCGGTCACCAGCGCGAGCTCGGCGCCGCCCACCTGGGCTGCCCCGCCGTCGCCGCGCAGCTGGCGGGTCGCCTCGACCACGTGGTTCAGCCCCCAGCAGTGGCCCTGCGAGAGCAGGCCACCGTGGGTGTTGAGCGGGAAGCGGCCCTCCAGGGAGATGTTGCCATCGACCACGAAGTCGGCGGCACCGCCGGGTTCGGCGTAGCCGAGCGCCTCGAGCTGGAGCAGGACCACGTAGGTGAAGCAGTCGTAGATCTCGAGCACGTCGATGTCCTGGGGACCGACACCGGCCCTGGCGAACGCGCGCGGTGCAGCACGGTGGATGCCCAGCTCGAGCAGGTCCGGACGCCCGATGATCTCGTCGGCGGGCTGCGGGTGTCCCTCCGCTCCGCCCAGGTACACAACGGGTGGGTGGGCGAGGTCGCGTGCCCGCTCCAGCGAGGTGACGACCACGGCCGCCGCGCAGTCGGTCTCCAGGCAGCAGTCGAACTTGCGGAGCGGCTCGGCGATGTAGGGAGAGGCGTCGTACTCCTCACGGGTGAGCGGGCGGCCCCGCATCAAGGCCTTGTCGTTGCGCTGCGCGTGCTCCCGGCAGGTGAGGGCGACGGCGGCGGCCGCGTCCTCGGGCACGCCGAAGGTCTCCACGTAGCTGCGGAGGTAGAGGCTGTAGTGCTGCGCAGCCGACATCAGCCCGTACGGTGCGTAGAAGTTGCGGACCGTCTCGCCCATGGGTCCGAGGTTCATGGTGCGCTTGGTGGGCCGGGCGTCGGGCTTGGGACGCAGCGCCGAGTACCCGTTCCAGCCCAGGGTGACCAGCACAGCGTCGGCCAGACCCGCCTCGACCGCCATCGCCGCGGTCTGGAGGGACGCGGTGGGGGAGGCGCCGCCCATGAGGACGCTGACGTGGTAGGCGACGTCGGGGATCCCCAGGTTGGCGGCGATCTCCTCGGTGCTCATGAACCCCGGCGGGGGGATGATGCCGTCGATGTCGGCGGGGGTGAGTCCGGCGTCGGTGATCGCGGCCATCGAGGCGTCGAGGATGAGGTCGCAGACGTGCAGCTCGGAGCCGCGCACGTAGTCGGTCTCTCCCACGCCGACGAGGGCTGTCGATCCCCACGGTCCGTGTGCTGTGCGCCTCCCCTCGTCTGGCATGACGCTCCCCTCCGGTGCAACCTGGGCGAGACGGAGCCTGCCACGTGTTCCGTGGAGAGACAACTTCGGGTTAGTGTCGCACCCGGCGGTGGCCCTGCCTCCGCTGGAGATCCTTCTTCGAGCCTTTGAGGACACCCGATGACCGCCACCGACCCCCGCTCCGACGTCCAGGACTGGGCCACCGACTTCGACATCCTCGACCCCGACTACGTGGCCGACCCCGCACCGATGTGGGCCGACCTGCGAGAGCGCTGCCCGATGGCCCACACCGACCGGTACGGCTCCACCTGGCTTCCCACGCGCTACGACGACCTCGCCGCCATCGCGCACGACGTGGACCGCTTCTCGTCTCGTGACATCGCGGTCATCACACCGGGGCGTGAGCTGAACCCGGAGGCGGCGATCATGCTGATCGCCCCGCCCATCACCTCCGACCCGCCCGTGCACACGTGGGCCCGGCGCATGCTGCTCCCACGGTTCGGCCCCAGCCGGATCGAGGAGCTCACGCCGATCACCCACGGCCTGGCCGACGACCTGATCGACGACTTCGTCGACGCCGGCCACGCCGATGCCGCACAGGACTACGCCCAGCACATCCCGGTACGGGTCATCGCCCGCATGCTCGGCGTGCCCCTCGAGGACGAGAACATCTTCACCGGTTGGGCGGTCACCATCCTCCAGCAGGGGTTCCACGACATCCAGGGCTCCGCCGACGCGGTGATGGAGGTCATCGGCTACTTCAAGGACAAGCTCGACGAGCGGGAGCGGGTCCCGCAGGCCGAGCGGCCCGACGACCTCATCACCATGCTGGTGGAGGCCCGCCACGACGGCGACCCCCTCGACGACCCGCATCGCATCGGCAGCTGCTTCCTGCTCCTGCTCGCCGGCATCGACACCACCTGGAGCTCCATCGGCTCCAGCCTCTATCACCTGGCGTCGCACCCCGAGGACCAGCAGCGCCTGCGCGACGAGCCCGAGCTGATGACCAGCGCCGTCGAGGAGTTCCTGCGCTTCTACAGCCCGGTCACCATGGCCCGGTACGTCGCCGAGGACACCGAGCACGCCGGCTGCCCGATGAAGAAGGGCGACAAGATCCTGATGGCGTTCCCCGCGGGCAACCGCGACCCCGAGCACTTCGAGCGACCCGACGAGTTCATCATCGACCGGCAGCGCAACCGGCACTTCGCCTTCGGGTCCGGCATCCACCGGTGCCTCGGCTCGAACCTCGCCCGGATGGAGCTGCGCGTGGCCATCGAGCGCTTCCTCGCCCGCACCCCCAGCTTCGAGCTCGCCGACCCCGGCGCCGTCACGTGGAGCGGCGGCCAGGTCCGCGGCCCGCGCAGCGTCCCGGTGCGCTGGTAGACCGGGCCGGACCCGAGAGGATCGACGATGACGCTGCCGCCCGATGCCCGGATCCCGATGCTCGATGTCGACGACGCCCGAGCCGCCGCCGCCCGGGTCGGCGTGCCCGAGGGCATGGCCGACCTGTCGGTGTTCAAGGTGCTGCTTCGCCACGAGGATCTCGCCGCCCGGGTCAACGGGCTGCTCCACCAACTGCTGTGGAACGGCGCCCTCGACGCCCGCCTGCGCGAGCTGATCATCATGCGCATCGGCTGGCGCCAGGGCTCGATGTACGAGTGGACCCAGCACTGGCGGGTCGCCCGCATGCTCGAGATCCCCGAGGACGACCTCGTCGCCGTGCGCGACTGGAAAGCCAGCGACCGCTTCGATCGTGCCGACCGGGCCGTGCTCGCGGCCACCGACGAGACCCTCGGGTCCGGGGCCATCAGCGCCCGTACCTGGTCTGAGCTCGAGGCCACCGTCCCCGACGAGTGGGCCCGCCTGGAGGTGGTGATCGCCATCGCCAACTGGTCGATGTTCGCCCAGCTGCTGCGGTCCCTCGAGGTTCCCTTGGAAGAAGGGGTCGACCCGTGGCCGCCCGACGGTGCCGTGCCGGAGCCGGCTCAGAATCCGGTGGTCAGCGAGCTCGGCTGAGCGGACCGGCGCTCTCATGTCTGAGGGGGTTCCTCGATGAAGATCGGTGTCCAGATGGTGTTCCAGTCGTGGGGGTACGACGATCCGGTCACCGATGGCCAGGTAGTGGACGAGGAGGTACGGCTGGCCGTCCTCGCCGAGGAGCTCGGCTTCGACGCCCTGTGGCCGGTGGAGCACCACTTCGAGGACTACTCGTTCTGCCCGGACAACTTCGTCGTCCTCGCAAACCTCGCTGCCCGCACCGAGCGCATCGGTCTGGGAACCGGTGCGGTGATCCTGCCCTGGAACGATCCGCTGCGGGTTGCCGAGAAGGCGTCGCTGCTCGACCACCTCAGCGGTGGCCGGCTCCTGCTCGGCTTCGGCCGGGGACTGGCCCGGCGCGAATACGAGCGCATGGGCATCGACATGGACACCTCCCGCGAGCGCTTCGACGAGGCCGCGGCCATGGTGCTCGATGCGCTCGAGACCGGGGTGTTGCGGGGCGACGGCCCCTACTACCCGCGCCCGGAGACGCCCATCCGCCCCCGTCCGTCGCGGTCCTTCGCCGACCGGCTCTTCAGCGTCGCCATGTCGCCCGACTCGGTGCTGCAAGCAGCGGACCTGGGTGCGCAGATGATCGTGTTCAGCCAGCGGCCCTGGGAGGACCAAGCCGCCGCCTACGGCACGTACCGAGACCGCTTCGAAGCTCGCCACCACGCCGAGCCCAAGCCGCTGCTCACCTGCGACTTCGTCTACTGCGACCGTGACCCGGTGCGAGCGCGGGACAAGGCGGAGGAGCACATCGTGGGCTACCTCACCAGCGTGATGCACCACTACGAGCTCGCCAGCGACCACTTCAAGGACGCCAAGGGCTACGAGTCCTACGGCAACGCCGTCGACCTGATGAAGGCCATCGGGCTGGAGAAGATGTGCCAGATGTACCTCGATGTGCAGGCGTGGGGCACGCCCGGGCAGATGATCGAGCGGCTGCTCGACCGTCGCCGTTTCGTGGGTGACTTCGACCTCACGTGTTGCTTCCGGTTCTCCGGCCTGAGCTTCGAGGATGCCGAAGCGTCGATGCGCACCTTCGCTGCCGAGGTGATGCCCGCACTGCGCGACCCCGCTGAGCTCTGACGCGTGCACTGCGCGACCCCGCGCTCTGACGCTCCGGATCTGATCGGTCGTCCGCATCCGGACGCGGCCAGCGGCACGGCGACTTGATACGTTCTTGCCAAGTTGTTTCGCGGCGTGGACGGTGACGGGGGGCAGCGTCGAGGGGAGCCCGACGGTGGTGGGAACGACGAGCGGAACGGACATCGACGACCTACGTGCGGCATGCCAGGAGCTGTGCGATGCAGTCGGCGCACGCCGGGTGGCGGTGTGGGTCCACGACGATCGGGCCGGTGCTGTATCGCCGCTCGTCGCCGTCGGCGCCGATGTCCCCGCCGCTGACGTCGCCCGGCGCTGGTCACGGTTGCCGGTCCGCGAGCTGGGCGAGCTGGCCGACGTGCTCCAACATCGCACGACGATCCGCGTGGCCGACGCGGCCGCCAGGGACATCCCGGCGGCACTCCGAACCGACTTCGGCCTCTCCTCGGGCTGGTTCCTCCCGTTGGTTGCTGACGACCACGCGCTGGGCCTGCTCGTGGTCGAGCCGTACGAGGTCGACGTCGCTGCGGAGGGCGTCGAACGGATCGCCGTCGCGCTCAGCATCGCGCGGGCCCGGTACCGAGCCGACCGGCGCCAGGCAGAGCTCGACCTGCTGCTCGATCTCACGCGCACCGCCGTTGAGCCTGCCGCAACGGGCGGGGCCATCGAGCACCTCTGCCAGCGGCTCGCGCTCCAGCTCGGGGTTCGCCGAGCCTGCGTGTTCCTCGCCGAGGACGGAGTCCTGGTGGCTGCCCACGCCTACCATGCTGATGGCTCGGTCGATCTCGACGGGTTCCGTGCCTTCACCGCCGCCTCCTCCCCGCCGCCGATCGTGGAGATCGCGTTCCGTGATCGGAAGACCCTGGTGGTCGACGAGTCTGCTCCAGCCATGCTCGGCGAGTGGTGGATCGAGCGGTTCGGTGTCGGATCAGGTGTCGCGATTCCCATCGGCACGGCGGAGGAGCCCAAGGGCGTCCTGACGCTCGACGACCCGCGGCCACGTCGGTTCACCGAGCGAGTCGTCAGCCTGGCCGAGACGACGGCCACCCACTTCGGGCTGCTGTACGAGCGGGCTCGGCTCCTCGACGACCACGCCCGCGGCTTGCGCTCCGGTGTTGCCGTGCGACAGCTGCTGAGGGAGGGAAGCCGGGCGCAGTCGCCCATGGAGGCGGTGGAGATCGCCGCCCGGGTCGGCCGGCAGGCGCTGGAGGCCGAGCACGCATGCGCGCTTCTGCTGGATGAGCGCGCCACCATCGAGCGCGTGATCACCGTCGCCATCGAGGAGCCCTGGCGCAGCGAGGTGCATCGGCGCTGCCTCGGCTTGCGGGCCGACAACCTGCCCTTGGGTCAGCGGATCCTGGCCGGCGGGCAGCCGGTGGTGGTCGCCGACGTCGCCGACAGCGACCTGCTCCCGTCCGAACTGCTCGAGGAGCTGCCGGTGCGGTCCTACGTCGCCATCCCCCTCGCTGCATCTGGTGAGGTGCGCGGTTCGCTGCTGTTCACGGCCAGCCGGCACCAGCGGCGCTGGTCCCGCGCTGACCGCCACCTCATCGAGCAGCTGATGCTCGAGTGCGAGCTGGTGCTCGAGAATGCCGCCCTCCGGGAAGTGGAAGCGGCCCGCACAGAGGAGCTGGCGTGGCGCAGCCTGCACGATCAACTGACCGGGCTGCCGAACCGTGCCCTGCTCGACGACCGCCTGGCGTCGGCGCTGCGGGCGACCTCCCGCAGCGGTGGGAGCGTCGCCGTGCTGTTCATCGACCTGCACCGCTTCAAGGACGTCAACGACAGCGTCGGGCACGAGGCCGGTGATCGGGTGCTCGCCGAGCTGGCCACCCGGTTCACGGCTTCGGTCCGTCCCGGCGACACCGTGGGGCGGCTCGCCGGCGACGAGTTCGTGATTGTCCTGCCGCAGGCCACGCCGGACGAGGCCGCGGCGGCGGCTGACCGCATCTGTAACGTGACCCTCGAGCCGCTGACCGTGGTCGGGCGGACGGTGGTGGTTGGCGCCAGCGTAGGCATCGCCCTCGGCGGCCATACCCACTCCGGTCCGGAGCTCCTGCGCCTCGCCGACGCCGCCATGTATCGGGCCAAGCGAACCCGCGGGCACGGCTATGCCATCGCACCCGAGTGCCTGGAATCCGGCGAAGGGACACACGGCGGCTGAGCAGGTGCCGGGTCACTCCATGGCGGCGGTGGCGTGCTCGCGCAGGCGCTTGTAGTCGACCTTCCCGTTGGGTGCCCGGCCGATCGTGTCGACGGTGAGCACCCGGCGGGGGGCCTTGTAGGCGGCGAGTCGCTCGCGTACGTGGTCGATGACCGCTTGCTCGCCCGGCGGTTCGGCTTCGGGTTCCACGATGGCGACGATCATCTCACCGAAGCGCTCGTGGGGAACGCCCACGACGACGGCGTCATGGACGCCGGCGTGGGTCTTGATCGCCTCCTCGACCTCCTCGGGAAAGACCTTCTCGCCGCCGGTGTTGATGCACACCGAGCCGCGGCCGAGCACGCTGATGCTGCCGTCGTCCTCCAGCACGGCGTAGTCGCCGGGGCAGGAGTAGCGCTTGCCGCCGACCATGATGAAGGTGCGGGCCGACTTCTCGGGGTCCTTGTAGTAGCCGATGGGCTGGCGGCCGCCGACGGCCAGCCGGCCCGTGACCCCCGGTTCGGTGATGCGCTGATCGTCGTCGCTGACGACGATGGTGTTGAGGCCGGGCTCGAACTTGGCGGTCTTGGCCGCCTGTCCGCCACCGGACACGGACTGGCCCATGCCGAGCGCCTCGGACGACGAGAAGGCGTCCATCAGGAACATCTGGGGGTTGTGGCGCAGCAGGCCCTGCTTGGTCTTCTCGCTCCACATCACACCCGACGACGTGATGGCCATGAGCGATGAGAGATCCCAGCGCCCCTCGTTGGCATCGAGGGCCCCGAGGATCGGCTTGGCGAAGGCGTCGCCGACGATGGCGATGGCGTTCACGCCCTTGGCCTCGACCTCGTCGAGCAGCTCCGCGGGATCGAAGTGCCGGGACGGGAGCAGGACGACGCAGCCGCCAGCCGAGAGCACCGAGAAGCTGGTGAAGGCACCGGTGCCGTGCATCAGCGGGCAGGCCGGCATGCCCACCGCCCCCGGACCCTGGAACATCCCGTCCAGCACCGATGGGTCGTGCTCGTCGGGCAGGGGAGTACCGAGCGTGCCGCACAGCACGGTGACGAGATCGTCCTGGCGCCACATGACGCCCTTTGGCATGCCCGTGGTCCCGCCGGTGTAGAGCATGTAGAGGTCGTCACCGTCACGGCCGTGGTCGGGGAGCACGCGGTCGGTCTGGCGTCCGGCCGCGTCCTCGTAGGGCTGGGCCCAGTCCGGGCACGGGCCGGAGCCGTCGTCGACCCACAACCAAGTCCGCACCTTCGGCACCCGCGCTCGGATGGCCTCGATCGTGTCCACGAAGCAGCCGTGGAACACCACGGCGACGGCGTCTGCGTTGTCCCACAGGTAGACGAGCTCGTCCTTGGTGTAGCGGTAGTTCGTGTTCACCGGCACCAGCGACGCCTTGAAGCAGGCGAAGACGGTCTCCAGGTACTCGGGGCAGTTGTACAGGTACTGGGCGACCTTGGCCTGCTTGCCCGCGCCGGCGCCGAGCAGCGTGCGGGCGACGCCGTCGGCCCGACGGTCGGCCTGGCGCCAGGTGACCGTCCGGTCTCCCTGCCTGGCGAATGGTGCATCGGGCAGGTGGTCGGCCGCAGCCTCCCAGATCTCGGCGAAGTTCCAGCCGGGCATGTGTCCCCCAAGGGTTCGTGTGTCGAATCCGCGCTCAGATTCGGCTCGCTCGGTCCTGCCAGTACTGATCGCGCAACTTGCGCTTGTAGAGCTTGCCGGTGGGCAGGCGGGGCAGCTCGTCGAGGAACTCGAATCGCTTCGGGACCTTGTAGCCGGCGATGTGCTCTCGGGTGAACGACCGCAGCTCCGCCTCGAGCTCGGCGCCCCGTTCGACGCCTTCGGCTGGCTGCACCGCGGCCATCACCTGCTCGCCCATCTCGTCGTCGGGGA
>JBHIXO010000020.1:0-24438 GCA_041984725.1 Acidimicrobiales bacterium | reverse complement strand
GACGCTCGGCTACACCCTCGTCGAGGGCGACGACCTCACCGTCCGCGGCGGGTCCGTGTGGCTCAAGTCGGTCGGCGGGCTCGAACCCGTCCACGTGATCCTCCGCCGGGTCGAGAGCCGGTCCGCCGACCCCCTCGAGCTCGACCCGACGAGCGGCGTCGGCGTCGCCGGCCTGGTCGAGGCCGCCCGGCGGGGCACGGTGTCGATCGCCAACCCGCTCGGAGCCGCCGCGGTGTCGAACCCGGCGCTGCTGCCGTTCCTCCCCGCCCTGTCACGCCATCTGTTCGGCGAGGACCCGATCCTCGAACCGGTGCCGACCTTCTGGTGCGGCGACCCGGCATCGCGGTCGCACGTGCTCGCCAACCTGCACCGCATGGTGCTGCGCCCGATCGTCAAGCCCGAGGGCCGGGCGTCGGTCTTCGGCCGCCTGCTCACCGAGCGCCAGGCCGGCGACCTCGCCCGCCGGATCGAGGCCGACCCCGAGCTGTGGGTCGGCCCGGACGAGGTGCCGCTCCCGACGACGCCGGCCTTCGTGGGCGGGGCCGACGACGGCCGCTTCGAGCCGTGGTTCACGCTCCAGCGCACCTTCGCCGTCGCGACCGACGACGGGTACGCCGTCATGGACGGGGCGCTGACGCGGGCGGGCACCGCGCCCGACGGCATCACGATCTTCGAGGGTGGCGCCAGCAAGGACACCTGGATCACCGACCCCGCCACCATCCGCAGCCTCGTCCCGCCCCGCCGGGCGCTCCCGCAGGTCGACCTCCGCCGATCGATCACGAGCCGCGTGGCCGAGTCCATGTTCTGGATCGGCCGCAACCTCGAGCGGGCCGAGATGGCCGTCCGCCTCGTCGTCGCCGTCGACCGCTTCCTCGACCAGTGGCCCGAGCTCGCCGAGGAGTCGGGCGGCGCGTGGATGCGGATCGTGCGCGGGACCGTCGTCGACCTCGTCGGCGAGACCGCCCCCCGGCTCGTCACCGACGACCTCGACGCCGTCCTCACCGGCGCGATCAACGACCTGTCCCGGCCCCGCAGCCTGGCCACGTCGCTGCGGTTCCTGCTCCTCGGCGCCCGCACCGTCCGCGAGCTGTTCTCGACCGATTCGTGGCGGCTGCTCACCTCGCTCGACGACGTCGCCGACGACCTGCCGGGCGCCGATGCCGACACCGTCGTCGAGATCGCGTCGCAGGCCATCACGCCCCTGGCCGGGCTGTCGGGTCTCCTGCACGAGTCGATGGTGCGGGACCCCGGTTGGCTGTTCCTCGACATCGGGCGACGGGTCGAACGGGCCCAGCTCGGCAGCACGTTCCTGCGGTCGGCCCTGGGCGAACCCATGGTCGGGTGGAGTGCCGCGCCGTTGCACGAGATGGTCCTCGCCGCCCAGGAGAGCCTCGTCGCCTACCGCCGCCGGCACCGGTCCGACATCGAGCCGGCCGCGCTCCTGTCGCTCCTCGCCCTCGACGACACCAACCCCCGTTCCATCCGGGCCGCCGTCGACCAGCTGCGCGAGGACCTGTTCGCACTCCCGACGCCCGGTGAGCGCCACGCCGCGCTGTCCGCGGTCCGGGCCGCCGGAGAGGCCGATCGCCGGCTCGGCGCGGCCGATCCCGTCCGGTTGGCCGGCACGGGCG
Organism: Acidimicrobiales bacterium; assembly: GCA_041984725.1. Taxonomy (GTDB): domain Bacteria; phylum Actinomycetota; class Acidimicrobiia; order Acidimicrobiales; family Salinilacustritrichaceae; genus Salinilacustrithrix. The sequence goes on along the minus strand of JBHIXO010000020.1, from coordinate 22,807 downwards.
GTACCCGCGCCGAGCTCGACGACCTGCTCGGCGCCGTCGCCGGCGATCTCGACGAGGTCGTCGAGGCCGTCACCCGCGAGTACTTCACGCTGGTGCGGGCCACCGCGATGGTCGGTCACCTCGCCCAGGAGGCGACGTGACCGCGCCCGCCCCGTCGACCCGCTACGCCGTGGTGCACCGCACGGCCTACCGCTACGGCGAGGGTGCGACCCTGTGCTCCAACGTGGCGCACCTGCTGCCGCGGTCGACGGCCCACCAGCGCGTCGTGCAGGCCGAGGTGGTCGTCGAACCGGCGCCCGACGATCGCAGCGACCGGCTGGACGCGTTCGGCAACCACCGCACCTACTTCGCCGTCGAGCGACCCCACGACGAGCTGGTCGTGACGGCGACGTCGTTGGTCGACGTCGTCCCGCCCCGGCCGCCGACGTCCGCGGCCGAGCCGTGGGAGGTGGCCCGCGACGCGGCCGACGACCCCGTCGACGAGCACGTCTTCCGCCTGCCGAGCCCGCTCGTGCCCCGGCTCGCCCACGTCGCCAAGTTCGCCGAGGCGTCGTTCCCGGCCGGCCGGCCGCTCGTCGAGGCGGTCGCCGACCTCACGTCCCGGATCCATCGCGAGTGGGTCTACGACCCGGCTGCCACCACCGTCGCCACCCCGCTCGCCGACGTGGTCGCGGCCCGGCGCGGCGTGTGCCAGGACTTCGCCCACCTCGCCGTCGGGTGCCTGCACGCCGTCGGGCTCCCGGCCCGCTACGTGAGCGGCTACCTCGAGACCGTGCCCCCGCCGGGCCAGCCGAAGCTCGTCGGCGCCGACGCGTCCCACGCCTGGGTCGCGGTCCGGTGCCCCGACGGCTCGTGGCTCGACCTCGATCCCACGAACGACCTCGTCGCACCCGCGACCCACGTCACGGTGGCCTGGGGCCGGGACTACTCCGACGTCGTGCCGCTCAAGGGCGTCGTGCTGTCGCCGGAGGGCACGGCACAGCTCTACGTCGAGGTCGACGTCGAGCGCGTCGACGCGGCGACGCACTCCTAGGATCGCCGCCATGGCGGAACGCAACGTGCTCGTGACCGGCGGCGCGGGCTACATCGGCTCGCACACGGTCGTCCAGCTCCTCGGTGCCGGCGACGACGTGGTCGTCGTCGACAACCTGGTCAACTCCTCGGCCGTGGCGCTCGACCGGATCCGGGAGATCGCCGGGCTCGCGCCCGATGATCCCCGCCTGTCGTTCCACGAGGTCGACCTGCGCGACGCCGCCGGACTGGCCGCCGCCTTCGCGGCGAAGCCGGTCGACGCCGTCGTCCACTTCGCCGGCCTCAAGGCCGTCGGCGAGTCGGTGGCCCAGCCGCTCGCGTACTACGACAACAACGTCGCCGGCACGCTCCAGTTGTTGGCGACGATGGACGAGGCCGGCGTGCGCGACCTGGTCTTCTCGTCGTCGGCCACGGTCTACGGCGAACCCGACGTCGTGCCGATCACCGAGCAGGCGCCGCTCGTCGCCATCAACCCCTACGGCCGCACGAAGCTGTTCATCGAGTACGTCCTGGCCGACGTCGCCGCCACCGATGCCGGCTGGCGGATCATCCCCCTGCGCTACTTCAACCCGGTGGGCGCCCACCCGTCGGGCCGCATGGGCGAGGATCCCCACGGCATCCCCAACAACCTCATGCCGTTCATCATGCAGGTCGCGGTCGGCCGGCTCGAGCAGCTGAGCATCTTCGGCGACGACTACGACACGCCCGACGGCACCTGCATCCGCGACTACATCCACGTGATGGACCTGGCCGACGCCCACGTCGCCGCATTGGACGCCATCGGCAAGGTCGACGGCTGCGAACCGGTCAACATCGGGACGGGGCGGGGCTCGTCCGTGCTCGAGGTGGTCGACGCCGCCGGCCGCGCCGTCGGCACCCCCATCCCGCACCGGATCGCGCCGCGACGCGCCGGTGACGCGCCCTGCGTCTACGCCGACACCAGCCGGGCCGTCGAGGTCCTGTCGTGGTCGGCGACGCGTTCGCTCGACGACATGTGCACCGACCACTGGCGCTGGCAGCACGCCAACCCGGCCGGGTACGGGACGCCCGCCTGACGGCGACGACGGAGACGGGGGAGCGGTCGATGCAGGGGAGCGGCGACGGGTTCGTGCGGTGCAGCGACGGTCACGTGCGCTGGGGGCGCTTCGGGGCCGCCGGCGTGCTGTTCGTGCACCGCGAGGTCGACGGTCCCCGCGTGCTGCTCCAGAAGCGGTCGCAGTGGGCCCACGAGGGCGGCACCTGGTCGGTGTCCGGCGGTGCGCTCGACGCCGGCGAGTCACCCGACGAGGGCGCCCTGCGTGAGGCGAGCGAGGAGATCGGCGCCATCCCGCGGCATCGCATCGTCGGTCGCCACGAGTTCTCGCCGGCCGACGACTGGTCGTACACGACGGTCGTCGCCGAGGTCGACGAGCGGTTCGGGTTCAGTGCCAACTTCGAGACCGACGCCGTCGGGTGGTTCCGACCCGCCGAGGTCGACGACCTCCCGCTGCACGCCGGCTTCGCGGCCGCCTGGCCGGCGCTGCGCGCCATCGTCGAGCGCTGAGCGCCGTCTCCCCGGAACGACGGGCGTTTCCCGGTGCCGCCGGCGGGGTACTGCGGCCGGAATCCGTCCATCGACTCCCGAGGAGCGCCACCATCCCACGACGACGTCCCGCCATGGCCGGCCGAGCGCCGGACCGCCACCGCATCAACGACGAGATCCGGGCACCCGAGGTCCGGCTGATCAACGCCGAGGGCGAACAGGTCGGTGAGGTCCCCATCCAGGCGGCGATCGACCACGCCCGGCGAGAGGGTCAGGACCTCGTGGAGGTGGCACCGAACTCGTCGCCGCCGGTCGCCCGCGTCATGGACTACGGCAAGTACGAGTACGAGCAGTCGGTCAAGCAGCGCGGCACGAAGCGGACGGCGGGCGGCACCAAGGAGATGAAGTACCGCCCCAACATCGGCGATCACGACTTCCGGACCAAGACCCGCAAGGTCGTCGAGTTCCTCGAGAAGGGCAACAAGGTCAAGGTGACCGTGCGCCTGCGCGGCCGCGAGCGCTCCATGCCCGACCTGGCCGAGGACGTCGTCGGCCGCGTGGTCGACGAGGTCGACGAGCTCACCGACGACGACGTGTTGCTCGAGTCGCCCGTGCGCGGCGACGGCCCGCAGCGCAGCGCCGTCATCGCGCTCGGGACCGCCTGACCGCTACCCCTCGGGCAGCGAGTCGAGGGCGGCCCGGACGTCGGGTGCGCCGAGGCGGCGCGCGTCGGCGGTGCGGTCGTCGGGCGCCTGCTGGCTGTCGCGTTCGGCCGCGACCCGGGCGACGTAGTTCTCGACCTCGCGGGCCCTCGTCGCCGCGTCCCAGCCCAGCACCGCACCCATGACGTCGGCGACGACCGGCGCCGCCGCGACGCCCCGGTCCGCCGACTCGATCGACAGCCGGGTCCGGCGGGTGAGGACGTCGTTCAGGTGGAGCGCGCCCTCGTGGGTGGCGGCGAAGCGGATCTCGGCGGCGAGGTGGTCCTCGCTGCCCGGGAGCGCCTCGGCCAGCGCCGGATCCTCGGCGATCGTGTCGAGCAGCACCGGCAGCTCCGCCCCGTACCGCCCGAGGAGGCGCGTGACCAGCGCCGGGGCGAGGCCGCTGTGCGCCGCGAGTTCCGCGGTGCGGTGGGTCATCGCCTCGAAGCCGGTGGCCCCGACGAGCGGGATCCGATCGGTGCACGACGGACCGGCCGAGAGACCGGCCGCGGTCACGGCGGCGTCGACGGCGTCCTCGGCCATGACCCGGTAGGTCGTGTACTTGCCCCCGGCCACCGACAGCAGGCCCGGGGCGACGGTCGTGACCGCATGCTCGCGGGACAGCTTCGACGTCGACTCCGACTCCCCCGACAGCAGCGGCCGCAGTCCGGCGTACACGCCGACGATGTCGTCGTGGCCGAGGCCCGGGTCGAGCCAGCGGTTGGCCTGGCCGAGGAGGTAGTCGAGGTCGGCGCGACTGGCGGCCGGGTGGGCGAGGTCGAGGTTCCAGTCCGTGTCGGTCGTGCCGACGAGCCAGTGGTCGCCCCACGGGATGACGAAGAGGACCGAGGTCGGCGTCCGGCAGATGAGCCCGGCCGACGCGTCGATGCGGTCGCGGGGCACGACCAGGTGCACGCCCTTCGACGCCCGGACGCGCAACTCGTGGCGCCGGCCGCCGGCGACGGTGGCCAGGTCCTGCAGTTCGTCGGTCCAGACGCCGGTGGCGTTGATCACGTGGCGGGCGGCGACGGCGAACGTGTCGCCGGTCTCGACGTCGCAGACCTCGACCCCGGTGACGCGCCCGCCCGCCTGCACCAGGCCCGTCGCCTGCACCGACGGCGCCACCGCCGCGCCGTGGTGGGCCGCCGTCCGCACGACCGCCATCGTGTGGCGGGCGTCGTCGACCTGGGCGTCGGAGTAGCTGACGGCGCCCGTGAACGCGTCGGCCCGCAGTGCCGGCACGATGCGACGGGCGCCGGTCCGGGAGTGGTGACGGTGGCGGGGGAGCGGGTTGGGGCCGCTGGCCCGTGAGGCGGTGGCGAGGACGTCGTAGAGGGCGACCCCCGCGCCGACGTAGGCCCGTTCCCACACGTGGTGGGTGAGGGGGTAGAGGAACCGGACGGGGCGGGCGAGGTGGGGGCAGAGCCGGTCGAGCATGAGGTTGCGCTCGCGCAGGGCCTCGGTGACGAGGCCGAACTCGAACTGCTCGAGGTAGCGGAGCCCGCCGTGGAACAGCTTCGACGAGCGGCTCGACGTGCCCGCGGCGAAGTCGCGTTGCTCGACGAGGGCGACCGAGAGGCCCCGGGTCGCGGCGTCGAGGGCGACGCCCGCGCCGGTGACGCCGCCGCCGACGACGACGATGTCGAACTGCTCGCCGCGCATGCGGGCGAGGTCGGCGTGGCGCTGGTCCGGGTCGAGCCGGACGGCGGTGTCTCGGCCGTCCCGTTCCATGACCGCGCGTTCCTAGCAGCACGCCGCGCCGATGGCGGCCTCGACGGTGACGTGACGATCGCCACAGCGATGGTCCGAAATGGCCTACCCTCGTCGGGCGTGAGCGTGACGCCCCTGCCCCACGTGGCCGATCACCGGTCCCCGCACCACCGGGTCGGCCGGTCGACGCCGGAGCTGCGCCCGCCCCGGCCCGACGAGGTCGTCGCGTGGGTGGCCCGCCTGCTGGGTGAGGTCAGCCGCGCGCCGTTCACGATCTACAAGGTGCGCCAGGTGATGGAGGCCCTCGCCGAGTTGCCCCGCCAGATCGAGGAGCTCACCACCGCACTCGACAAGACGACCGGCGTCCTCGAGACGACGTTGCCGTCGGTCGAGGACCGCCTCGAGGGTCTCGGCGAGACCTTCGTCGGCGTCGACGGCCGCATCGAGCACCTGCAGGGCACCGTCGAGGAGTTCTCGTCGGCGATCACCAACCTCATCGCCGCCATCCCCGGCGCCCGCCGGACCCTCCGCAAGCCCTGACGCGGACCTGCGACGCCGTCGGCGTCGGCGTCGACGTCTCGTCCGAGAAGGTCGTCGCCCGTCGGACGCTCGTCATCGGCGCCCACGAGGACGAGGGCGACCGATGGCCGACGACTCAGGACGATGCACGGGCGAGGTGTCACCGGGTGGCAACTCAGGCCGCGCAGACGAGTGCAATTCACGAACCGTTGCTTGTCACCGACTGCCGAGGAGGACCACGACTTCGGGCGGGTGGTGATGGAAATACGGGAGCCGCACGTCGTTCTCGACACGGTCGGGGATACACCTAGGGAGGATCGTCGTCCCCGGGCTGCGGTGGATCGCGGAAGAGGCGGTGCGGGCGAGCACGGTTGCAGGGACCGCAGGCCAGGCGGCCGTTCGCCGCCGTGGTGGCGCCGCCCCGGGACGCCGGCTCGATGTGGTCGACGTCGCAACGGGTGACCGGTGCGAGGCAGCCCCGGCCCGTGCAGTGCCGGTCCCGGACCTGGACGGCGCGCCGCAGGCGGCCGGTGAAGAAGCGGCGGCGCGGGTTGTGGCGGATCGGCTCGGTCGGCCCGCCGAACGCGAACCGCTCGACGTCGGGGTCGGTGGCGAGCAGCGCGGCGAGATCGGCCGACCGCAGTGGCGTGCCGTCCCACAGTTCGGCGAGGCCGGCGGCCAGCGCGTCGAGCCCGGTGACGACCGTGACCAGGGCTCGGGGTGCGTCCTCGCTCGACCCGCCGTGGCGATCGGCCCGGATCGCCATCTGCACGAGCGCGTCGGCGCGTCGTTGGGCCGGCGTCCGAGCGAGGTCCTGGGCGGACGGATCGGTGCCGAGTCGCTCGGCGGCCTCCCGGCGATCGGCGTCGAGCAACTCGTCGACGATGCGCTCGAAGGCAGTCGTGAAGGTCGCACCGCGGACGGCATCGAGCAAGGCGTCGACGACGACCGTGCCGTGCAACGTGGTCGACACGTGGGCGGAGCGCTCCTCGATCGCGGGATCGGGACCGTCGGGGTCGGCGGCGAGGCGCCACTCGAGGCACCGCCGCCGGAACCGCTCGTACTCCTCGGCCACGGCCTGCGCGGTCAGCCACGGCTCCCACCGGTCGAAGGTTTCGGCGGTGCGGTCGGTGCGCAGGGCTCGGATCTGGCGGACGTGGTCGACGTCGATCTCGCCCGCCGCCCACGCCTCGGCGGCGGTGGGGAGACGGTGCAGGTCGCGAGCGAGTCCGCACCAGCGACCGGCGTGGTTCGGGGCCAGGTGGAGGCGGTCGACCAGGAACTGACAGGGGTTGCGGTAGCCGAGCCGCGCCGGATGCCCCGCACCGTCGAACACGATGACGAGCCGGTGGCGCTCGTGGTCGAGGCGGCGGTGCGCGCGCTGCAGTCCCTCGATCAGCGCGGCGAACGCCGGCGCATCGAGCGCGTCGAGATCGACGACCGTCACGTCGTCGATCGCCGCGTGCAATCGCTCGACGACCTCGGTGACCTCCATGGGAACAGTGTAGCACAACGAGCGAACATATGTTCGAGTCGATCGAGCGAGTTCTTGGGGTCATCGCGACGTCGTCGTCGCGCTCGTCTGCTGCGGTGGTCCCAGCTGAGGGCGCAGCGCAGCGAGGGCGGATCGGGTCGCGGCGCCTGGACGGCGCGCGAGACTCGGGAAGCCGGAGCGACGCTGTGGGAGGCGCTCGACGACCACGTGGCGGATCGCCCGGTCAAATCGGCGAACGACGACGGCCGGCGGACGGCGGCCGTCGCCGGGACCGCGTCATGAGAGCCCTCGAGTGGCCGACCTCACGACGCAGCGTCCTCGGCCCGCCGCTCGGCGGAACCACACCTCTTCGAGTGCGTCCGCCGCCGTGCGACCACGAGCGACGGGACGTCTGCGATCAGTCGGACGACGCGCGGGTGAGGTGACCGACGACGAGGACGGTCCAGGCGTGGCGCGTCGGGAGGTGAGCCATGTCGTCGACGATCTCGATGCGGCAGTCGGGCATCTCGCGGGCGAACGCCTCGGCGTGGGCGATCGGCAGGGAGCGGTCGCCGCGGCCGTGGACGGCGAGGGCAGGGACGTCGATCGCGGCGAGCACGTCGAGGGCGGGCCATCCGAGCCGGAACGCCGCGGCCTGGTGACGGATGCCCGCGTCGGGGCGAGCCGGTGCGCGGGCGGCGGCGCGGCGGAGCTCGTCCTCGACGAACCGGCGGTCCACGACGTCCGTCGAGCCCATCCCGCGGACCATCGACTCGACCGGGTCCGATTCGTCGAAGGTGGCGAAGAAGTCCTCGCCGATGCCGGCCGCCGGATCCGGACTCATCGCGGCGACGAAGCAACAGGAACGCACGCGCCCGGGATGCCGGGCCGCCAGGTCGGTCGCCACGATGCCGCCCATCGAGAACCCGAGGACGTGGGCGCGCTCGACACCTGCGTGGTCGAGCACCGCGATGACGTCGTCGGCGAGCGTGGACATCGTGTAGTGGTCGCCGCCGTCCCCGGAGCGGCCGGTGTCGCGGGTGTCGATCCTCAACACCGCGAAACCCGCGTCGACGAGCGGGTCCGTGAAGCGCGGCGGGAAGAGGTCGCTCGCATCACCCCGACCCGGGAGCAGGGCCACCGGAGGACCGTCGCCGTCCATCTGGTACCAGATCGAGACGCCGTCGCCGGACCGTGCGAACGTCATCCCGACCGCCTCGACACGACGTCATGACGCCAGGACGGCGGATCGCCGTCGTCGATCTCCACGACGAGCGCTTCGCAGACCGGCCGCCCGACGGGCCTACGCTCGGCCCATGCAACGGCGGAACACGTTCCTGGGGATCCTCGTCGCGCTGCTCGCCCTGGTCGCCGCGGCCTGCGGCGGCGGTGGTGGCGACGAGGCGTCGGTCGAGTCGGGTGACCCGGTCGACCTCGGGGCCGCGTTCTCCGAGCTCGCGTCGGCGTCCGGCCACCGCATGACCCAGTGGACCGCGCAGACGATCGACGTCCAGGCGCTGGGCATGCAGCAGTCCTCGAGCATCGACCCCGACCGGCCGACCGCGGTCGGCGAGTTCGCCGAGGGTCGCAGCCACGTCACGATGGACCTCGCCGCCCTGCTCGGACCGATGGCCGACGATCTCGGCTCGATCACGATGGAGGTCTGGACCGACCCCGAGCGCATCGTGATGGACACGACCTCGTTCGCGGCCGTGGTCGAGCGGGCGCCTCCCGGGACCGACTTCGGTCCCCTCGCGCCGGGGCTCGCCTACGTCGACCTCGCCCGCGTCGGTGTGGACGCACCGGAGTTCGTCGCGGTCCTTATCGGGTCGGGCCTGCCCGACCTCGCCGAGCTGGCCACGAGCCTGCCCACCGTCCTCGACGACCTCGAGCAGCCCGACGACGACACCGTCACCGGCACGGCCGCCTACACCGACGTGTTGGAGGTGTTCGGCGGTGACGCCGAGCAGCAGGTGCGGTCGATCGCCGCCGGCGCCGCGCTCACCATGGGTGCCGACGTCGACCAGCTGACCGAGTTCTACCTCGACTTCTTCTCCGAGACCGACAGCGAGGTGACCGTCCGGCTGGCCGAGGGCGCGGTGCGGCGGCTCGAACTGCGCACCGACATCTCCGACGTCTTCGCGTCGGCGGCCGAGGAGTTCGGCGGCCCGGCGCCGTCGCTCGAGGACGCCGAGTTCGTGGTCGACGTCGTGCTCGAGTTCGAGGCGGTCGACGACCTCGTCATCGAGGCCGCGCCCGAGACCACCGACGACCGGACCGACGCGTGGCTCGCGTTCCTCGCGGCCTCGGGCTTCTGACGGCTGCCGGCTGACGACTGGTCGCCGACCGCCGGTCGCGGCCCGGTCAGCTCGCGCCCGGCTCGACCACGTCGAGGCGGCGAACCCGCCCCGGACGGGGCTCGTCCAGCGAGGCGACGACGAACGGACCGACGTCGGACGGCTCGCCGAGCGCGGCGACGAGGTCCTCGGGCGTGCGCGGATCGGCACCCGTCGCCAGGAGGTGGCGGGCGACCAGACCCCGCGTGTGCTTGGCCATGTGGCTGACGGCCGTGCGACCGGCGTCGCCGTCGCGGACCACGTGCACGGCGACCGTGCGGTCGGCCAGGTCGCCGTCGGGCTTCCACGCCGCCGCGTAGGTGGACGAGCGGCAGTCGACGACGACGCCACGGGCGCCCGCGGCGTCGCCGAGCACGCCGGCGAGGTGGGCGCGCCAGTGGGGTGCGAGCTTCCCGATGCCCGGCAGGTCGACGTCCATGGAGAGCCGGTACGGCGGCACGCGGTCGTTCGGGCGCAGCGCCCCGAACAGCGCGCTCACCACGACGAGGCGTCGCGTGGCCCGGCGCTTGGCCGCGGCGTCCAGCGACGCGAGGTCGAGCGCGTCGTAGAGCACACCGGTGTAGAGGCGGGCGGCGGGCAGGGTGGGGGCGTCCCACAGGTCGGTGTTGGCCCGGACCCGGTCGGCCGCCCCGGCGGGCGCGCCGAGCACGGCGAGCGCGTCGTCCCGTGCCGACGTCTCGACCAGCGCGTCGATCACGGCGCGTCGGGCGCCGGCCAGTTCGGGGAAGGACAGCGAACGGAGATCGACGGCCCGGCCTCGCGACCCGACGGCCTTGCCCTCCGAGGGCGGGAGCAGGATCAGCACTAGAAGACGGCGATCGGGTTGACCGGCGACGCCGTCCCGCCGGTGACGATCAGCGGGGCGACGGTGAGCAGGAACGACCAGCGGCCCTCGTCCCGGCAGGCGGCGGCCAGTGCCTCGAGGTCGAGGTTGTCGAGCAGGTGGAGGCCCATGGCGACGATCCCGACCGTGTGGATCGGCAGGCGCACGTCGGGGACGTGGGACGGGTGCACGTCGCTGACGCCGTCGGACCCGAGCATCGCCACCTCGCGCTCGTGCAGCCACGGCAGGCACGAGGCGTGCAGCCCGGCGAGCCGCTCGTGCGGGTCCCACGGGCCGTGCTCGCGGTACCAGGCCCAGCGTCCCGTGCGGACGAGCAACACGTCGCCGGTGCCGACCCGTACGCCGGTCGCGGCCTCGGCCGCCTCGAGGTCGTCGACGGTGATCGGCGTCCCGGGTTCCAGGGCGTCGACGCCTCGCACCGGCGGGATGTCGAGCAGGACGCCCCGGCCGACGACGCCGTCGCGGAGGTGGTGGACGCCGAGCTGTTCGGCGCCGTGCGCGGTGACGACCTCGCTCGAGTGCCCGTTGTAGGTCCGGCCCTCCCAGAAGATGTGGCACAGGGCGTCGAGGTGGCTCGTGGCGTAGCCGTGCGACGCGATGCCGATCCAGTCGGCGCCGTAGCCCTCGGTGTGCGTGCCGATCATGTGGTGGCCGGCCGGCGAAGGGTTCTCGGGCGCGGGCACGGTCGGCAGCGGGCGGGCGCACGACACCGACCGACCCGACCGGACCTCGCCGGCGGCCGCCGCCCGGTGCGCCGTCGTGAGGTGGTTGAGCGCGCCGAGCTGGTCGTCGTCGCCCCAGCGCCCCCAGTTGCGCAGCGTCTCCCGGAGTGCGTCGACGTCGGCTGCGGTCATCGGCGGCGGGGTCGGCTCCACGGCTCGCATCGTGTCACCTGTCGAGGGCGTGGTCCCGAACCCAGGCGTGCATGGCGATGCCCGACGCCACCCCGGCGTTGATCGAGCGGGTCGACCCGAACATCGCGATCGAGCACACGATCTCGGACGCGTCGCGGGCGGCGTCGGAGAGACCGGGGCCCTCCTGGCCGAACAGCAGGACGCAGCGCCGGGGGAGCGGGGTGGTCTCGAGCGGGACCGAACCCGGCAGGTTGTCGATGCCGACGATCGGTAGACCGGCGTCGGTCGCCCATGCCGTGAACGCGGTGATGTCGGGATGGTGGTGGACGTGCTGGTAGCGGTCGGTGACCATCGCCCCGCGCCGGTTCCAGCGCCGGCGACCGACGATGTGCACGGCCTCGGCCAGGAAGGCGTTGGCGTTGCGCACCACGGCCCCGATGTTCCGGTCGTGCTGCCAGTTCTCGACGGCGACGTGGAACGGGTGCCGCCGCTCGTCGAGGTCGGCGACGATGGCCTCGGTCCGCCAGTAGCGGTAGCGGTCGACGACGTTGCGTCGGTCACCGCCGGCGAGCAGGTCGGGGTCGAGGCGGTCGTCGACGGGCCAGGGCTCGGGATGGGGCCCCACCCCGGGCAGGTCGTCGGGCAACTCGTCGGGCCCCGGAGCGGGCGGGACGGCGGCCGTCACGTCGGGTCGGAGCGGACTCCCCGCAGCCCGGCCCACGCCAGCTCCGCGACCCGGCCGGCGACCTCGTCGGGACCCGGGTAGCAGCCCTCGGCCGTCCACAGACGGGTCGCCCCCTCCGCCAGACCGACGATGCCGTGGGCGAGGAGCAGGCGATCGGCGGCCGGCAGTCCGTCGACCACGATCAGCTCGGCGATCACGCCGGCGATGCCGCGCTCGAGCTCGGAGGCGAGCAGAGCGAACTCCTCGTCACGACGGGTGCCGCCCCCGAACATGAGCTGGTACGCCTCGGGCGACTCGACGACGAAGCGGAAGTAGGCGGCGAGACCGCCCTCGACCTGGGCCCGGGGCCCGTCGGCAGTGGCCGTCGCCTTCTCGATCGCCTCGAGGAGGCGACGGCTGACGAGTTCCAGGAGCTCGGTGTAGAGCGCCCGCTTCGAGGCGAAGTGCTGGTAGAGCACCGGCTTGGTCACGCCGGCCGCGTCGGCCACCTCGTTCATCGACGTCTGGTGGAACCCCCGTCGGGCGAAGACGCCGAGCGCGACCTCGAGCAACTGCTCGCGCCGTCGAGCCGCGGGGAGGCGGGACATGGGTGCTTGGTACCACCTCGGCGCGAGGCGGGGCGAACGGCGGGGTTCCGGCGCGGTCGCGAAACGGACATTCCCCGCGATCCATCGCAACCGCGAAGCGGCCGCGTCGGATTCTGCGAATCGAGGCAGGAGGACGCTGCGTGGCGGGCGAACAACCGCACGTGGCTCCCCGTAACACCGCTCCCGGTCGGACGACCCGCCGCCCGGCGCAGCCGATCCGGCCGCTGCCCGCCCAGCACCTCGCCGCCGACCTCCTGGCCGTCAAGGCCCGTCGGCGCCGCCACCAGCAGGTCCTCCCGCCCCACGCGGGCGAGCGCGGCTGGTAGACGGGTCACCGCCGGCCGACCGGTCAGGGTCGAGCCTCAGGGCCCGAGCGTCGGGCGACCCTGCTCCCGGTCCTCGCGTTCGGCCGCCCGCACGGCGTAGCCGAAGACGATCGCCGGGGCGAGCACGACCGACCCGGCCACGATGCAGGCCACGATGAGCGGGCCGATCGTGCCGAAGCCGGCGATCACCCCGATCACGAAGAGGACGATCGCGGTCAGGAACAGGCCGTAGCCGACCCGTTGGCCCAGCGCGACCAGGCGGGCCACCCGGCGGCGGCGCTCGAGCACGGGATCCCCTGATGCCGGTGCGGACACGAGGGCATCGTCGCACACCGGGTCGTGGCGGGTGCACTGCGTCCGGGCCTGAACGGGAGGTGAACGTACCGGCAAGTAACATTTCCGGGGCAACGGGACAGGAGTTCGTGACCGGGGTCACGAAGGATTCCCGACGTGCACCTCGTGTGCATGCTGCGGATCTACAGGGAGTCCGCAGCGAGTGAAGGACCATCGAACGAGTGCAGGGGAGCGCCTTGTTTGCTTTCGTGACCGCATCGGCGACCGGGTTCCGGCGCACGCTCGCGGTAGGGGTCGTCTGGCTGGCCGCGATGGCGGCCCTGCTGGTGACCTCACCGGCCGCGTCGGGCCAGGAGGCCGTTGCCCCGGGTCGGGGCCAGGCCATCGCCCAGGGGGTCAAGGTCGACCCCCGTACGGGCCAGCTGAGCTTCGGCATCACCTACGGCCTGGCCATCGCCGGGCACCAGAACACCGTCGCCATCGGTGAGGCCCGCTCCGCCGACCTCGGCGTGATCGGCACCACCCTCGCCGGCGAGGGCTGCGACGGCGGCGACCCGACGCTGCCCAAGGAGGACCAGCCCCAGCCCCTCGTGGCCCGGTCCACCGAGGAGAGCGCCGGCGAACCCAAGGACGAGGCCGAGAACGGCGTCGAGCGCCGGGTCGTGGCGAACAGCGACCCCTTCGCGTCGGCCGAGGCGATCACGGCCGGCGGTGGCGAGCCCGGTGTCCTCGAGATCGGCCAGACCCGCAGCTACACCGAGTCCGGCATCGTCGACGGCGCCCGCCAGGCCCGGGCCGTCACCGAACTCGGCTCCATCTCGCTCGCCGGCGGCCAGGTGATCCTGCGCGGCCTGCGCTGGGAGGCCTTCCACCGCTCGGCTCCGAACCCCGTCAACGAGGGTTCGTTCACGATCGACGGCATCGAGATCGCCGGCCAGGCCGTCCCGATCTCCGAGGACAACCCCCTCGGCCCGCTCGGCGAGGCCAACGCCGTGCTCAACCCGCTCGGCTTCGAGATCCAGCCTCCCCAGGTCCGCTTCGCCGAGGGGATCCAGTTCGTCGACCCGATCCGGATCGGCATCGTCCCCGGGCAGCTCCAGGAGACGATCCTCAGCCCGATCTTCGAGGCCATCCAGCCGATCCGTGAGAGCGTGTTCGACGCCCTGATCGAGGCCGACTGCTCCAACGGCAGCTACATCACGGTCCTCGACATCGTGCTCAACTCCTTCAGCGGCGCCGGCGCCATCGGCTTCGAGGTCGGCGGCGTCCGCGCCACCACCGCCGAGATCGCCGCCACCTCCTTCCTCGGTGGCCTCCCCACGCCGACGCCGGGCACGCCCGCCACCCCGGTCGACTCCGGCACCGGTAGCACCGGCTCGCTCGGCAGCTCCGGGTCGTCCGGATCGAGCGGTTCCGGGTCGTCGTCGCTCGGCGGCTCGACCGGGTCCACCGGCTCCGGCTCGGTCGCCACGCCGTCCCAGCCCACCACCTCGGGCACCGACTCCTCCCCGTCCCAGCCCGTCGACGAGGTCGCCATCGGCGACGTCGACGAGGTCTCGGGCCGCCGGGGCGGCCCCCTCGTGGGGGTCGGCCTCGCCGGACTCCTCCTCCTCGCCGCACTCGCCGAGGGCGATCGACGCAAGATGCGCCGCGCCCAACGATCCATTCCCCTGGAGGCCACCGCCTGATGGCTGCATCGACCCCCGACCTCCCCCCGCAGGGCTCGTTCCCGGTCTACGGGCGCCTCCTGCGCGGCTACGGCCCGCTCGCCGTCCTCGCCATCATGCTCGTGCTGATGGCCATGCTCATCCCGAGCAAGGTCCCCGACTCCCAGTCGGTCTCCGCCGGCGGCTCCGGCACCCCGGGTGCCGGGGACGGTTTCGGCTCGGGCTTCGGCGACTCGGGAACCGGGTCCTCCTCCGGTGGCACCGGTTCCAGCAGCAGCGGCGCCGGCGGTGGATCCACGCCCGCCACGGTCGGTTCGTCCGGCTCGGGCGGCAGCTCGTCGTCGGGTGGCGGCAGCTCGTCGTCGGGTGGCGGCTCGACCTCCGGCGGCGCGTCCGGCGGTGGTGGCGGCGTCGCCGCCGACGGCCAGGGCAGCGGCATCGCGCCGGTCACGGGCGTGCAGCCCTGCAGCGACCGCGAACTCCAGGTCCCCGGCGACCCCTACAGCCCGCCGTGCGTCGCCTTCGGTGGCGGCGACAACGGAGGCGCGACGACCAAGGGCGTCACCGGCGACGCCATCAAGGTCGCCTACCGGGTGATCGGCGGCGAGAAGGGCTTCCAGCAGACGCTCGCCGACCTCGCCGGCGCCAGCCTCTCGGACACGCCCGAGACGGTCAAGAACACCGTCGCCGCGTTCGCCGAGTACTTCAGCCAGCGGTTCGAGTTCTACGGCCGCTCGATCCAGATCCAGTTCTACGACGGCCAGGGCTCCAACACGAACGAGCTGCTCGGCAAGGGGCGCGACAAGGCCGAGGCCGACGCCGTCCGCGTCGCCGAGGAGATCGGCGCCTTCGCCGACCTGTCCGCCACGTCCGAGCCCTACGCCGACGCCCTCGCCCGACGCGGCGTCGTCGGCTTCGGCACGCCGTACCTGTCGCGCGAGTGGCACGAGCAGCGGGCGCCGTTCGCCTGGTCGCTCGCGACCGACGGCACCCGCGTGTCCGAGCTCGCCTCGGAGTACGGGAACAAGCGCCTGCACGGCAAGCCCGCCAGCCTCGCCGGTGGCCCGCTCAAGGATCAGCCCCGGAGGTTCGCCACCATCGCCCCGGAGAACTCCTGGTACCAGGAGTCGGTGAACAACGCCCGACGCATCACCCAGGAGGCCGGCAACGACCCGGGGGAGAACGTCAAGTACCAGCTCGACCTGTCGACCATGTCGAACCAGGCGAACAACATCATCCCGAAGCTGAAGAACGCCGGCGTCACCACCGTCGTCTGCGGCTGCGACCCGGTCTTGCCGGTGTTCCTGTCGGGCGTCGCCAACCGCGAGAGCTACTTCCCCGAGTTCATCATCGCCGGCACCGCCCTCACCGACGCCGACATCGTCGGCCAGCTCTGGGAGCCGGCGTTCGCCGAGCACGCCTTCGGCATCAGCTCGCTCGAGCCGTTCGTGCCGCCGACCGAGACGATCGCCTACGAGGCGTTCAAGACGGTCCGCCCCGACCAGGAGCCGGCCTTCTCGGTCGACCTGATCTACTACCAGATGTACATGCTGGCGATCGGCATCCAGGGCGCGGGCCCCAACCTCACGCCCCAGTCGCTGTCGGACGGCCTGTTCAACTACCCGGCCCGCAGCGGCCCGGTCGGCCTGTGGAAGTTCGGTCCGGGTGACCGCACCGCCGCCAACGACATCCGCGAGATCTACTTCGACATCAACGCGGTGTCGCCGTACAACGGCCAGACCGGCACGTACAAGGGCACCAGCAACGAGCGCTGGGAGTTCGGCCAGATCCCGGCCGGCGACCCGGGTGTGCCGCTGCTGGAGAACCGCTGATGGCGGGCACCACACGCGGCGACGACACCGCGGTGCTCGACGGCCCCGGCGACGACTGGGAGCCCGGCGACGACATCTTCGCCGGCGACCACGACGACGACGAGAGCGGCCGGCCCCGGTTCCTCGACCTGGCCGACACGAAGATCCGCAACGCCTGGATCGGGTTCGGCCTGGTCATGGCCTACGTGGGGATCTACAACCTCCCCCTCACCGCCGACTGGATCCAGGAGAACGTCCCCTACGCCGTGCTGTTCATCGGCGTCGTCCAGGGCACCACCACCGCCCTGCTCGCCATGGGTCTGATCCTGATCTACCGCACCAACCGGTTCGTCAACTTCTCGTACGCGGCGATGGGTGCGCTGCCGGGTGCGTTCTGCCTCGGTCTCCACCTCGAGAAGGGCATGCCGTTCTTCGCGGCGCTCGTCCTGGCCGTGATCATCGGGATCGGCGTCGGGTTCCTCACCGAGCTGATCATCCGCCGGTTCAAGAACTCGAGCCGGCTGATCGTCACCGTCGCCTCGATCGGCCTGGCCCAGATCTTCGGCGTGCTGTCCCTGCTCGCCAACCAGGCCATCGACTTCATCTCGCTGGCCGGCGGCTTCCGGATCCCGCTCGACATCAGCCTCGTCCTCGAGGGTGGCGTCAAGACGATGACCGGCGACGAGATCCTGATCATCGCCGTCGTGCCGCTGGTCATCATGGGCCTCGCCTACTTCCTGCTGCGCACCGACGCCGGCGTCGCCATCCGCGCCGCGGCCGAGAACGAGGACCGGGCGCTGCTGCTCGGCATCCCCGTCTACAAGCTCGGTCGCATCGTGTGGATGATCGCCGGTGGGCTCGCCGCTCTGACCTACGTGCTCCAGGCGCCCCAGAACGGCGTGTCGCCGTCGGTGGTGTCGGCCGGTCCCGCCGTGCTGCTGCCCGCGCTCGCCGCCGCCGTCGTCGCCCGGCTCGAGTCGCTGCCGGTCGCGTTCATCGCCGGCATCGGCACCGGCGTGCTGTACCAGATCACCCTCTGGAACGTCGACGGCACGCCGTCGATCGTCAACCTCTTCTTCCTGATCGTGATCCTCGTGGCGCTGCTCGCCCAGCGGGCGTCGCTCTCCCGGGCCATGAACTCCGAGAGCGCCGCGTTCAACAGCGAGGGCGTGACCAAGCCCGTCCCGCTCGAGCTGCGTCACCTCCCCGAGGTGCGCTTCCCGCGGTACGCCCTCTGGGGTCTCGTGCTCGTGCTGTTCGTCGCCGTCCCCTATACGTGGGGTCCGTCGAACCAGCTGCTCGCCGCCATCGCCATCGTCTGGGCGATGGTCGGCTGCTCGCTGGTCCTGCTCACCGGCTGGGGCGGCCACATCAGCCTCGGCCAGTTCGCCATCGCCGGCATGGGCGGCCTGCTCGCCGGCAACCTGCTCCAGCGCGGCGACATCGACTACTTCCTGTGCATCATCGCCGCCGGCGCGGCGGGCGCGATCACGGCCCTGGTCGTCGGCCTCCCGGCGCTGCGCATCCGGGGTCTGTTCCTCGCCGTGACCACGCTGGCCTTCGCCGTGGCGCTCAACGCCTACTTCCTCAACCGCGACAACTTCGACTCGATCATCCCGGCCAACATCACCCGGCCGTTCCTGTGGGAGCGCTGGGACATGGAGCGCGGCTACCCGATGTACGCCGTGTGCCTCGCGTTCCTCGTGCTGTCGGTGCTCGCCACCCGCAGCGTCCGCGGCACCCGGGCGGGGCGCGTGATCATCGCCACGCGGGACAACGAACGGGCCGCCGACTCGGCGTCGGTGCCCACCACCCGCATCAAGCTCGCCGCCTTCCTCGTCGCCGGCAGCATCGCCGGCGTCGCCGGCGGCCTGCACGTCACGATCCTGCACGGTCTCAACCAGGGCACCTACAGCCCCGAGATGAGCCTCGAGGTCTTCTCGACCGCGGTCATCGGCGGCCTCGGTTCGATCTCGGGCGCCATCGGCGGCGTGCTGTTCTTCCAGTACCTGTCCTCGATCACCGCCCTCGGCGACATCCGCCCGCTGATCTCGGGCGCCGGCCTGCTCGTCGTGCTGCTCGTCTTCCCCGGCGGCCTCGCGCAGCTCGTCACCAACATCCGCGACAAGTACCTGCGCGCGGTGGCCGAGCGACGCGACATCCTGGTGCCGTCCCTCGTGGCCGACAAGAAGGTCGACGACGACGAGGACGACGGTGCCGACGAGTCGCTCCTGCGGGGCGCCCTCGGCGGCGGCGACGCAGCAGACGACGAACTCGTGGGGGCCGGACGATGACCGACGCCAGCAGCACCAGCAGCACGCGACGCCGCCGGGCGCCGCTGCGCGCACCGTCCACCGACCTCGAGGCCGACGAGTCCGCCGCCGACGACCACGCCGCCGCCAACGGGCATGCCCCGACCGAGGTCGTCGACGTCGTCGAGACCCCGGACCCGGCACCCGCGCCGGCCGCGACGCCCGCGCGGGCACCGGCGGTCGACGTCGACACCGAGACGATCCTCGAGTGCCGAAACATCGACGTGGCCTACGGGCCGGTCCAGATCCTGTTCGACGTCGACCTCGAGGTGAAGCGTGGCGAGGTCGTCGCGCTCCTCGGAACGAACGGCGCCGGCAAGTCGACCCTGCTCAAGGCCATCTGCGGTCTCAAGGCGCCCAAGGCCGGCACCGTCACCTTCAAGGGCGAGGACATCACCGGTCTGTCGGCCGACCTCGTGACCCACAAGGGTGCGGCGCTCATGCCGGGCGGCAAGGGCGTGTTCCCCACGCTCACCGTCGCCGAGAACCTCCGCCTGGCGTCGTGGCTGATCCGCGACGACGCCCAGCGCGTCAAGGAGGCCAAGCGCGAGGTCCTCGACCTGTTCCCGATCCTCGAGGAGCGGTCGGGCCAGCTCGCCGGCGACCTCTCCGGCGGCGAACAGCAGATGCTCGCCCTCGGCGGGGCCCTCATGACCCGCCCCGAGCTGCTCATGATCGACGAGCTCTCCCTCGGCCTGGCCCCGACGATCGTCGGCCGGCTGCTCGAGGTCGTCGACGAGATCCACCGCCGCGGCACGACGATCATCGTCGTCGAGCAGTCCGTGAACGTGGCCCTCAACCTGGCCGAGCGCGCCGTGTTCATGGAGAAGGGCGAGTTCCGGTTCACCGGCCCGACCCGCGAGCTCCTCGACCGGCCCGACATCCTCCGCTCCGTGTTCATCGCCGGCAGCAGCGCCGCCGGCGACGACGAGGACGACGCCGAGGCCGACGCCGCCGAGGCGAAGTCGACCGCACCGGCCCGCGCCCGGCGCGAGATCGCCGAGGACGCCCGCTCGGTGCTGCAGTGCCGCGGCGTCGTGAAGCGCTTCGGCGGCATCACGGCCGTCGACCAGGTCGACCTCGACCTGCGCGACGGCGAGATCATCGGGCTCATCGGCCACAACGGCGCCGGCAAGACCACGCTGATGGACTGCATCTCCGGGTTCCTCCAGATCCAGTCCGGACGCATCGGGATCCAGGGACTCGACGTCACCGAGTGGCAGCCCCACGAGCGGGCCGTCGCCGGCCTCGGGCGCTCGTTCCAGGACGCCCGGCTCTACCCCTCGCTCACCGTCGCCGAGACGATCGCGGTCGCCCGCGAACGGCACCTCGAGAACAAGGACATCGTCGCCTCGACGCTCGGGCTGCCGGCCTCCTACGAGACCGAGATCGCCGTCGGCCGCAAGGTCGAGGAGCTGATCGAGCTGATGGGGCTCGGCGCCTATCGCGAGAAGCTCACCGGCGAGCTCTCGACCGGCTCCCGGCGCATCGTCGACCTGGCCTGCATCCTCGCCCAGGACCCGTCGGTGCTGATGCTCGACGAGCCCTCCGGCGGCGTCGCGCAGAAGGAGACCGAGGCGCTCGGCCCGCTCCTGCTGCGGGTGCGCGAGCGGACCGGCTGCTCCATCCTCGTGATCGAGCACGACATGCCGCTGCTCTCGAGCATCTGCGACAAGCTCGTCGCGCTCGAGACCGGCGTGGTCATCGCCGAGGGCACGCCCGACGAGGTGCTCTCGCACCCGGCGGTCATCGAGAGCTACCTCGGGACCGACGAGTCGGCCATCAACCGGTCGGGCACCGCCTAGCTCGAACCGACGCGGTCGCGGCTCACCGACCGGTGGTCGTGGGGCTGCGAGACTCGCGGCGTGATCGACCCCGTGCTCCAGATCGGCGACCGGCGATTCGACCTGTCGCGCCCGGCGGTCATGGGGATCGTGAACGCGTCGCCGGAGTCGTTCTCGGGCGACGCCCGCGGCTCGGTCGACGAGCAGGTGCGCCAGGTCGGCGAGCAGTTCGCGGCCGGCGCGCTCGTGGTCGACCTCGGTGGTCAGTCAGCGAACACCAAGACCCCGGAGCTCGCGGTCGACGTCGAGACCGAGCGCCTCGTTCCACTCGTCGAAGGGATCCGGCGGGCCGGGATCGACGGGCTGCTCAGCGTCGACACCTACAAGCCTGCCGTGGCCGACGCGTGCCTCCGCGCGGGTGCGGACATCGTGAACGACGTCTCCGCGCTCCACGATCCGGACCTGGCCGACGTCGTCGCCGAGCACCGGGCGGGCTTCGTCCTGATGCACACGGTCGGGCCCCCGAAGGTCAAGATCCTCGACCCGGGGCTGTACGGCGACGTGGTCGACGACGTGCTGCAGTGGGGTGCGCAGACGCTGGAGCACCTCGCCGAGCGCAGCGTGCCGCCGGAACGTGTGCTGTTCGATCCGGGGATCGACTTCGCGAAGACGCCGCGGCAGTCGCTCGACCTGCTCCACGGCCTCGACCGGTTCGCGGCGTTGGCGCGCCCGCTGCTGCTCGCGCTGTCGCGCAAGGACTTCATCGGCGCGGTCACGGGCACGGCGCCACGCGAGCGCGATCCCGGGACGCTGGCCTCGGTCGGTGCGGTGGCGGCCCGCTTCCCGGCCAGCGTCGTGCGGGTCCACGACGTCGCCGGCACGGTGCAGTACCTCCGGGTGGCGGCGGCGATCGACGACCCGGACCTGCTCGAGGCGGGCGCGGAGCTGGCCGAGGGACTGCGTCGCGAGCCGTCGCCCGGCGACTGACGCCCGAGCGCGCGGCCGGTGGGGTCGGATCCGGGCGTGGCGGACGAGGTCCCCCGTCACGGCCCCGATGCCCATCAGGGCGATCAGGTCGCCGAAGGACATCGCGGCGCCGAACGCGTCGACCGGGACGATGTCGCCGAGGCCGCGCAGCACGTCGCCGTCCCGGGCGAAGCGCCGGCCGGCGCCGAGGTCGGTGGTCAGCAGTGCCTCGGGCTCGGCGGCGTCGGCCCGCACCAGGGCCTCGGCGTCGACGGGCATCGCACCGTTGACGAGCACCACGGCGGCGTTGAGCCCGAGGCCGATGGCGAGGACCCCCATCCCCTCGAGTTGGCGGTTCGCGGCCGCCCACCCGGTGAGGGCGACGAGCGAGACGCACAGCAGCGCGCCGGACGCCGGCATCCCGACGGGGGCGGCGAGCAGGTGGGCGGCGGCGCCACCGACGGCGACCGCGGGCACCACCAGCCGCGGGCGGGCGAGGTGCCGGCCGTGAGGCGACCGGGCGAGACCGATCGCGGCGCCGACGGCGATCGCAGCCAGGACGGGCAGCATCGGGACGACGCTACCGAGCCGCTCGCGCGCCGTCGGTGATGGCAGCCGCCGGTCGTGGTGCCGGTCAGGGCTCGGTCAGGCCGAGCACGGCGTCGAGGGCGTCGCACGACGCGAAGACGTCGATCACCTGGGTGCGCAGGTCGGCGTCGTCGGACGGCGCGATCGAGGCGGCGTCCTGCTCGGCGGCCTCGGCGACCAGGTCCTCGAAGCGTTCGACCCCGACGGTCTCGACGAGCGCCTCGGCCACGCAGGTCGCCTGGTCGGCGTCGAGCGCGCCGTCGGTCTCGTCCTGCAGGTCGACGGCGAGCGACGCCGCGAGTTCGGCGCGCTCCTCCTCGGGCGAGGAGTCGGTGGAGCACCCGAGGACGAGCGGGAGGACGAGGAGGGCGGCCGCCACGGGGCGGACGACGGCGGCGTGCACCGTGGGAACGGTAGCGATGGGGGAACGGTCGCGATGGGGTGGCGCCCGGCCGCAGCGGACACGATGGCGGCGTGATCCGCACCGAAGTCCACGGCCCGGACGGCGACGTGCTCGTCTGCACGATCGACCGCCCCGAGCGGCGCAACGCCCTCGACGACGAGCACCTCGCCGGCCTCACCGCGGCCTGCGAACGCGCCGCGGCCGAGGCCCGGGTCCTGGTCGTCGCGGGGGAGGGGCCGGCGTTCTGCGCGGGCGCCGACCTGACCCACGTCGAGGACCGGGCGGCGGCGGGCGCGGTCCGGGTATATATATTGTTGGGAACGAATGTTCCTATACAAAATATAGATCGAGTTTGTGGATATGTGGATATA
>JBHIXO010000019.1:0-24582 GCA_041984725.1 Acidimicrobiales bacterium | reverse complement strand
GGAAGTAGAACTCGCCGTCCTGGTAGAGGAACTCGACGGTGCCGGCGTTGACGTAGTTGCACGCCTGGGCGACCTTGACGGCGGCCTCGCCCATCGCCTGGCGGACCTCGTCGGGGAACTCGGGGGCCGGCGACTCCTCGACCAGCTTCTGGTGGCGGCGCTGGGCCGAGCAGTCGCGCTCGCCGATCCAGACGCAGTTGCCGTGCGTGTCGGCGATGATCTGCATCTCGACGTGGCGGGGCCAGGTCAGGTAGCGCTCGACGTAGCACTCGTCGCGGCCGAAGCCCTTCAGCGCCTCGGACTGGGCCGACTCGAGGGCCGAGTGGGCCTCGTCGGCCGAGCGGACGACGCGCATGCCGCGACCGCCGCCGCCGTAGGCCGCCTTGATCGCCACCGGCCAGCCGTGCTCCTCGCCGAAGGCGACGACCTCGTCGCCGCTCTCGAGGAACTCGGTGGTGCCGGGCACGCCGGCGACGCCGGCCGCCTCGGCGGCCTTGCGGGACGACACCTTGTCGCCCATGACCTCGATCGACTCCGGCTTCGGGCCGACGAAGACGACGCCCTTGTCGGTGATGGCCCGGGCGAAGTCGGTGTTCTCGGAGAAGAAGCCGTAGCCCGGGTGGACGGCCTCGGCACCCGACTGCTCGATGGCCGCGAGGATGGCCTCGGTGTTGAGGTACGACTCGGCGGCGGTGGTGCCCCCGAGCGCGTAGGCCTCGTCGGCCAACCGGACGTGCAGGGCGTCGCGGTCGAGGTCGGAGTAGACGGCCACGGACTGCACGCCGAGTTCCTTGCACGCCCGGATGACCCGGACGGCGATCTCGCCGCGGTTTGCGATCAGCACCTTGGAGAACACGACCCGTATGGTTACCGCGGTGAGGGCCGACGACGCCATCCTGCGGGGCAGAAATCGCGCGGACGGGCCCGCCGACCGCGGCGACGGGGCCCGGATCGCGGGTCCGGTCGGGCGTTTCGACGTCCATCGGGTCGCCGAGACCGGCTCGACCAACGCCGACGTCATGGCCCGGGCCCGGGAGGGCGCGGCCGAGGGTCTGGTCCTGGTCGCCGACCACCAGACCGCCGGCCGGGGCCGCGCCGGGCGCACCTGGACGGCACCACCGGGCGCCGCACTGCTGTGCACCGTGCTCCTCCGCCCGCCCGCACGGGTCGCCGGCACGGTCACGTTCGCCCTCGCGGTCGCCGCCGCCGAGGCGGTCGAGGCGACCACCGGCCTGCAGCCCGGTCTCAAGTGGCCCAACGACCTCGTCGTGGAGACCGACGGCCGGACCCGCAAGTTGGCCGGCATCCTCGCCGAGGCCGAGTGGCCCGCCGGCAGCCACATCGCCGCCGGCTACCGGGAGCCCGGCCCCCACGACCGGGCGACGGTCGCCGCCGGCATCGGGCTCAACGTTCGCTGGCCGGACGACGTCCCCGACGACATCGCCGACGTGATGGTGTCGCTGAACCACGTGGCCGGCCCCGGCGAGCCGACCGGTGCCGGCGGGCCGACCGTCGACGACGTGCTGGCCGCGCTGCTCGACTCGCTCGACGGTCACTACGCACGGCTGGTCTCGGGCCGCGAGGCCGAGGTGCTCGACGCCTGGCGGGCGCGTTCCGCGACGCTCGGGCGCGAGGTCCGCGTCGACCTCGGCCCCGACGACGCCGTCGGCACGGCGGTCGACGTCACCGCCGAGGGCCACCTGGTGCTCGACACCGTCGACGGCCGGCGCACGCTCGCCGTCGGCGACGTCGTCCACCTGCGACCCCTGTAGCCGGTTGCTGGGGCGGCTATCGGGGGTCGGGCCGGCCCAGGACCTCGACACCCTCGTCGTCCCACCACACCGCGAGCTCGAGGCCCTCGGCCTCGGCCCACGCCGCGAGCGCGTCGAGTACCCGGTCGGCGGTCCTCCGGTCGGCCCCCTCGAGGAGTTCGTCGGCGGCGCCGAGCCACTCGGGGGACGCGTCGGGGAGCCGGTCGAAGCGGGTGCCGCCCTGCGTCGCACCCACGTCCCAACGGACCTCGAGGGTGTCGACGCCCCGGTCGACCCGCAGGTCGACCCGGGGCCGGCTCACGGGTCGACCGTCCGGGCGACGAGCTCGGCGAACGCCCCGGCCACGGCGGCGGTCACCGGACCGGGCGCGTCGAACGTGCGGTCGTCGACCCGGTGCTGGCCCTGCACGTCGCGCGTGCTCGAGGTGAGGAACACCTCGTCGGCCTCGTCGAGGATCGAGAGCGGGAGGTCGCGTTCGACGACCTCGGCCACCTCGCAGACCAGCTCGCGCGTCACGCCGGCGAGGCAGCCCGACGCGAGCGGCGGCGTGTGGACGGCGCCGTCGAGGACCACGAACACGTTCGAGCCCGTGCCCTCGCACAGGTGGCCGGCCGTGTTGGCGAAGAGCGCCTCGTCGGCGTCCAGTTCGGCGGCCCGGGCGAGCGCCACGACGTTCTCGGCGTAGGACGTCGTCTTCAGGCCGGCGACGGCCGAGTGCTCGTTGCGTCGCCACGGCACGGTCACGGCGCTGCCGGTCGCTGGCCGGACGGTGAGCGGGCTGGCGGCGACGATCACGGTGGGCTCGACGTCGTCGCGCCCCGAGCCGAGCGGGCCGGGACCGCCGGTGACCGTGAGGCGCACCCGGGACTCGCCGTCGACCGTCGCCGCGACCCGGTGGAGGGCGTCGCGGAGCTCGTCGTCGGTGCGGCCGAGGACGAGGCCCAGACCGTCGAGGCTGCGCCGGAGGCGGCGCAGGTGGCGGGACACCGCGAACGGGGTGCCGCCCTCGGTCCGCATCGTCTCGAACACGCCGTCGCCCACGGTCACCCCGTGGTCGGAGACGTGCACGGTCGCCGTCGCAGCGTCGACCAGCTCGCCGTTCAGCCAGACCGTCGTCACGGCCGCAACCTACCGAGACGCGCCGTCGGACCCGGCGGCCACGGCGAGCAGCGTCCGCGCCTTGAGCTCGGTCTCGGCCCACTCGCCGGCCGGGTCGCTGTCGTGGGTGATGCCGCCGCCGGTGCCGAAGCACAGCTCGGGCCGCTCGGCATCACTCGCCGTACCCCGGCCGGCGCCGTCGATCCAGAACGTGCGGATGGCGACGTTGAGCTCGCCGATTCCGCGGTCGGCGTCCACCCAGCCGACGCCGCCGCAGTACACGCCGCGGGGGACCGGCTCCAGCGCGGCGATGACGTCCATCGCCGCGAGCTTCGGTGCGCCCGTGATCGACCCCGGGGGGAACGTCGCGTCGAGGAGCTCCGGCCAGCCGACCCCCGGGGCCAGCTCGCCGGCGACGGTCGACACGAGGTGCACGAGCCCGGGATGGTGCTCGACGGCGAGGAGCGCGGGCACCACGACGGAGCCGAACTCGCAGACCCGTCCGAGGTCGTTGCGGACGAGGTCCACGATCATCACGTTCTCGGCCCGGTCCTTGGGCAGGAAGGCGTCCGCCGTCGCCGCCGTCCCCTTGATCGGGGACGACCACACCAGGCGGCCCTCGCGGCGCAGGAACCGTTCGGGGGACGCCGAGGCCACGTGCAGCCCGGCCGAGGGCACGCGCACGACCGCGGAGTACGGCGCCGGGTTCCCGACGGCGAGGGCGGCGCCCAGGGCGGCGACGTCGGCGTCGGGTGCGACCGGCGCCCGGAGCTGGCGGGTCAGGTTGACCTGGTAGACGTCGCCGGCCTCGACCGCCCCGCGGATGTGGCGCACGCCCGCCTCGAAGCCGGCCCGGTCCAGCGAGGACCGCCACTCGGTCGGCGCGGGACCTACCCACGGCCGCCCCCGCCACGGCCGGGCCGGGCGGACGCTGGCGAAGCGGGCGAACGTCGGGGGTCCCGCGTACGGGACGACGGCCGCCCAGAAGCCGGTGCCCTCCAGGCATGCCGGGTCGTCGGTGACGTCGACGAGGTCGGTGCACAGCCGCTCGCCGACGACCGCCAGCGGCGCCTGGTCGGCGAGGAGGGGCACGGGCCGGAGCGTAGGCCGGGCCGCCGGGGTGCACCGTCGGCGCCCGGCGACGTCGGTACCCTCGCCCGGATGGACGGCGCCGGGCCCCGGCGACCGCGGCGCACCCTGTTCCAGCGGCTCGTGCTCGCCACGAACGTCGTCGCCATGGTCGGCTTCCTCGCGGGTGCCGGCGCGCTCGCGTACTCCTACGACAAGTACCGCGAGATCCCCCGCATCGAGATCGGCACGGTGCTGTCGGCACCGGAGGACGACACCGAGGACGGCCAGGCCGAGAACTTCCTCGTCGTCGGCGTCGACTCCGCCGACGGGCTCGACCCGGACGACCCGGTCGCGGCGACCCGCACCCGCGTCGGGGGCATCCGGTCGGACACGATGATGATCCTGCGCATCGACCCGGCGTCGAACCGGGCGGCGCTGTTGTCGCTGCCCCGGGACCTCTACGTGCCGATCGCCGGTCGGCGGGGGAGCGACCGGCTCAACGCCGCGGTCCAGTTGGGTGGCCCCGAGCTGCTGGTCGAGACGATCCGGGACTACCTCGGCATCCCCGTGAACCACTACGTCCAGGTCGACTTCTACGGCTTCGGCCAGCTGGTCGAGGCGATCGACGGCGTGCCCGTCTACTTCCCGCACGCCGTGCGCGACGTGCGGTCGGGTCTCGACGTCCCCGAGCCGGGGTGCACGACGCTCGACCCGCGCAACGCGCTCGGCTTCGTGCGGTCGCGCGCCTACCAGGAGTACGTGAACGGTCGGTGGCGCACCGACCCGACCGGCGACCTCGGGCGCATCACCCGGCAGCAGCACTTCGTCCTCGCCGCGCTCGACCGCGCCTTCGACCGCGGTCTGCGGAACCCCGTCACCCTCGACGCCCTGATCGACGCGACGATCGACGCCGTCACGCTCGACGACACGCTCGACGGCGACGACATCATCGACCTCGCCTCCCGGTTCCGGGGCTTCGACCCCTCGTCGCTCGACCTCTACGAACTGCCGGTCGAGGACGGCAACGTGGGCGGCGCGTCGATCGTCCGGCTCCGCGCCCGCGAGGCCGAGTCGATCCTCGACGTGTTCCGTGGCACCGATCCCGACCAGCTCACCGAGGCGTCGGTGCGGATCCGCGCCCTCAACGGCACGGGCGAGCCGGGCCAGGCCGCCGAGGCCGCCGGGGCCCTCGGCGAGGCGGGCTTCACCATCGCCGGGACGGGCGACGCCAGCCGGCTCGGCGTCGTGATCACCGAGATCCGACACCCACCCGGTTCCCACGCCGCCGCCGATCTCGTGCTGCGCTGGCTCGCCGGCGGGGGCCGCATCGTCGAGGACGACGACGTCGACGTCGTGACCGTGGTCACCGGCGCCGACTGGCGGGGCCTGCGTACCGAACCGGTCTCGGCGGGACCCACCACGTCGACGACGCTGCCCCGGACGACGACCACGCCGCCACCGGACGAGGACTCGTCGACGACGACGGTGCTCGGCACCATCCCCGATGCCGCGGATGTGGGCGTCGACTGCGGTTGATGCCCGGCGGCGCTGGTAGACACGCACGGCGTGAAGGGCGTGATCCTCGCGGGTGGACGGGCCACGCGGCTGGGCCCCGCGAGCCGCGGGACGTCGAAGCAGCTGATGCACGTCTACGACAAGCCGCTCGTGTACCACCCCATCAGCACGCTGCTGCACGCCCGCATCAACGACATCCTGCTGATCTCCACGCCGGAGCAGCTCCCGCTCTACGAGACGCTCCTCGGCGACGGCTCGCAGTGGGGGTGCTCGTTCTCCTACGCCGTGCAGACCGAGCCGCGCGGCCTGGCCGACGCGTTCCTCGTCGGCGCCGACTTCATCGGCGGCGACGCCGTCGCGCTCATCCTCGGCGACAACATCTTCTACGGCGTCGGCCTCGGCGAACAGCTCCAGCGCTACACCGACCCCGAGGGCGCCGTGATCTTCGGCCTGTGGGTGCCCGACCCCGAGCGCTACGGCGTGCTCGAGTTCGGTCCCGACGGCGAGACCGTCACCGCGGTCCTCGAGAAGCCCGCCGACCCGCCGTCGTCGTTCATGGTCCCCGGCCTGTACTTCTACGACAACGACGTCGTCGAGATCGCCCGGTCGATCGAGCCGAGCGAGCGGGGCGAGATCGAGATCTCCGACGTCAACAACCACTACCTGCGGGCCGGGAAGCTGCAGGTGTCCCGCCTGCCGTTCGCGACCGAGTGGTTCGACGTCGGCACCTTCGACGCCATGCTCGACGCCCAGACCTGGGTCGCCGGCATGCAGCGACGCAAGGGGCTGCTGATCGGCTCGCCCGAGGCGGCGGCCTACCGCGAGGGCTTCATCGACGAGGAGCGCCTGCGGCTCCTGGCCGGTGCCGAGGCCCACGGCGGCGACCTCACCAAGTCCGGCTACGCCGAGTACCTGCTGCGCGCCCTCGAGTTCGAGCGGCTGTCGTGAGCGTCGCGATCGTCGACTTCGCCGCGCGGCCCGGTGCGATCGACGGGCTGTTCGTCGTGACCATGAAGCAGGTCACCGACGAACGGGGCACCATCCGCGAGTTCTACCGGGAATCCGCCTTCCTCGATGCCGGACTGCCCTCGCTCGGCCGGATCGTGCAGGTCAACGTCACCGAGACCGTCCGGGGTGCCGTCCGCGGGCTCCACGGCGAGGACATGACCAAGCTCGTCGCGGTCGCGGCCGGGGCGGCCCACGGCGCCTACCTCGACGCCCGCCCCGACAGCCCGACCCATGGCGTCGTCGAGCAGGTCGCGCTGGCGCCGGGCACCCAGGTGCTCGTGCCACCGGGGGTGTGCAACGGCTTCCAGGCGCTGGAGGACGGCACCCAGTTCCTCTACTGCTTCGACACCGAGTGGCAGCCGGCCATGGCCGGTGTCGCCTTCACGCCGCTCGACGACGACCTCGGCATCGACTGGCCGCTGCCGGTCGACCCCGACGACCCCGCACTGGTGTCGGCCAAGGACCGCGACGCCGCCCGCTTCGGGGCCGGCGCATGAGGCTGCTCGTCACCGGCGGCGCCGGCTTCATCGGCTCCAACTACGTGCGCTGGGTGCTCGCCAACACCGACGACGAGGTCGTGGTCTACGACGCGCTCACCTACGCCGGCAATCGCTCGACGCTCAAGGACGTCGACGACAGCCCCCGCTTCACCTTCGTCCACGGCAACATCTGCGACCCGGGCGTGTTGGAGGACGCGATGGCCGACTGCGACGCCGTCGTGCACTTCGCCGCCGAGAGCCACGTCGACCGCTCGATCGAGGGCAGCGACGACTTCGTGGTCACGAACTGCTTCGGCACCAACGTCGTGATGGACACGGCCCGGCGGCTCGACGTCGGGCGCGTCGTCCACATCGGCACCGACGAGGTCTACGGCTCGGTCGAGGTCGGGTCGTCCCGGGAGACCGACCCGCTCGAACCCCGGTCGCCGTACAGCGCGTCGAAGGCCGGATCCGACCTGCTCGCGCTCAGCTACCACGCCACCCACGGGCTCGACGTCCGGGTCACGCGCTGCACGAACCACTTCGGGCCGTACCAGTACCCGGAGAAGGCGATCCCGCTGTTCACCACGAACCTGCTCGACGGCGAGCCGATCCCGCTCTACGGCGACGGCATGAACGAGCGCGACTGGCTCCACGTCGAGGACCACTGCGCCGGCGTGCACCTCGTCCTCACCGACGGCGCGGCCGGCGAGATCTACAACATCGGCGCCGGGAACGAGACCCCGAACCGCGTGCTCGTCGACAAGCTGCTCGCGCTGCTGGGCGCCGACGAGTCCATGGTGCGCTACGTCGAGGACCGCAAGGGTCACGACCGGCGCTACTCGGTGGACATCGCCAAGATCACGGCGCTCGGGTGGCGCAAGCAGCACTCGCTCGACGAGGCCCTCGCCGCCACCGTCGACTGGTACCGCGCCAACGACTGGTGGTGGCGGCCGCTGAAGGGCCGCTGATGCGGGTCCTCGTCACCGGCGCGGGCGGGCAGCTCGGCGTCGACGTGGCCGCGCACTGTGCGACGGCGGGCGACGAGGTCGTGGCGCTCGACCGCGCCGCCCTCGACGTCGGCGACCGCCACGCGGTCGAGCAGGCCGTGGCCGGCATCGCGCCCGACGTCGTGGTCAACGCGGCCGCCTACACCGCCGTCGACGCGTGCGAGTCCGACGTCGAGCGGGCGATGCGCGACAACGCGATCGCACTCCGCTGGCTCGGTCGGTCGTGCGCGACGCACGGCGTCCACGTCGTGCACGTGTCCACCGACTACGTCTTCGACGGCACCAAGGACGCGCCGTACGACGAGTGGGACCGTCCGGCACCCCGGTCGGTGTACGGCCGCTCGAAGCTCGGCGGCGAGGAGGAGCTCCGCGCCACCGGCGCGGCGGCCACGGTCGTGCGCACGTCCTGGGTGTTCGGCGCCCACGGCGCCAACATGGTGCGCACGGTCCTCGGGTTGCGCGACCGCCCCGAGCTGGCCTTCGTCGACGACCAGCGGGGCTGTCCGACGAGCACGGCCGACCTCGCCGTCACGTTGCGGCGCCTCGCCGTGGCCCGGCTCACCGGCACCTTCCACGCCACCAACGCCCGGGCGGTCTCCTGGTACGAGTTCGTCCGTGAGGTGCTCGAGATCGCGGGCGCCGACCCCGACGTCGTGCGCCCGATCCGCACCGACGAGCTCGACCCGCCCCGCCCCGCACCCCGTCCGGCGAACTCCGTGCTCGACAACGCCGCCCTCCGGCTCGCCGGGGAGCCCCCACTGCCCGATTACCGTGAACAGCTCGAACAGGTGGTGCGAGCCATGGAACCGACGATCCCGAGGACCAACCCATGAGCAAGATCGCCGTCATCGGCACCGGCTACGTCGGACTGACCACCGGGACCTGCTTCGCCGCACTGGGCCACGACGTGGTCTGTGCCGACATCGACGAGGAGAAGGTCCGCCGACTCCAGGCCGGTGACATCCCGATCCTCGAGGCCGGCCTCGACCAGCTCGTGCACGAGGGCATCGACTCGGGCCGCCTGCGCTTCGTCGTCGGGGCCGCGACCGCCGCCGCCGACTGCGAGTTCGCCTACCTCTGCGTCCCGACGCCCCAGGGCGAGGACGGCTCGGCCGACCTCAGCTACATCGAACGGGCCGCCGCCGAGATCGCACCCGTGCTGCCCGCCGAGTCCGTCGTCGTCAACAAGTCGACCGTCCCGGTCGGGTCGACCCGCGTCGTCGAGCGGGCCCTCGGTCGGGACGACGTGTCGGTCGTGTCCAACCCGGAGTTCCTGCGCGAGGGCTCGGCGGTCCACGACTTCATGCACCCCGACCGCATCGTCATCGGGGCCGACGACCAGTCGGCGGCCATCAAGGTGGCGTCGCTCTACCTCGGCGTCACGGCCCCGCTCGTCGTCACCGATCCGGCCAGCGCCGAGACGATCAAGTACGCGGCCAACTCGTTCCTCGCCACCAAGATCAGCTTCATCAACGCGGTCGCGGCCATCTGCGAGGCCGTCGGCGCCGACATCAACGACGTCGCCCTCGGCATCGGCTACGACAAGCGGATCGGCTCCGACTTCCTGCGGCCCGGACCCGGCTTCGGTGGGAGTTGTTTTCCAAAAGACACGCGAGCGATGGTCAAGATCGCCGAGGAGGGTGGGTACGACTTCCACCTGCTGCGCGGGGTCATCCAGGTCAACGACGAGCAGTACGAGCGGACGGCGCAGAAGGCGGCCGCGCTGATCGGTGGCGACGTGACCGGAAAGCAGATCGCCGCGTGGGGCCTCACGTTCAAGGCGCGGACCGACGACCTGCGCGAGTCGCCCGCCCTCGAGGTGCTCGGACGGCTCGCCGCCCAGGGCGCCAAGATCCGGGCCTACGACCCGGCGGTGCCGTCGACGCGGCGCTCCGACCGTCTCGACGGGTTGGAGGTGGTCGACGATCCCTACGACGCGTGCGACGGGGCCGAGGTCCTGCTCGTGTTGACCGAGTGGGACGAGTTCAAGTGGCTCGACCTCGACCAGGTGCGCGACCGCATGACCGCGCCCGCCGTGGTCGATGCCCGCAACCTGCTCGACCGGGCGGCGCTGCGGCGACGCGGGTTCGCGTTCCGCGGGATCGGTCGGAACTGAGGTGGGCCGCATCGTCGTCACCGGAGGCGCCGGCTTCCTCGGCTCGCACCTCTGCGAGCGCCTCCTCGACCGCGGCGACGACGTCGTCGCGATCGACAACCTGCTCACGGGCTCGGTGTCGAACATCGAGCACCTCTTCGGTCGGCGGGGCTTCACGTTCGTCGAGCACGACGTCTCGCAGTACGTCTGGGTGCCCGGCGACGTCGACGCCATCCTCCACTTCGCCAGCCCCGCGTCGCCGGCCGACTTCGGCCGGATCCCCATCCAGATCCTGAAGGTCGGCAGTCTCGGCACCCACAACTGCCTCGGCCTGGCCAAGTCGAAGGACGCCCGCTTCTTCCTCGCCTCCACCAGCGAGGTGTACGGCGACCCGCAGGTGCACCCCCAGCCCGAGACGTACTGGGGCCACGTGAACCCGATCGGGCCCCGGGGCGTCTACGACGAGGCCAAGCGCTTCGCCGAGTCGATGACGATGGCGTACCACCGCTACCACGGGGTCGACGTCCGCATCGTGCGCATCTTCAACACGTACGGGCCCCGGATGCGCCCCGACGACGGCCGGGCCGTCTCCAACTTCCTGACTCAGGCGCTGCGGGGCGACCCGATCACCGTGTTCGGCGACGGGTCCCAGACACGTTCGTTCTGCTACGTCGACGACGAGGTCCGGGGCTTCCTCGCCCTCCTCGACGGCGAGCACACCGGGCCGATCAACATCGGCAACCCGGGCGAGTTCTCGATCCGCGAACTCGCCGAGATGGTGGTCGAGGTGACGAACTCCTCGTCGGAGGTCGTCTACGAGCCGCTGCCCGTCGACGACCCGACGCAGCGCAAGCCCGACATCACCCAGGCCCGCGAGCTCCTCGGCTGGGAGCCCACGATCGCGCTCCGCGAGGGGCTCGAGCGCACGGCCGAGTGGTTTGCCGCGGTGCTCGGGACCAACGCCTAGGTTCGACCGGCCGAAGCGAACATCTCGCCGAATCCCACCATCCCAAGGAGTCCCGCCGTGTCCGACGACGTCCTGCTCACCGAGCGCCGCGACCGCGTCCTCGTCATGACGCTGAACCGCCCGAACCAGAAGAACGCGCTCAACAACGCCCTGGCCGAGGCGCTCGCCGCCGCCCTCGCCGAGCTCGACGGCGACGACGGCCTGTCGGCGGGCGTGCTCACCGGCGCCGGCGGGACGTTCTGCGCCGGCATGGACCTCAAGGCCTTCGCGTCGGAGGGGCCGCCGCCCGCGCTCGGCCCGATCTACCAGAACGCCTGCCAGAAGCCGCTGATCGGCGCCCTCGAGGGCTACGTGCTCGCCGGTGGCCTCGAGCTCGCGCTCATCTGCGACCTCCTCGTCGCGGCCGACGACGCCAAGTTCGGCGTGCCCGAGGTCAAGCGTGGCCTCCTCGCCGCCGGCGGTGCGCTCATCCGCATGCCGGCCCGGATGCCCTATGCCATGGCCATGGAGCTGGCGCTCACCGGCGACCAGATGGACGCCGACGACGCCCACCGCTACGGGCTGCTCAACCGCGTCGTCCCCGCCGCCGACGTGCTCGACACCGCGATCGGCCTCGCCGAGGCGATCGCCGTGAACGCGCCCCTGTCGATCACGGCCACGAAGCAGATGATCCGCGGCTCGGTCGGGCGCACCGAGGAGGAGGGCTGGGCCGAGCAGAACCCGCTCGCCGGCAAGATCTTCTCGTCGAAGGACTCGATCGAGGGTGCGGTCGCGTTCGCCGAGAAGCGCTCCCCGAACTGGTCGGGCAGCTGACC
This sequence comes from Acidimicrobiales bacterium, assembly GCA_041984725.1. Lineage (GTDB taxonomy): Bacteria > Actinomycetota > Acidimicrobiia > Acidimicrobiales > Salinilacustritrichaceae > Salinilacustrithrix. The sequence goes on along the minus strand of JBHIXO010000019.1, from coordinate 12,752 downwards.
GGCCGGTCCCGTCAACCGAGGAGGCCGTCCCACCGGGGGAGCACGGCCTCGTCGGAGTAGGCCGACTCGAACGCCCGTCGTGCCGCCCCTGCAGCGGCGTCACGGCGGGCGGGGTCGTCCCGCCACGCCGCCAGGGCGGTCACCAGCCCGTCGACGTCGCCGTGGCGCACCGACGTGCCGCACGCGAACCGGACGATGGCCTCGTCGACGTTGCTGCCCGCGGGCCCGACATAGGTGACGGGCAGACCCATCCCCAGCGCCCCGTGCAACTTGCTCGGGCTCATCACGCCGAGTGCGTCGTCGTCCAGGCAGATGAGCGCGGTGTCGGCGCCCGCCAGCACCTGGGGCGTCTCGTGCTTGTCGACGTAGGGGTGCATGACGACGTTGGGGACGTCGCTCGTCCGCGCCGCGATCTCCTCCCAACGCGGACCGCCGCCGACGAACAGGAACGTGACGTCGTCGCCGACCCGACGGGCGGCCTCGATGACCGTGTCGAACCGGTGACCGAGGCCGATGTTGCCCAGGTAGAGGACGACGAAGCGGTCGTCGAGCCCGAGGCGCTCGTAGCCGGACCACACCCGTGGCGCCGAGCCCTCGTACAGCGAGGCCCGCTCCCAGTTCGGGACCACGTGCACGCGCTCGCGAGGAGCGCCCGCCGCGACGAGCAGGTCGGCCATCGCGCCGTCGAGCACGACGACCGAGTCGAGCTTGGGCAGGGCCCAGCGGTTGAGGGCCCGGGTCAGTCGGGAGAGCGGGCTGCGCGGGCTGACGGCGCGGAGGCGTTCGGCGACCTCCGGGTAGACGTCCATCGACCACAGGATCACCCGGGTGTCGCGGCGGCGGAACTTGTGGGCGAGGGCGACGGCGTAGACGAACGGCGGCGTGGTCATCGCGATGACGACGTCCTGGCGCGGCATCCGCAGCATGGTCCACAGCGCGGCGAGGAAGTACGTCGTGTAGGCCCAGGCGCGGGCCACGATCGACGACCGGCCGAGACGGGGCGCCCACACCCGGCGGACGCGAACGGCGGGAGCGAGTGGGCGGGGGTCGTGGGCGTCGGCGTAGCCGCCCGACCCGCAGACCACGGTGCACTCGTCACCGAGCGCGGCCCGGTGCTCGACGAGCGACGTCGCGAGCTGCGCCGTCGGGGAGATGTCGGGCGCGTAGAACTGGTTGAGGAGGCAGAGTCGCACGTCGTCCGTCGTCCGGGCCGGTGTCGCGGCCTGCTCCCCGGTACCGGGGCCGACCGTCGGACGAGTGTACCGAGCCCCCTCCGGCACCCGTGGGAGACTGCCGGACGTGCGCGTCGCCGCCGTCCTCGAGCAGTGCTGGCACCGGGTCCCCGGGGGCACGGCCGCCACCTCGATCGCGCTCTCGGCCGCCCTCGACCGCCGTGACGACGTCGACGTCGTCGGTGTCTCCGCCCGCCACGCCGCCGCGCCTCCGGCCCCCTGGACGCCCACCGTGCCGGTGGTGGGCCACCGCCTCCCGCGCCACCTCCTCTACGAGTCGTGGCACGGGCTCCGGTGGCCGCGCGTCGAGGCCGCCACCGGGCCCGTCGACCTGTGCCACGCGCTCGGTGGCGCCGTGGCCCCCAGTCGGGCACCCCTCGTCGTGACGATCCACGACCTGGCCTTCGAGCACTTCCCCGGGATGTTCACCCGTCACGGGCTGCGGTTCCTGCGCCGGGCCATGCGCCTCGCCCGCGACGAGGCCGCGCAGGTGCAGGTCCCCTCGCAGGCGACCCACGACGACTGCGTGGCCCACGGGTTCGACCCCGGCCGGCTGCGGATCGTCCCATGGGGCGTCGAGGTCTCGTGCCCCACGACCGACGACGTCGACCGCGTGCGCGGCCGCTTCGGTCTCGAGGGCGATCACGTCGTCTGCGTCGGGACGCGGGAACCGCGCAAGAACCTCGACACCCTCGTCGAGGCCTGGCGCCGACTGGATCGCCCGTCGGCGACGCTCGTCCTCGTCGGCCCGGAGGGATGGGGCGATGCCGCCGACGGGTCAAGCTTTCCTGCGAACGTGACGATGACCGGGTTCGTGGACGCGCCCACGCGAGACGCGCTGTACGCCGGAGCCGCACTGTCGTGCTATCCGAGCCGGTTCGAGGGCTTCGGCCTGCCCGTGCTCGAGTCGATGGCGCTCGGCTGTCCCGTCGTCACGAGCGGTTCGACCGCGACCGCGGAGCTCGTCGCGGGCGGGGCGGGGGTGACCGTCGACGTCGACGATCCCGACGCCGTCGCCGCCGCCATCGGTGATCTGCTCGACGACCCCGACCGGCGTGCCACCCTGGCGCACGTGGGACGTGCGCGTGCCGGCCGCTACACCTGGGAAGGCGCGGCAGCGAACGCTGTCGCCGGCTACCGGGAGGTGCTCCGATGACGTTGCGGGTCGGCGTGAACCTGTGCTGGCTGGTCCCCGGCGTGGTCGGTGGGTCGGAGGAGTCGACGACCCGCACGCTGCGGGCGATCGCCGATGCCGGCGACCCCGACCTCGAGGTCGTGCTGTTCGCCCAGCCCGAGTTCGCCGACGCCCACCCCGACCTGGTCGCCCGCTTCGAGACGCACCTGCTCCCGGTCCGGGCGACCCTGAAGCCGCTGCGCGTCGGGCTCGAACACGTGTGGCTGCCCCGCAAGGTCGAGAAGCTCGGCATCGACGTGCTCCACGACGCCGGCGGCACCTCGCCCGGCACCGTCGGGTGCCCGCGGGTCCTCACCGTGCACGACATCCAGCCGCTCGATCAGCCGCGCTGGTTCAATCCGGTCAAGGTCGCCTACCTGCGGCGAGCCCTGCCGCCCTCCGCGGAGCGGGCCGCCGTGGTGGCCGTCCCGTCGACCTTCGTCGCCGACCGCCTCGTCGATCGTCTCGGCACCCCCCGCGAGCGGATCGCCGTCGTCCCGTGGCCGGTGCCCCCGCACCAGGAGGCGGCGCCGATCGGCACGGTGCGCGCCCAGCTCGGGATCATCGGCAAGATCGTCCTGCTGCCGGCCATCACCTACCCGCACAAGGAGCACGTGGTCGCCATCCGGGCGATGCGGCACCTGGCCGAGCGCCACAAGGAGACGACGCTGGTGCTCACCGGCGGCGAGGGTCCGAACGAGAAGCAGGTCCTGGCCGAGATCGAGTCGCTCGGGCTCACCGACCGGGTCGTCCGCACGGGGCGGGTGACGCCCACCGTGCTCGCCGCGCTGTACGAGCACGCCAGCGCCCTCGTCTGGCCGTCGGTCTACGAGGGGTTCGGCAACCCGGTCCTCGAGGCGATGAGCCTCGGGGTCCCGGTCATCGTCGCGAACGCAGGCTCGTCGCCGGAGCTCGTCGGCGACGCCGGCGCCGTCATCCCGCCCGGCGACGACGCCCAGCTCGCGATCGAGCTGCACCGGGTGCTCGACGACGACGAGTGGCGGGAGCGCATGATCCGGGCCGGGCGCGACCGGGCCGCGTCGTACTCGCCGGCCCGCACGGCCGACCTGCTCGTCGACTGCTACCGGCGCGCAGCCGCTTCCTGTTCGGAGCCGGTCGGCCTGTAGCCTCGGCCCGCTATGGGTAAGGCCTCATCGAGCAAGAAGGTCGCACGCGCCGCCAAGGCGGGCGGCGGCAGGGCGCGCACCGCCGGCGAGCGGAACGTGCTGTTCCCCGCTGCCCTGGTGCTCGTCGCCATCCTCGGCACCGTGCTCATCGTCTACGCCCGGGGGGAGCGCCAGGCGGTGGCCCTGGAGTCGCCGATCGCCCTCGAGGACCACTGGCACTCGGCGGTCGGGTTCTACGTCTGCGAGTCGTTCCAGCCCGACCTGATCGAGTTCACGGCGCCCCAGAACGGTGGCACGCACACCCACGGCGACGGCCTCATCCACATCCACCCGTTCTCCACCGCCCGTTCGGGCGAGCAGGCGACCCTCCAGAACTGGCTCCGTGACGCCGGCACCGTCCTCGGCAACGACGACGCCCTGTCCGACGACTCGCTGGGCATCCCGGGTGGGCTCACCTACAACGAGGGCGACGACGACTGCCCCGACCTCGACGGCGACCCGATCGTGCAGGTCGCGGTGTGGGAGTCGGCGCAGAGCGCGATCGACGGTGAGGACCCGGACCGCATCGTGACCGAGGACTTCGGCTCGATCCGCTTCCTGGACGACGGCCAGGCCTTCACGATCGCCTTCGTGCCCGAGGGCACCGAGATCCCGCCGCCGCCCAGCACCTCCGGGCTCGCCGGCGTGGGCTCCGATCTCGGCGTCGACCCCGCCGACATCCCCGACGACGCCGAGCTCGACGCCGACTTCGGCACCGTCGACGACACCGAGGACGTGGACGGCGAGGACACCGGCGAGGACGTGGACGGCGACGCTGACGCTGATGCCGACACGGACGCGGATGCGGATGCGGATGCTGATGCCGACGCTGACGCCGACGCGGAGACCGACGGGGACGCTGGCGAGGGATGAAGGCCGTCGTCCTGGTGGGCGGCTTCGGGACACGGCTGCGACCCCTCACCCTCACCACACCGAAGAACCTGCTCCCGGTGCTCCACGTGCCGATGGTCGAGCGCGTGGCCCGGCACCTCGCCGACCACGGCGTCGACGAGGTCGTGCTGTCGATGGGCTACAAGCCCGACACGTTCCTCGACGCCTATCCCGACGGCACCTGCGGTGGCGTGAAGCTGCACTATGCCGTCGAGGACGAGCCCCTCGACACCGCCGGTGCCATCCGCTTCGCCGCCGGTGAGGCCGGGATCGACCAGCGGTTCGTCGTCGTCAACGGCGACGTCCTCACCGACCTCGACGTGACCCGGCTCGTCCGCTTCCACGACGCGTCCGACGCCGAGGCCACCATCGCCCTGCACACCGTCGAGGACCCGTCGCGCTACGGCGTGGTGGTCACCGACGTCGCCGGGCGGGTCGAGGCCTTCATCGAGAAGCCGGCCAAGGACGAGGCGCCGAGCACGGCGATCAACGCCGGCACCTACGTCATGGAGCCGAGCGTCCTCGGCAAGATCCCGGTCGGTCGGCCGGTGTCGGTCGAGCGCGAGACGTTCCCCGCCCTGGTCGAGTCCGGCTCGCTCTACGCGCTCGACGGCGAGGCCTACTGGCTCGACGCAGGCACGCCCGAGACGTACCTCCAGGCCAACCTCGACCTCGTCGGCGACGACGCGGCCGGGGTCCACGCCGACGCCGTCGTGGCGCCCTCTGCGCACCTCGAACGCTCCGTGGTCGGCCCCGGCGCCACGATCGGCGACGAGGCGACGCTGACCGAGGCGGTCGTGCTCGCCGGTGCCACCGTCGAGTCCGGCGCCCGCATCCACCGTTCCGTCGTCGGTCCCGGCGCCCACGTCGGCGCGGGGTCCGAGCTGCTCGACCTCACCGTCGTCGGTGCCGGCGTGACCGTCGACCCCGTCGCCCGCCACACCGGCGAGCGCATCCCCGCCGAGGACTGACGGCCGGGCTCGTGCGGGTCCTGGTGACCGGCGGTGCCGGCTTCCTCGGCTCGGCGCTCGTCGATCGCCTGCTGGCCGAGGGCCACCGCGTCGACGTCCTCGACGATCTGTCGACGGGGTCGCTCACCAACCTGGCGCCGGCCCGCGAGCAGGTCCGGTCCGAGGCGTCGGGCCGGTTGAAGATCCACCAGGGCGACGTGTGCGCCGCCGCGGCCGTCGAGGTGCTGGTCCACCACGCCCCCGACGTCGTCGTCCATCTCGCCGGACCCACGACGCGGGCCGACCGCGACCCCGCGGTCGCCGGTCCCAAGACCGTGCAGGGCGCGCTCCGGGTGCTGACCGGCGCGGCGGCCGCCGGCGCCCGCCGTGTCGTCTGCGTGGCGGGGGCCCGCGACCAGGCCGACCCCGTCCGCGGCGTGGCCGACCGGGCCGTGCAGGAGTACCTCGCCGCCTTCGCCGAGGTGCACGGCATCGAGCGGGCCACGGTCGTCCTGCCCACGGTCTTCGGGCCCCGCCAGCTCCCGACCGTGCGGGGCGCGGTCGTCGCCGTCTTCGTCCACCGCCTGCTGGCCGGCGAGCCGTGCGCGCTCCACGGCGGCGGCACGCCGCGCCGCGACCTGCTCTACGTCGACGACGCCGTCGACGCCCTCGTGCGGGCCGTCGACGCCCCGGACGGCACGGTCGCCGAGGTCGGGTCCGGGACCCCGGTCGCCGTCGCCGAGCTCCACGCGCGCATCGCGGCCATCGCCGGGGTCGTCGACCCGGTCGCGGTCGCCGCCGACGCGCGGGCGGGGGAGCCGGGCACCGTCGCGGTCGACCCGACCGCCGCCCGGCACCTGCTCGACTGGCGGCCGTGGACGTCGCTCGACGACGGCCTCCGGGCCACCCTCAGCGCCGCAGGCCGTACTTGAGGATGCAGACGACGGCGCGCACGCCGTCGCGCCAGCCGATCTTCTTGCCCTCGTCGTAGGTGCGGCCGTCGTAGCTGATGCCCACCTCGTAGAAGCGGGCGCCGCGGCGGGCGAGCTTGGCGGTGACCTCGGGCTCGAACCCGAAGCGGTCCTCCTCGATGGTGATCGCCTGCACCAGCTCGCGACGGAACGCCTTGTAACACGTCTCCATGTCGGTGAGGTTCAGGTTGGTCACCATGTTGGAGACCAGGGTCAGGAGCTTGTTCCCGACCGAGTGCCAGAAGTACAGGACCCGGTGTGATTCGCCGCCCGCGAAGCGCGAGCCGTAGACGACGTCGGCGTTGCCGTCGAGGAGCGGGCCGAGCAGCTTGGGGTACTCGGCCGGGTCGTACTCGAGGTCGGCGTCCTGGATGACCACGAACTCGCTCGTCGTGTGCGCGATGCCGGTGCGCAGCGCCGCACCCTTGCCCTGGTTGTGGTCGTGGCGGAGCAGGAGCAGCCGCTCGTCGGCGACGGTGGCGACCAGCTCGCCGGTGCGGTCGCGCGAGGCGTCGTCGACCACGACGAGTTGCGCCGTCCACGGCGAGTCGAGCACGCGTGCGACGGCGGCGAGCACGGTCGCCTCCTCGTCGTAGGCGGGCATGACGACCGACAGGCACGGGCGCGGCTCGTGGGCCGGCACCGAGGAGGTCACCGGAAGAGGTCCTCGTCGGGGTGGCGCACCAGGGCCTGGGCCTCGCCGTCGCCCAACCAGGCGGGGTCGACGCCGCGGCAGATGGCGACGGGCACCCCGGCGGCCTTGCCGCAGACGAGGTCGGCGGCGGCGGCCAACTCGTCGACGATGCACACCTCGGTCACCTGCAGCTCGCGGCCGAGCGAGTCGGTCGAGCCGCGGAGGTCGGCGATCGGCAGGATGCCCGCACACCCGATGGCGACGTCGGTCAGGCCCCGCCGCCACGGCCGGCCGAACGTGTCGGAGACGATCACGGCGACGTCGATGCCGTGCCGGTGCCGGATCGCGTCGCGGATGCGTCGGGCGCTGCGGTCGGAGTCGACCGGCAGCAGGGCGGCGTACCCGGCCTCGATGTTCGACAGGTCGATGCCGGCGTTGGCGCAGATCCAGCCGTGCTCGGTCTCGGAGATGATCAGGTCGCCGCGGCGGCGGAGGATGCGCACGGACTCGCGTTCGACGATCGCCTTGTGACCGCGCGGATCGGTGGTGTCGATGCGCTCGATGCGGTTCTCGGCCTTGGAGACGATCTTCTGCGTGACGACGAGGACGTCGCCCGGCGCGAGCGCCGTCCGGGGGTCGGCGGCGCAGGCGTCGGCGATGATGCCCCCGAGGTCGCTGCCCGGCGTGATCTCGCCGATGCCCCGGACGGGCAGGATGCGCAGCTCGTCGGGGACGGGCGCGGGTGCGGCGGTCACGCGACGCCGCCGAGCACGACGCGGGCCAGCGCCGACGCCCGACCGGCGTCGGACATGATCGTGTCGGTGACGACGCAGTCGACGGCGACCGCGGCCACCTCGGCCCGCCGGGCCGCATCGGCGTCGTCGATCACCAGTGTGCCGGCGATGCCCGCGTAGAGCCGGGCGATGCCGACCACGGACGACTCGTGCCCGAGCTCGGTCAGCATGCGGTCGGCCGGGCCCTTCAGCGCCTTGCCGCCGACGATCGGGGAGATGGCGACGACGTCGTCGCGCCGGGCGGCGATGGCCTCGCGGACACCGGGCACGGCGAGCACCGGCCCGATCGACACGATCGGGTTCGACGGGGCGATGACGACGCGGTCGGCGTCGTGGATGGCGTCGAGGACGCCCGGCGCCGGCTTGGCCGTGGCGGCCCCGTCGAAGCGGACCGCCTGGACCGGGACGCTGTGCTGGCGGCCGACGAAGTACTCCTGGAACGCGAGGTCGCCCTCGTCGGTCGTGACGACGGTGCGGACGGGGTCGTCGGTGACCGGGAGGATCCGGGTCTCGAGCTCCCACGCGCCGGCGAGGCCGGCGGTCACCGACGACAGCGACGCGCCGGCGCGCAGCCGTTCGGTCCGCACGATGTGCGTCGCGAGGTCACGGTCGCCGAGGTTGAACCACGTCGGGTTCCCGTAGCGCTCGAGCAGGTGCATGGCCTGCCACGTCTCGCCCTCGAGCCCCCAGCCCCGGTCGGGGTCGATGGCGTCGGCGAGGGTGTAGACGACCGTGTCGATGTCCGGGCTGATGTGGAGCCCGTGGAGCTCGGTGTCGTCCGCGACGTTGACGATCGCGGTGACGGTCGCCGGGTCGACGACGCGCACGAGCCCGCGCAGGAACCTCGCCGCGCCGACGCCGCCGCAGAGGACGGTGACGCTCACCGCGAGATGTCGCGCAGGCCGCCCTCGAGGAGCTTGATGTCGGCGTCGACCATCATCGCGACCAGCTCGGGGAACGACGTCCGGGGCTTCCAGCCGAGCTTCTCCTGGGCCTTCGAGCAGTCGCCGATGAGCAGGTCGACCTCGGCGGGCCGGTAGAAGCGCTCGTCGATCTCGACGTGGTCCTCGTAGTTCTTGCCGACGTGGTCGAAGGCGAGCTGCACGAGCTCGCGGACCTCGTGGGTCTCGCCGGTCGACACGACGTAGTCGTCGGGGCTGTCCTGCTGGAGCATGAGCCACATGGCCTCGACGTAGTCGCCGGCGAAGCCCCAGTCGCGGCGGGCGTCGAGGTTGCCGAGGGCGAGCTTGTCCTGCATCCCGAGCGCGATCTTGGCGACGTTGTAGCTGACCTTGCGGGGGAGGAACTCGTGGCCGCGGCGGGGGCTCTCGTGGTTGAACAGGATCCCGGAGCTGGCGTGGAGGTCGTAGCTCTCGCGGTAGTTGATGGTGATCCAGTGGCCGTAGACCTTGGCCACGCCGTAGGGCGAGCGGGGGTAGAGCGGGGTCTGCTCGGTCTGGGGGACCTCCTGGACCTTGCCGAACATCTCCGAAGACGACGCCTGGTAGAAGCGGATGTCGGGGTTGACGACGCGGATGGCGTCGAGCACGCGGGTCACGCCGAGGCCGGTGATCTCGCCGGTGAGGACGGGCTGGTCGAAGCTCGTGGGCACGAAGCTCTGGGCGGCGAGGTTGTAGACCTCGTCGGGCTGGTGGACCTCCAGCAGCTTGATCATCGAGTACTGGTCGAGCAGGTCGCCGAAGGCGATCTCGATGTGCTCCTGCAGGTGCGCGATGCGCTCGAAGGTGACGGTGCTCGACCGGCGGGCGACGCCCACCACCTCGTAGCCCTTCTCGAGGAGGAACTCGGCGAGGTACGAGCCGTCCTGGCCGGTGATGCCGGTGATGAGGGCCTTGCGCCCGGATTCGGAGGGCATGACTCAGCTCCCTGATCGGTTGGATGCGGATTCGGTGGTGGGGTGCTCGGCCCGGACCCGCTCGCGGCACTCCTCGAGGAGGTCGGCGAGCGTGTCGTCGATCGAGTGGGCGGGCGACCAGCCGGTCGTCGCCGTCAGCTTGGCGTTGCTGCCGACCAGGACCGGGATGTCGACGGGACGGAACCGGTCGGGGTCGGTGACGAGCGTCATCGGGTGGGTCGCCATGCCGACGAGCCGGTCGGCCAGTTCCTGGATGGCGATGGCCCGGCCGGACGCGACGCAGTAGAGCTCGCCGGGCTCGGCGGCCGTCATCAGGAGCCGGTAGGCGCGGGCGACGTCGCGGGCGTCGGTGAAGTCACGTCGGGCCGACAGGTTGCCGATGGCGACCTCGGTGGCCCCGGACCGCTCGTTCTCGGCGATGGCGGTGGCGATGGCCGGGGCGACGAACCCGGGGGACTGGCCGGGGCCGATGTGGTTGAACGCCCGGACGCGGATCGTCTCGAGCCCGTGGCCGAGCCACGCCTGCACGGCGACCTGCTCGGCGGCGAGCTTGGAGGCGGCGTACGGGCTCGTCGGGCGGACGGGGGAGTCCTCGTCGAGGGGGAGCTCGTCCTCGGAGACGGTGCCGTACACGTCGGCGCTGGAGACGAGCAGGACCCGACGCACGCCGGCGTCGCGGGCCGCTTCGAGCAGGTGGAGCGTGGCGGTGGCGTTGGCGTCCCAGGTGCCGACCGGGTCGGTCCACGAGGCGCCGACGTTGGCTGCGCCGGCGAGGTGGTACACGACCTCGGGGCGGTGTTCGGCGAGCAGCCGGGCGGGCGTGGTCGGGTCGGTGAGGTCGCCGTCGGGACGGTCGACGCCGACGACCTCGTCGCCCTCGGCCGCCAGGTGCGCGCAGAGGTGGGAGCCGGCGAAGCCGTGCGATCCGGTGACCAGGGCGCGCATCGGGGCAACTCTAGGTGGGGTCGGGTGACTCACCCGGGAAGGGCGGCGAAGCCGTGCGATCCGGTGACCAGGGCGCGCATCGGGGCAACTCTAGGTGGGAGGGTCAGCGCGATCCGGAACCCCGGACGGCGGCGCGGTAGAGGTCGACGATGCCGTCGACGCAGCGCGCCCACGAGAACCGCTCGCAGCGGTCGTGGCCGGCGTGGATCACCGCGGCCCGCCAGGCGTCGTCGTCCCAGGCCCGGCTCAGGGCGCTCGCGACGGCGTCGACGTCACCGACCGGGACCACGGCGGCCGCGTCGCCGGCGACCTCCCGGATGGCGGGGACGTCGGTGGTGACCACGGGGACGCCGGCCGACATGGCTTCGAGGACCGGGAGCCCGAACCCCTCGTAGCGGGACGGGTAGGCGAAGACCCGGGCGCCGGCGTAGAGGTGGCCGAGTTCGTCGACGCCGCGGTGGCCGAGGCGCCGGTAGCGGTCGGCGTGGCGCATGCCGGCCACGGCGGCGGTGAGCTCGTCGACGCCCCAGCCGTCGCCGCCGGCGTGGACGAGCACGGCGTCGGGGTGGGCGTCGGCGAACGCGTCGAAGGCCCGGACCAGCGTCGGCAGGTCCTTGCGGGGCTCGACGGTGCCGACGGCGAGCACGTAGTGGTCGGTCCCGGCGAGGCGGCGCCCGGTCGTGGCGTCGCCGGCGACGGGGTGGAACCCGTTCGGGACGGCGACGACGCGGTCGGGATCGACGTCGAGGGCGTCGACCACCTCGGTCCGGGTGGCCTCGCTGACGGTGTGGATCCAGGCGCCGTCGGCGGCGGCCCGCGTCACGAGGCGGGGGAAGCGCAGCGTGGCGGGGTGGCAGAGCTCGGGGAAGCGCAAGGTGGTGAGGTCGTGGACGGTGACGACCCGGGCGGCCCGGGCGGGCGGGACGACGTAGTTGGGGCCGTGGACGACGTCGGGACGGCCGACGAGCCGGTCGATGCGCGGGACCGACGTCCGGGTCCACAGGGCGTGGGCCACCCGGGCGGGGAGGAGCGGTGTGACGGTGCGCACGCCGTCGGGCACGACGTCGGGGAAGCGGTCGCGGCCCGACACGCTGACGGGGAAGGCGGTGACGTCGACGTCGGGGCGGGCGGCCAGGCCGGTGAGGACCGCCTCCGTGAACACGCCGACACCGGATCGGGCATCGAGCAGCGAGGTGGCGTCGACGGCCACGCGCAGGGTCGGCACGGGCCGGATCCTAGGGACGGGTCCCGCCGAGGCGGCATGATGGCCCCGTGCAGTCCGGTCGTGCAGGCGGGGGCGAGGTGACCGCCTACGCCGAGGTCTCGAACACCCTGAAGGTGCCCTACGTGACCGGCATCCAGCGCACCGCCCGCAAGCTGGTGGAGCACTGGCCCGAGGGCCACCCCGTCCGCCTCGTGCCCGTGGTCACGGGCCGACGCCGGTTCCGCACCCTGCTCGACGGCGAGCGCGCGGCGCTGCGCACCGAGCCGTCGGGTGCCGAGCCGGTGAGCATCACCCGCGGCGGGTGGCGGGCCGTCGCCCGCAAGGTCCCGGGGGCGCGCGGGGTCCGTGACGGTCTGGTCGCGGCGCGGGGCGCGGTCGACGAGGTCCGGCGACGCCCCCTCGGCATCGATCCGGGGCCCGGCGACGTGCTGCTCGACCTCGAGGCCACGTGGTGGTCGAGCGCCGACCGGGCGCAACTGCTGCCCGAGCTGCGCGCCCGGGGTGTGCGGGTGGCCACCCTCGTCTACGACCTGATGCTGCTGCGCAACCCCGAGTGGTTCGACCCGCAGAACCGCGCCGCCTTCGAGCCCTGGGCCCGGGCCCAGCTCCGGCACGCCGAGCTCGCCCTGTGCACGAGCGAGTTCGTCGCCCGAGAGATCGCCGAGTTCGGGGCGCCCGATCCGCCGGCGACGGCCGTGGTCCCGCTCGGGTCGGATCCGGTGGACGTCGAGCCCCGGCGGCCGTCGTGGCTCCCCGACGACGGCCGCGAGTTCGTCGTCTGCGTCGGCACGATCGCCGATTCCGAGAACGTTGGCCATTACCGTCTTCGGAGAAATGGATGTTTCCGTGATAGATGAAATGCCCGCGGGGCGAAAACAAATCGAAACGTATTGG
>JBHIXO010000018.1:0-24632 GCA_041984725.1 Acidimicrobiales bacterium | reverse complement strand
CGAGCTGCGCGCCGCCGCCGACCCCGAGAGCGGCATCTCCAAGGACGCCTTTACGGCCACCGCCGAGAAGTGGGGCCTGGAGTTCGCCGACCCCGAGGGCCTGCTGACCACGGTCCTCGGCTTCCACGTCGTCGCCGGCCAGCAGCTCAGCTCGGCCGACCTCGCCGGGATGACCGAGCTCGAGACCTTCACCGGTGAGGTGCTGCAGCTCAGCGCCGAGGGCGACACCCTGTCGCTCGCCGGTGGCCAGGCCACGGTCGTGGTCCCCGACATCCAGACCGCGAACGCCACGGTGCACCTGATCGACGCCGTGATGCTCCCGCCGTCCGCGGGCTGACGATCAACCGGGGGGTCCTCGTGACCCCCTGACCTCCCCTCCAGGGGACAGGGCGACGGGGCGTGCCGAGCGATCGGCACGCCCCGATCGCGTCCGGTCAGGAGTCGTGTTCGAGGAGTGACGCGGCGCGGTGGAACAGGGCCGCCACCTCGGCCCGGACCTGGGCCCGGTCCCGCAACCTCGTCGAGAACGGGATCCGGACGGCACGGACGCCGCCCGGGGCCGTGGCCTCGAACTCGATCGACTCGAGGTCCATACCGGTCATCCGGGCCGCCGTCGCGTCGTCGACGCCGCCGAGGCCCCGGCAGATCACGACGTTGTCGGCGGCATGGTCGCCGTTCATGTGGGCGACGACGGCGGCGACGACGGACTCGTCGAACCAGGCGTCGTCGGACCGGCCCGTCTCGGACTGGCCCGTGTCGGACGGGCCGGCGTCAGGCACCGAGCTGTTCCAGCAGCGTGGTGTTCCACTCGTACGCGAGCAGGATCTCGTCGATCACGGCACGACGCTCGGCATCGTCCCAGGGCACATCGTCGAGGCGGTCCCGGTAGGCCTGCTTCCAGGCGTCGGGGTCGGGCACCTTCGGGAAGTCGTAGAACGCCGTTCCCGAGGTCTCGTCGATGCCGTACAGGCCCTCGATCGCCCGGCGGAGGAACAGACCGCCCGACAGGTCGCCGAGGTACCGCACGTACTGGTGGGCGACCCACCCGGCCGGCCAGGTGGCGGCGACCTCGCGCAGGCGGCGGCAGTAGGTCGTCGTCGCCGGGACCAGGGCGGCCTCGGGACGACCCGCCCAGTCCTCCCCGAGGACGGCGACCAGGTCCCGTTCGAGCGCCGGCAGGCGGAGCACGTCGTCGTGGACGAAGCCGGCAGCGACGGGATCGTGGCGGACCGCGTCGTTGCCCGACTCCAGCGCCTCGTACACGGCGCGGTGCTGGACGACGAGGCGGCCGTAGCCCTCCAGGGGGAGTGACCCCGACAGCAGGGCGTGGAAGAACGGGGCGCGCTCGGCGGCCCGGTGGGCATCGCCGGTGGCCTCGCGGATGGCGGTCGAGAAGGTCACACGGTCCTTCGTCACGTCGGTCTCCATGACGGTGGTCGTTCTCCGTCGACCATGCTTCCTCCTGCCCGCGAGGTGTGACATAGATCATGAAGCAGGAACTCAGTCCATTGGATGAGAAGTATGCCGAACGATGTTGATTCGCCGGATCCTGCTCCTCGGGGCCCTGACCGTCGCGGCGCCGCTGACCACGGCGACGGCGGCTGCGCAGGACGACCCGACCGCGCCACCCGCCACCTCGACGTCCGACGACGGGCGGACCGTGACCGGTGCCGGGCGCACCCTCACCGTGAGCCAGGTGGACGGTCTCGACCCGGCCGGCACCTCGTTGCAGATCACCGGCAGCGGGTACGACGAGGGCAAGGGGGTGTACGTGTCGCTGTGCGTCGTGCCCCCGCCCGGCCAGGTGCCGTCGCCCTGCGGCGGCGGTGAGGACCGAGAGGGTGCCTCCGGCGCATCGGCGTGGATCTCGTCCGACCCGCCGTCCTACGCCGAGGGCCTGACGACGCCCTACGCGCCGGGCGGCGCGTTCGACGTCACGATCACCGTCCAGGCCGCGCTGACCGACAGCCTCGACTGTCGCCAGGTGAACTGCGCGATCGTCACCCGCAACGACCACACCCGTGGGTCCGACCGGTCCCAGGACCTCTTCGTGCCGGTCCGCTTCGCGGCCGACTCGGCGGCGACGACGACCACCACCGCCCCGGCGACGCCCACGACCACGGTGGCGACGACGACCACGACCGACCCCCGGTCGGTGGCGCCGGCACTGACCGTCGGCGACGACGGGCGGTCGGTCGCCGACGGCACCCGGTCCGTCAGCCTGTCGGCCGCGGCGCTCGCCCCGGGGTCGTCCGTGACCGTCGACGGCCGCGGCTTCGATCCCGGGACCGGCGTCTTCGTCTCGCTCTGCGCGTTCGGCGACGGTGGCGTGCCCGGGCCGTGCGCCACGGGCGGCGACCGGTCGGCGTGGATCACGGCATCGGCGCCCGACGGCCTCGACGACCGGGCCACCGACTGGAGCGGTGACGGGTTCACCGTCGAGCTCCGGGTCGACCCGCAGATCGACGGGTCCACCGACTGCCGCAGCGTGCGGTGCGGGATCGGCACCAGGGCCGACGCGGCCGACGGCGCCGACCGGCGCCTCGACCTGTTCGTGCCGGTCGAGTTCACCGCCGACGCGCCGGACGCGCCCGCCGGGGTCGACGGCGAGGGGACCGACCAGGCGGTCGCGCCGGTCGAGTTCGCCGAGTCGGCCGCCCTCGTCGGGGAGTCGGCCGCCGCGACCGGGGAGTCCGACGACGACGGATCGGGGCTGCCCGTGGCGGTCGCCGGCGCCGGACTGGCCCTCGCCGTCGCGCTCGCCATGCTGCGCAACGCCCGGCGGTCGCGGTGACCAGCCGGTCGCGGCTCGTCCTCGGCGCGCTCGCGCTCTGCCTCCTCGCCGCGTGCGGCGGTGGCTCCGGCGCGACCGGCGACGCCGGGGCCGCGGCGACACCGACCGCCGCCGAGCCGACCACCGCGGGCGAACTCACGGGCGGCCTCCCGGTCACGGTCACCTCCGCCGACGGCCGTGAGGTCGTGGTCGAGGACGCGTCGCGGATCGTGCCGCTGGTCGGCAACATCGCCGAGGTCGTGTTCGACCTCGGCCACGGCGACGCCGTCGTCGGACGCGACATCTCGGCGACCTTCGCGGCGGCCGCCGACCTGCCCATCGTCACCCGGGGTCACGACGTCTCGGCCGAGTCGGTCCTCTCCCTCCGCCCCACGCTCGTGCTGGTCGACGAGGACACCGGGCCCCCCGAGGCCCTCGATCACCTCCGCAACGTCGGCGTTCCCGTGGTCGTGTTGGCGCGCCCCCATCGCGTCGAGGACGTCGAGGCCCGCATCCGCGCCGTCGCCGACATCCTGGGCGACCCGGCCGCCGCCGACGCCGTGGTGGCCGGTCTCGACACCCGGCTGGCCGAGGCGACCGCCGCCGTCCCCGACTCCGGTGGTGAGCAGCCGACGGTCGCGTTCCTCTACCTGCGGGGCTCGGCCGGCGTCGCGCTCATCGGCGGGCCGGGCGCGGGACCCGACTCCCTCATCGAGCACGCCGGCGGCATCGACGCCGGCACCGCGCTCGGCCTCGACGACCCGTTCACGCCGATCACCAGCGAGGCCCTCGCCGGCGCCCAGCCCGACGTGTTCCTCCTGACGACGACCGGGCTGGAGTCGGTCGGGGGCATCGACGGACTGCTCGAGATGCCCGGCATCGCCCAGACGCCGGCCGGCGCCGACCGGCGGGTGATCACCGTCGAGGACGGTCTGCTCTTCAGCTTCTCGGCGCGGACCCCCGACGCGCTGGCGTCGATCGTGGAGCAGCTGCACCGGTGAGTACCGCCGAGATCGACGCCGGGATCGACGCCGGGACCCTCGCCCCGCCGGCGGGTGGCAGCCTGCGTCTGCCCCGCGGTGGCGTGCTCGTCTGCGCGCTCCTCGCCGTCCTCGCGACCGCGTGCGTCGCCGGCGCCGTGCTCGGCGCGCTCCCGGTCGGCGTCGCCGACGTCGGACGCACGATCGGGTCCCGGCTCGGTCTCACGTCGGCGGCGGCCGACCCGCTCGCCGACCAGGTCCTCTGGGAGATCCGCTTCCCCCGGGTCGTGCTCGGGGTGGTCGTGGGGGCCGCGCTCGGCTGCGCCGGCGCGACGATGCAGGGCAGCTTCGCCAACCCGCTCGCCGAGCCCGGGATCGTCGGCGTCTCGTCGGGCGCGGTGATGGGAGCGGTGATCCAGATCGTCAGCGGCGTCGACCCGCTCGGCACCTGGAGCCTGCCGGCCGCCGCGTTCGTCGGGGGCCTGCTGGCCGTCTACGCCGTGTACGCCTCCGCCCGCAGCGACGGCAGGACCGAGGTCGTCACCCTCGTGCTCACCGGCGTGGCCCTGAACGCGCTGCTCGGGGCGTTCATCGGGCTGCTCACCTACCTCTCCGACGACGCCGAGCTCCGATCGATCACGTTCTGGACCCTCGGTTCCATGGCCCAGGCGACGTGGGAGAAGGTCGCCGTCGTCGCGCCCCTGGCCGTCGTCGGCATCGCCGCCGCCGTCGCCGGCGGCCGCAGGCTCGACCTGCTCGCCCTGGGCGACCGGCCGGCGCGCCACCTCGGTCTGCCCGTCGAACGCTTCCGACTCCTGATGCTGACCATCACGGCGGTGCTGACCGCCGCCGCCGTCGCCGTCTCCGGGATCGTGCTCTTCGTCGGTCTCGTCATCCCGCACCTGATCCGCATGGTGGCCGGACCGTCTCACCGCCTGCTGCTCGTGGCGTCGTCACTCGCCGGCGCCAGCGTCGTGGTCGTCGCCGACGTCGCGTCCCGCACCCTCGCCGCGCCGGCCGAACTACCCCTCGGGGTCCTCACGTCGCTCGTCGGCTCGCCGTTCTTCTTCTGGCAGCTCCGCCGCACCCGGGCATCCCAGGGTGGCTGGGCGTGAAGCTGCGCGCTCGCCTCGCCTCACCCGGGACCGCACCGGTCGCCGGACCCATACCGGTCGTCGAGGGCGGCGCCCTGCTCGAGCTCCGCGGCGTCACCGCGGCCCGGCGCGACGTCGTCGTGCTGCACGACGTCGACCTGGTGGTCCGGGCCGGCGAGCTCGTCGCCGTGGTCGGACCGAACGGAGCCGGCAAGTCGACGCTCTTCGCGGTGGCGGCCGGCGATCTCGCCCCCGCCGCCGGGCGGGTCCACCTGCACGGCCGCCCCCTCGACGACGTCGACGACCGGGCCCGGGCCCGCCTGCGGGCCGTGCTCACGCAGCAGCACACGGTCGGGTTCCCGTTCCGGGTCGTCGACGTCGTCGCGATGGGCCGCAGCCCGTGGACGACCCCGGACCCCGACGACCCCGTCGTCCACGACGCCATGGCCGCCGCACAGATCACGCACCTCGCCGATCGCTCGGTCCGGGCCCTCTCGGGCGGGGAATCGGCGCGCGTCGGGCTGGCCCGGGCCCTCGCCCAGCAGACGCAACTCCTCCTGCTCGACGAACCCACCGCTGCGCTCGACGTGCGCCACGAGGAGGCGTCCCTCGCCGCCGTCGGCGCCCGGGTCCGCGCCGGCGGCGGGGCGGCCATCGTCCTCCACGACCTGGCGCTCGCCGCCGAGCACGCCGACCGCGTGGTCGTCGTCGCCGGCGGCCGGATCGTCGCCGACGGGCCCCCGGTCGACGTGCTCACGCCCGACCTCCTCAGTGCGACCTACCACCACCCCATCGACGTCCACCCCCATCCCGTCACGGGCGCGCCCCTCCCGTTGCCCCGACGCCGACGCCCCTGAAGGCTCCCATGCGCACCCCGATCCGACTCCTCCTCGCTCTCGCGCTCCTCGTCGTCGCGCCGGTCGCCCCGGCCGCGGCCCAGACGACCGGCCCGACCGTGACGGTGAGTCCCGCCGCCGACCTCGACCCCGCGGGCACCACGGTCACCGTCCGGGGGACCGGGTTCGGCACCCTCCTCGACGGTGTCTACGTCCGGCTCTGCGCCGCCGCCGAGGGCGAGACCGGCACCGCCGCAGGTCGTCCGAACGCCGACCGCTGCCTCGCCGACCCCCAGCACTGGGTGTCGATCACCCCGGGCGCCACCGCCACGATGGGCCCCGACGGCAGCTTCACCGTCGATCTCGCCGTCGTCGGCGTGTTCGAAGGCTCCGAGGGCGACCTCTTCGACTGCCGGCGCGTCACGTGCGGGATCGCGACGCGCCGCGACCACGTCGGCGGGTCCGGCGACTACTCGCTCGACACCTTCACCCCGGTGACGTTCCGGGGCACGGCCGACGACGAGCCCGTGGTCGACGACGGTCCCGCGACCCCGCCGCCGGCGCCGACCGACGGTGCGCTCGACTGGGGCGTCAAGCGCTCGTTCCGCAGCTACGTCTCCGGCGGCGCCGCACGCGGGGAGATCGCCACCGTCGAACCGGCCTCGACGAACCCCGACGGCACGTTCCGGTTCGCCGGCGCGGGCGAGGCCGACTTCGGCGGTGAGGGCGACGTCGACGCGGCCCATGCGGGCGCGGTCCGCTTCACCGGCCACGACGGCGCGCTCGACCTGACGATCGCCGACCCGCGGGTGCGCATCGACGGCGACGACGGCACGCTCGTGGTCGACGCCGACGGCACGCACCCCGACACGGGCCTGCCCCAGCGCTTCGACGACATCGTGCTGGCCACGCTCGACGCGTCCGCCGTGCAGGCCACCGCGACCGACGGGCTGGTGACGTGGCGCGACGTGACCGTCACCCTCACCGAGGACGGTTCGGAGGCGTTCGGCGGCTTCTACCAGGCCGGCGAGGTCATGGATCCGCTGACCCTCGTGGTGGAGGCCGACGACACCGGTGACATCCCGGCTCCGGGTGCCGGCGACGAGGGCGACGGCGCCGCTCCTCCCGACGATGCCGTGACGTGTCTCCCCACCGCCCCCGTCGCCGCCGGTGCCGAGGTCGAGGTGTGTGCCTCCGGCTTCACCCCGGGCGAGCAGGTGCAGCTCTTCCTGCACAGCGATCCGATCTTCCTCGACGTCGTCACCGCGTCGACCGACGGCGCGGTCGCCGCCGCCGTCCGGATCCCCGCCGATGCCGCGGCCGGCCCGCACCGGATCGAGCTCCGGGCCGTGTCGTCGGGCCGGAGCCTGATGAGCGACCCGTTCACCGTGACCGGGTCCGCAAGCCCGGCGGGTGGATCGACACTCCCGGTCACCGGCGGGTCGTCGCCGCTCCTCGTGGCGCTCGCCATCGCCGTCCTCGCCCTCACCCCACGCTTCTGGCAGGACGAGCGGAACAGCTGACGCGGTCGGCTCGGACGGCCCCCGGTTCTGGCAGGACGAGCGGAACACCTCCGGGGCGGTCGGGCGGCGGCGCGCCCCGGCCCGTCTCGGATGAAGGGTTGGGAAGTTCCAAGAATGGAGCTATTCTCTTCTTCGTGGAAGGCACCGACGAGATCCGAGACGCCGTCCGGGCCGCCGGGATGCGCGTCACCGCCCAGCGAGTGGCGGTGCTCGCCACCCTGCGCGAGATCCGCGGCCACCTGCCCGTCGAGGCGGTGACGGCCGAGGTCGAACGGCGCATCGGCTCGGTCTCCCAGCAGGCCGTCTACAACGCACTGCACGCACTCGCCGTCGCCGGCCTCGCCCGGCGCATCGAGCCGGCGGGCAGCCCCGCGCTCTACGAGGCCCGCGCCGGCGACAACCACCACCACGTCGTGTGTCGCTCCTGTGGCGCGGTGACCGACGTCCCGTGCGTCCATGGCGAAGCGCCCTGCCTGGCAGCCGACACCGCGGGGTACGACGTGGACGAGGCCGAGATCGTGTTCTGGGGCCGGTGTCCCACCTGCCGCCCCACCCCCATCCCCACCACCTGAACCCGACCCAGAGGAGACGAAGCATGCCCACCGACATGACCATCGACATCGGGATCCCCGAGGACCAGCGGCTCCAGATCGCCGACGGCCTCTCCCGGCTCCTGGCCGACAGCTACACGCTGTACCTGAAGACGCACAACTACCACTGGAACGTGACCGGTCCCATGTTCCAGACGCTGCACCTCATGTTCGAGGAGCAGTACAACGAACTCGCCCTCGCTGTCGACGAGATCGCCGAGCGCATCCGGGCGCTCGGTGCGCCGGCTCCGGGCACCTACCGGGAGTTCGGCGAGCTGTCGTCGATCGACGAGGACGACGACAGCCCCGACGCGGAGGAGATGATCCGCCGGCTGGTCAAGGGTCAGGAGGCCGTGATCCGGACGGCGCGCTCGGTCTTCCCCGTCGCCGAGCAGGCGAGCGACGAGCCGACCGCCGATCTGCTGACCCAGCGGATGCAGGTCCACGAGAAGACGGCGTGGATGCTTCGGAGCCTGCTCGCCGACGGCTGATCCTCAGCAGTCTTGCCATCAGTAGATAGGAGTACCTAACGTCTGCCGGGTGTATCGACGCTCCCGACTCTTCCCCCTGCTCGCCGTCGTCCTGTCGCTGCTCGTCGCACTCGCGGCGTGCGGCGACGACGACGCCGCGAGCGACTCCGGCAGCGGCGACGCTGCGCCGCCCTCGGACGACTCGACGGGTGACACGGCCGAGGCCGACGGCGACGACGCCTTCCCCGTCACCATCGCCCACAAGTACGGCGAGACCACGGTCGACGAGGAGCCCGAGCGCGTCGTCTCCGTCGGCTACACCGACCAGGACTTCGTGCTCGCCCTCGACGTCGTCCCCGTGGGCATCCGCGACTGGTACGGCGACCAGCCCTTCGCCGTCTGGCCGTGGGCCCAGGACGCGCTGGGCGACGCCGAGCCCGAGGTCCTGTCGAGCGAGGCCCTCAACTTCGAGCAGATCGCCGGCCTGCGCCCCGACCTGATCGTGGGCGTCTCGTCGGGCATGACCGACGAGGACTACGAGACGCTCGCCGCGATCGCCCCGACGCTCCCCCAGAGCGGCGACTACGTCGACTACGGCATGCCGTGGCAGGAGGGCGTCCGGATGATCGCGTCGGCGCTCGGCCGGTCGGAGCTCGGCGAGTCGGTGATCGGTGACGTCGACGACCGCCTCGCCTCGATCCGCGAGGAGCACCCCGAGTTCGTCGGCACCGAGGCCCTCGTCGGCTTCGCCCAGGCCACCGACGAGGTCGGCGCCTACGCCAGCGAGGACTCGCGCAGCCGCGTGCTCACCGACCTGGGCTTCGTCATCCCGCCCGACGTCGACGAGCTCGCCGGCGACGCCTTCTACGCCTCGTTCAGCGCCGAGCGGATCGACCGACTCGACCGCGACCTCCTGGTCTGGATCGCGGCGACCGACGAGGTGATCGCCCAGATCGAGGCGAGCCCGCTGCGCAACCAGCTGCGCGTGGTGGAGGAGGGGCGCGAGGTCTTCCTCACCGCCCTGCAGGGTGCGGCGGCCGGGTTCTCGAGCCCGCTGAGCCTGCCGTACTTCCTCGACACGTTCGTGCCCCAGGCGGCGGCCGCCGTGGACGGTGACCCCGCGACCGAGGTGCCCGACGCCGCCTGAGGGACCGGGCCCGGCCGCCGACCGGGAGGCTCAGGTCGTGGCGCGGAACGCATCGAGGAGCCGGCTCGCCCCCTGGGCGGCGGTGAGCCGGTCGTCGGCGAGCCCGGCCTCGACCTCGGCCGCCACACGTGCGACGTCGGCGTGCTCGCGGAAGGTGGCGAGCAGCCGCTCGTGCACCATCGCCCACATCCAGTCGCGTTGCTGGGTGCGGCGGCGGGCCTCGAAGCGCCCGCTCTTCTCCTGGACGGCCCGGTGCCGCTCGACCTCCGACCAGACCTCGTCGATGCCGTCGCCGGTCTGGGCCGAGCACGTCAGCACCGGGGCGTACCAGTCGGGTTCGGGCGGCTCGAGGAGGTGGAGGGCATCGGTGAGCTCGCGTGCCGCGCGCCGGGCCTCGGCGACGTGGCTGCCGTCGGCCTTGTTGACGGCGATGACCTCCGCCAGTTCGAGGACACCGCGCTTGATCCCCTGGAGGGCGTCGCCGGTGCGGGCGACCATCAGGACGAGGAAGCAGTCGACCATCTGGGCGACCGTCGTCTCGGACTGCCCGACCCCGACCGTCTCGACCAGGACGACGTCGAAGCCCGCGGCCTCGACGACGACCATCGCCTCGCGGGTGGCTCGCGTGACCCCGCCGAGCGAACCGGCCGACGGGGAGGGGCGGATGTAGGCATTCGGGTCGACGGCCAGACGGCTCATCCGCGTCTTGTCGCCGAGGATGCTGCCGCCCCGCTTGGTCGACGACGGGTCGACGGCGAGCACGGCGAGCGAGAGGCCGCGGTCGGTGAGGCGCGTGCCCAGCTCGTCGATGAACGTCGACTTCCCCGCCCCGGGCACGCCGGTGATGCCCACGCGGTGGGCCTTGCCGGCGTGGGGGAGGAGGCGGACCAGCAGCTCCTGGGCCTGTTCGCGGTGGTCGGGTCGGGTCGACTCGACCAGCGTGATGGCGCGGGCGACGATCGCCCGCTCGCCGGCCAGGACCCCCTCGGCGTACGCGTCGACGTCGACGGGGGCTCGTGTCACGCGGTGTCGGCGCCGGCCAGTTCGGCGTCGAGCTTGTGGAGCAGCTCCTGGGCGGCCTCGGCGATGACGGTGCCCGGCGGGAACACGGCGGCGGCCCCCATGCCGAGCAGCTCGGGGACGTCGGCGGGCGGGATGACGCCGCCGACGACGACCATGATGTCGTCGCGGCCGAGCGCGGCGAGCTCGTCGCGCAGCTCGGGGACCAGGGTGAGGTGACCGGCGGCGAGCGACGACGCGCCCACGATGTGCACGTCGGCCTCGACGGCCTGGCGGGCGGCCTCGGCGGGCGTCTGGAAGAGCGGGCCGACGTCGACGTCGAAGCCGAGATCGGCGAACGCTGTGGCGATCACCTTCTGGCCGCGGTCGTGGCCGTCCTGGCCCATCTTGGCGACGAGGATGCGCGGCCGGCGGCCGTTGCGCTCGGCGAAGGCCTCGACGAGGTCGCGGGCCTCGGCGACGGGGGCGGAGGCGCCGGCCTCGTTGCGGTACACGCCCGAGATCGTACGGATGGGGGCGGTGTGGCGATCGAACACCTTCTCGAGCGCGTCGGAGATCTCGCCGACGGTCGCGCCCGCCCGGGCGGCGTCGACGCCGAGCTTGAGCATGTTGTGGTCGCGCTTCGCGTCCCACGATCCGGTCGGCCGCGTG
The DNA here is from genome assembly GCA_041984725.1 of Acidimicrobiales bacterium. GTDB lineage: Bacteria > Actinomycetota > Acidimicrobiia > Acidimicrobiales > Salinilacustritrichaceae > Salinilacustrithrix. Next base: position 13,548 of record JBHIXO010000018.1, on the reverse strand, counting down.
CCCGCCATGGCCGCATCGGCGGCGGCGGTGAGACGGTCGAGCGCGGCGGCGCAGGCGTCGGCGTCGCGGTCGCCGCGCAGCCGGTCGAGCTTGGCGATCTGCTCGGCGCGGACGCGGGCGTTCTCGACCTTGAGCACCTCGATCGACTCGTCGACCTCGGGCCGGTACGTGTTGACGCCGATCACGGGCTGCACCCCGGCGTCGATGCGGGCCTGGGTCCGAGCGGCGGCCTCCTCGATCCACATCTTGGGCAGGCCCTCCTCGATCGCCTTGGTCATGCCGCCCGCCGCCTCGACCTCGGTGATGTGGGCCCACGCCCGCTTGGCGACCTCGGCGGTGAGGCGCTCGACGTGGTGGCTGCCCGCCCACGGGTCGACCGTGCGGCACGTGCCCGACTCCTGCTGCAGGAAGAGCTGGGTGTTGCGGGCGATCCGGGCGCTGAAGTCGGTGGGGAGCGCGAGGGCCTCGTCGAGCGCGTTGGTGTGCAGCGACTGGGTGTGTCCCTGCGTCGCGGCCATGGCCTCGATGCAGGTGCGGACGACGTTGTTGAACACGTCCTGTGCGGTGAGCGACCAACCCGACGTCTGGCTGTGCGTGCGCAGCATCAACGACTTCTGGTTCTCGGGCGCGAACTCCTTGACGAGCTTCGCCCACAGCATCCGGGCCGCCCGCATCTTGGCGATCTCCATGAAGAAGTTCATGCCGATGGCCCAGAAGAACGACAGGCGCGGCGCGAAGGCGTCGACGTGGAGCCCGGCGGCCTGGCCGGCGCGGATGTACTCGACGCCGTCGGCGAGCGTGTACCCGAGCTCGAGGTCGGCGGTCGCGCCGGCCTCCTGCATGTGGTAGCCGGAGATCGAGATCGAGTTGAACCGGGGCATCTCCGACGACGTGAACTCGAAGATGTCGGAGATGATCCGCATCGAGGGCGTCGGCGGGTAGATGTAGGTGTTCCGGACCATGAACTCCTTGAGGATGTCGTTCTGGATGGTCCCGGCGAGCTGCTTCGGGGCGACGCCCTGCTCCTCGGCCGCGAGGATGTAGAGCGCCATGACGGGCAGGACGGCGCCGTTCATGGTCATCGACACCGACATCTGGTCGAGCGGGATGCCGTCGAAGAGTTGGCGCATGTCGAGGATCGAGTCGATGGCCACGCCGGCCATGCCGACGTCGCCCGACACGCGGGGATGGTCGCTGTCGTAGCCGCGGTGGGTGGCGAGGTCGAACGCCACCGACAGGCCCTTCTGGCCGGCGGCGAGGTTCCGCCGGTAGAAGGCGTTGCTCTCCTCGGCCGTGGAGAACCCGGCGTACTGGCGGACCGTCCACGGCTGGTTCACGTACATCGTGGCGTAGGGACCGCGCAGGAACGGAGCCACGCCCGGGTACGTGTCGAGGAAGTCGAGGCCGGCCACGGAGTCCGGGGTCGCGAGCGCGGGGACGTCGATGCCCTCGGGCGTGTGCCAGGCCAGCTCGTCGGGGGCCTTGCCCGACTCGGCCTCGAAGGCCGCGGCCCACGCCGCCGGGTCGGCTGCCGCCGGGCCGGCGCCGCCGTCGAACGCGACGTCGGCGAAGTTGGGGATGGGATTCGGGGACGGGCTCATGCCACACCTGCCTGGTCGACGGCCTGCCGGAGGATGCCGAGGGCGTCGCACCCCAGCGAGATGGTCTGGTCGACGGCCACGCCGTCGGGGGCTCGGCCGGCGAGGTGCACCGCCGCGACGCCGGCCGTCCGCAGTGCCTCGATGACGGGCGAGGCGCCGTCGGTGTACGCGGCGTCGGTGGAGCACAGGCAGGCGAGCGCCGGGGCGTGCTCGGCGACGGCGCCGGCGAGCCCGTCGACCGCGCCGGCCCCGGCCGGGACGGCGACGGTCCGGAAGCCGGCCGCCTCGTAGAAGTTCTTGGCGAAGGTCGACCGCGCCGTCGTCTCGGCCGGCGTGCCGATCTCGGCGAGCAGCACGACCGGCCGGGCGTGGTCGGCGGCGTGGCGGTCGCAGCGGGCGCGCAGCGCCTCGAACGGCTCGGCGTAGCGATGCCGGGGCAGGGCACCGTCGACCGACGTCGTGGGGGCGGTCGGGTCGGCGCCGCCGGTGAGCGGGATCTCCTCGGCGACGTTCGGGAACTCGCTCACGCCGGTGATCGGGTCGTGGCGGTGACCGATCGCTTCGGTGCGGGCCGCCCAGGTGGCGGCGACCCGGTCGGCGACGGAGCCGGCCTCGACGGCGGCGACCATGCCGCCCGCCGCCTCGATCTCCTGGAACCACGCCCACGCGGCCCGGGCCAGGGTGTCGGTGAGCGACTCGACGTAGTACGAGCCACCGCCCGGGTCGAGGACGCGGGCGAGGTGGGACTCCTCGACGAGGATCGACTGGGTGTTGCGGGCCATCCGGCGGCCGAGCGCGCTGGCGGCGCCGTCGTGGTGCAGGGCGTCGTAGGCCTCGACGGTCACGGCGTCGGCCCCGCCGACCCCGGCGGCCATGCAGGCGACGGTGCCCCGGAGCAGGTTCACCCAGGGGTCGTAGCGGGTGAGCATCGCCCGGCCCATGAGGGCGTGCTGGCGCATGGCGCCGGCGGGACCGTCGACGCCGACCTCGGCCGCGACCCGGGCCCAGAGGCGGCGGGCGGCCCGCAGCTTGGCGATGGTCGAGAACTGGTCGGCGGTGGAGGCGAGACGGAACTCGAGGAGGCCGAACGCCCGCTCCGGTGCGACGCCGCGGTCGGCCAGCAGCCGGACGGTCTCGACGCCGGTGGCGATCACGGCGCCGAGTTCGTCGACGTCGGAGCCGCCGGCCTCGTGGACGCGCCGGCCGTCGATCGCCAGCGGCCGCACGTTCGGGTGCCGGTCGAGGCAGGCCTCGACGATGGGCCAGGCGGCGTCGAGCGAGGCGGCGACGTCGGCGGCCGGGTCGCTGGCGCGTCGGCCGACGGGGTCGAGGCCGAGGCAGCCGGAGGCGGCGTCGGTGTGGCCCTGGCGCGCCCACAGCTCGACCAGGGCGCCGGCGAGCGCGCCCTCGTCGTCGAGGGAGATCGCGACGGCGTCGAGGTACACGCCGGCGAGCGCGGCGTCGAGCCCGTCGGCGTCGAGGCCGGCCCCGGCCGGGAGCCGGAGCAGCAGCGAGGTCGCGCCGTGCTCGAGCTCGTCGAGGACGGTCCGGTTCGTGGTGGCGGCGTCGGCCGGGTCGACGAGCACCGGCTGGCGGACGTCCCACCCGTCGGCGACCCCGCCGGCGGCCGTGGCGCCCCGCACGAACGGTGCGCTGCCCGGCAGGCCGGGGTCGGCGGCGGGCAGGTCGTCGCGGGTGTAGAGCGGCTGCACCTCGAACCCGTCGTGCAGTCGTGTCACGAGGGTCTTCTGGAACCGGCGCTCGAGCGCCTCGGCGTCGAGGTCGCCGCTGCGATCGAGGATCTTGTCGACCGCGGCCCGCCACTGTCCGGCGTCGGGCGTGGGGAACTCGGAGGCGAGGGCCAGTTCGTCGGTCGTCACGCCGCCGATCCTACGAGCCGCCCCCGAAGCCGGCCCAGCCCCGGGCCGCCTCGCCGGCGGGGCGGAAGTGGAGTGCGACCGGCACCCCGTCGACGTCGCGGACGGCGACCTCGGTGTCGAAGACGGCGGCGAGCACGTCGGGCCGGACGACGTCGTGGGGCGAGCCGTCGGCGACGACCCGGCCCTCGCGCATGGCGACGAGGCGGTCGGCGTGGTGGGCGGCGACGTTGACGTCGTGGAGGACCACGACCACCGTCTTGGCCAGGTCGTCGGCCATCCGCCGCACCATCGCCATCGTGGCGGCGGCGTGGCGGAGGTCGAGGCTGTTGAGCGGCTCGTCGAGCAGCACGTGGTCGGTGTCCTGGGCGAGGACCATGGCGATGAACGCCCGCTGGCGCTGGCCGCCGGAGAGCTGGTCGAGCCGGCGGGCGGTGTACTCCTCCAACTCGAGGGCGGCGATGGCCCGGTCGACGAGGTCGTGGTCCTCGGGGCCGAGACGGCCCCGGGAGTGCGGGAACCGACCGAACTCGACGAGCTCTCGCACGGTGAGTCGCACCGGGAGGTGGTTCTCCTGGCGCAACACGGCCAGCCGCCGGGCGAGGTCGTCGCCCGAGCGCCGGTGGACCGCCAGCCCGTCGACCGTCACCGACCCGGCGTCGGGTTCGAGCAGACGGCCGACCATCGACAGCAGCGTCGACTTCCCCGCGCCGTTCGGTCCGAGCAGTGCGGTCACGCCGCCCTCGATGCGCAGCGAGACGTCGTCGACGACGGCGGTGTCGCCGTAGCGCTTGGTGAGGCCGGCGATCTCGATCACCGGGCCGCCTCCCGGAGCAGGAGGACGAGGAACGTGACGCCGCCGACGACCGAGATGATGATGCTCGACCGGGTGCGGAACGCGAACAGCTCCTCGAGCACGAACTGCGCGCCGACGAGGGCGACGGCGCCGCCGAGGGCGGCCGCCGGGATGGTGTGGCGGTGCCGGAACGTGGCGGTGAGGCGGTAGGCGAGGTTGGCGACGAGGAGCCCGAGGAACGTGATGGGCCCGACCAGTGCGGTCGGGACCGCGACGAGGACGGCGACGAGGACGAGGGTGCGGACGACGACCGTCCGGTGCACGACGCCGAGCGCGGTCGCCACGTCGTGGCCCAGCGCGACGACGTCGAGCGCGTCGGTCATCCGCCAGGCGATCGCCACGCACACCGCCGTCGCCACACCCGAGACGACGAGGAGGTCCTCGGCGACCGTGGCGAAGCTCGCGAAGAACTGGTCCTGGAGTGTCGTGTACTCGTTCGGGTCGATGAGGCGGGCGACGAGGTTGGAGAGGCTGGCGAACATCGAGCCCAGCACGACCCCGGCGAGGACCAGCAGTGGGAGGTCGTGGGCGGCCCTGCGCAGGAACGCCGAGTGCAACACGAGCGCGAACCCGACCAGCACGGCCACCTGCGCGCCGAAGCGCACGCGCTCGTCGACGGACAGGTAGGCGAACGTGCCGAGCGACCAGGCCGCCGTCGTCTGGATCAGGACGTAGAGCTGGTCGAAGCCCATCAGCGACGGGGTGAGGATCCGGTTGGCCGTGACGGTGTGGAACAGGACCGCCGACGTCCCGAGCCCCGTCCCCACCAGCACCATGGCGGCGAGCTTCTTGCCGCGCAGCTCGAGAGCGAACGACAGGGAGCCGCGGAGGTCGTGGGTCATGAAGAGCGCGCCGAGGACGAGCAGGGCCGCGGCGAGGCCGGCGATCACGAACCGGGCGCGACGGGGCACGAACGAGCCGGGGCGGGCGACGCCGGTCTCAGCGAGCACGGGTGCGGCTCCGCAGCAGCAGGACGACGAAGACGGCCCCGCCCACGACCCCGACGACGGTGCCGACCGGGACCTCGTAGGGCGAGCGCATGGTGCGGCTCCCGATGTCGGCGAGCAGGAGGAAGACGGCGCCGCCGATCGCGGTGGCGGGCAGGACGCGCCGGAGGTGGTCGCCGGCCGCGAGCGTGACGAGGTTGGGGACGACCAGGCCGAGGAACGGGATCGTGCCGACGACGACCACGACGACCGCACTCACGACGGCCGCGATCGCCAGGCCGATGACGACGGTGCGGCGGTGGTCCAGGCCGAGGTTCACCGCGATGTCGCGACCCAAGCCGGCCACCGTGAAGCGGTCGGCGAAGACGTAGGCGACGAGGGTGAGCGCACCCACCAGGTAGAGCAGTTCGTACCGCCCCCGCAGCGTCCCGGAGAAGTCGCCGTGCATCCAGGTGACCAGCGACTGCAGGAGATCGTGGCGGTAGGCGAGGAACACGGTGATGCCCTGGAAGACCGCGCCGAGCATGATCCCCATGAGCGGGACGACGATGCTGTCGGCGAATCGGATGCGCTGGAGCAACAGCAGGAAGATCCCGGTACCCGCGAGGCCGAACGCGGCGGCGACCGCCATCGTCCAGCCGATCGCGGCGCCCGGGAACCAGAGCGTGGCGAGCAGCAACCCGAGGGCGGCCGCCTCGACGGTGCCGGCGGTCGACGGCGCGACGAACCGGTTGCGGGTCAGGCTCTGCATGATCAGACCGGCGACGCTCATCGCCGAGCCGGTCAGTACGACGGCGGCCATGCGCGGGACCCGGCTGGTCCAGAGCACCTCGGTGGCGAGCTCGTCGCCCCGCAACACGTCGGCCGGCGACACCGCCGACACGCCGACGAAGAGCGAGGCGGTCGCGACGACGATCAGGAGACCGGCACCGGCCACGAGGGGGGTGTGGCCGGTGCCGGTCTGCCTGCCCTGTCCACCGTCGCAGGTGGTCGTGGAGCGCCCGGGGGTCCGGGGCTCGGCGAGCACGTCGGGTCGTGAGATCAGGCCGGGAGGTCAGGCCGGGAGGCTGGCGCTCACGTCGTCGAGGATCCCGTGGAGACCGGGGATGGAGTTGGAGGCGAGGTACCAGGCGAGCCCGTCGACGTAGACGATGCGGTCGTTCTCGGCAGCGGGCGTCCGGGCGACGAGGTCGTTGTCGAGGATGGCCTCCGCCGACTCGGCCTCCTCGCCGATGGCGGCGGAGCGGTCGAGGGCGAAGATCACGTCGGGGGCGGCCTCGAGCACGAACTCGAAGGACACCGCCTCGCCATGGGTCTCGGCGGCGGACAGCGCCTCGTCGGCCGGCGCATAGCCGAGCACGTCGTGCACCAGGCCGAACCGGCTGCCGGGCCCGTAGGCCGACACCTCGGCGCCGGCCGTCATCAGGACGAGCGCCGAGCCCGCGTCGGCCGTCGCCGACTCGATCTCGGCCACGCGTGCGTCGAGGTCGGCGAGCTGGGCCTCGACCTCGTCCTCGATCCCGAAGATCTGGCCGATCTGCTCGTGCCGGGTCCGGAACGCCGTGAGGAAGTCGACGTCCTCGGCGAAGGTGAGGTCGACCGTCGGGGCGATGTCGGACATGTCGGGATACGTGGCCGACGAACGCGTGGCCACGATGATCAGGTCGGGCTCGAGGGCGTTGATGGCCTCGTAGTCCGGCTCGAAGGCGGTGCCGACGTCGGCCGGGCCCTCGATGGCGGCGGCGAACTCGTCGCGCACGGGCGTGCCGAGTGAGCCGAAGCCGTCGGCCTCGATGCCCAGGGCATCGAGGGTGAGCAGCACGCCGAGGTCCATCACGACGATGGTCTCGGGGTCGACCGGGACCTCGTCGGTGCCCGAGTAGTGCTCGATGGTGACGGTGCCGCCCGCGCTGGCGTCGTCGGTCTCGCTGTCGGCGGCCTCGCCGTCGTCGGTGGTCTCGGCCGCGGCGTCGTCGGTCGAGGGGGCGGCGGCGTCGGTGTCGTCGTCGTCACCGCAGGCGGCGAGGAGCAGGAGGGGCACGAGCAACGCGGCGAGGCGTCGGGACATCGGGGGACCTTCTTCTTCGTCTCGGAGTCTTCGTCAGGGGGAGCACTGCTTGATAGGAATGCTTACTATCGCGTGGTCGGCCTCGATGGCAAGACGTCGTTGCCGTCGTGCGCCACCCGGAGCAGACTCCTGACGTGGCGCACGACCACTCGCACGACCACCGCGGGCACGACCACCGGGCGGCCGACGACGTGTCGACCGGACGGCTGCTCGGCGCGGCGGGTCTGAACGTCGTGTTCGCGGCGATCCAGGTCGTGGTGGGTCTGGTGCTCGCGTCCGTCGTCGTGCTCGCCGACGCTCTCCACCAGGTGGTCGACGCGGTCGGGCTCGTCACGGCCCTGGTCGCCGTCGCCATGGCCCGCCGTCCGGCCCGCGACGACATGACGTATGGGTGGGGCAAGGCCGACGCGCTCGGGGGCTACACGTCGGCGCTGCTGCTGCTCGGGTCGGTGGCCTGGGTCGCCTTCGAGGCCGTGCAGCGTCTGCGCGACCCCGTCGACGTGGACGGAACCGGGGTGATCGCCATCGGCGTCGCGGGCATCGTCGTCAATGGCGGCAGCCTGCTGGCGCTCGGCCACGGCCATCACCTGTCACTGCGCGCCGCGCGCCTCCACCTCGTGGTCGACCTCGCCGGTTCGGTCATCGTGGTCCTGACCGGCGCCGTGCTCGCCGGGACCGAGGCCCACTGGGTCGATCCGGCCGCGTCGCTGCTCGTGAACGCGCTGGTCGTCCACGGCACGTTCCGGTTGTTGCGGGCCGCCGGCGCCGAACTGCTGGACCGGGCCCCCGCATCGGCCACGGTCGAGGCCGTGCACGCGGCGATCGAGGGCCGGCCGGGGATCGAGAGCGTCCACCACGTGCACACCCGCTCGATCGGACCCGACGTGAGCAGTGTCACCGCGCACGTCGTGGTCGCCGGCGACCTGTCGCTGCACGAGGCCCAGGCGCACCTGGTGGCCCTCCGCCACGACCTGGCCGAACGGCTCGGCATCGAGCACTCGACCATCCAGCTCGAGTGCCACGAGTGCCCCGACACCGTCCACTGAGTCGCGTCAGGCGCCGCAGCCGGTCTCGAGGACGGGGGTGACCGTCGGGCCGTCGACGGTCGAGACGATGACCGACTCGCCCTCGTAGAAGCCGGAGTGGGTGACCAGTTCGAAGACGCCGTCGCCGCTCAGGTCGGCGATGGCGACGAGGTCGTGGTACTCGACGAGCGCGCCGCCGACGTCGTCGCCGAGGTCGTCCTCGCTGATGGCGTCGCCGGCGATCACGACGGTCTGGACCTCCTCGCGATCGTCGACGAACCGGTACAGCAGCACGGAGTAGGCGCCCGGCTCGTCGGCGAAGCCCGACCGTTCGTCGTGGGACGCCTCGATCAGGACCTCGTCGACGCCGTCGCCCTCGACGTCGAACCGCACGACGCGCTCGATCTCGACGTCCCCCCCGGCGAGGCCGACGTCGGCCAGCCAGGCGGCGACGTCGTCGACGTGTTCCTGCTGGGGCGGGATCTCGGCGATGCCCCGCGGCCGGAGCTCGGACGTGGCCGGCAGCCCGACCCGGTCGTCGGCGGCGTCCATCTGCACGCCCCAGTTGTTCTCGAGGTAGCACCCGTGGTCGATCGGCCCGAGTGCGGCCTCGACCTCGCGCTCCTCCAGCCCGACGAAACGGTAGGTCGTGCCGGGCTCGACCGGGCGGGGCGGGAGTTCGCCCTCGGCGTCGGTGGCGGCGACCCAGCGCAACCCGTCCCACCACCCGAGCAGGTACCCGTCGGCGATGACGACCTGGGGTTCGGCCGGGAGCGGCGCGGTCGTGGTCGACGCCGTCGTGGTGGTGGTGGACGAGGTCGTCGGGTCGGCCTCGGTGGACGACGTGGAGGGGTCGGCGCCGGTGGTGGTGGTCGTGTCGTCGTCGGCGGGGACCTCGCCGTCGTCGTCGCCGTCGGCGAGTACGACGAACAGCGTCACCAGGGCGAGCACGAGGACGATCGCGCCGACGCCGAGCAGGATCGGGCCCCGGCCGCCGAAGGGGTCTGCGGGCTCGCGCGGCGGTCGTCGGGGTCCGGCGGGCGGTGGCGTCGGTGTCGTCACGACCCCGTGCCTACTTCAGGAACTTCGACGTCGTGTTGTCGGCGAGGACGCGGCCGTCGGTCTGGCAGGTGGGGCAGTAGTGCACGGTGTAGCGGTTGTAGGCGACCTCGCGGACGGCGTCGCCGCACACCGGGCACGGCTCGCCGGTGCGGTGGTGCACGCCCCCGGGACGGTCCTTGGACGACGACATGTCGTCCCGGGTCCGCTCGTAGGCGAGCCCCTCCTCGACGGCGTCGGCGATGGCGGTGACGAGTCGGGCGGCCTCGTCGGCGCCCAGCTTCCCGGTCATCGCGAACGGGGAGAGCCGGGCACGGTGGCAGACCTCGTTGGCGAGCCGGCGTCCGAGCCCGGCGATGCGGTGCTGGTCGCGGAGGAAGCCGTGGACGCGGGTGTTCTCGGCGCCGAGCAGCGCCTGCATGGCGGTGGCGTCGACGTCGGTGGCGTCGGGGCCGAGGTGGTCGAGCGGCTCGTGGTCGTCGGGGTCGCCGGCCACGACCCACACGCCGGCCTTGCGCTCGGTGCCGGCCTCGGTCAGCAGCAGTGCCCGGCCGTCGTCGAAGCGCCACCGGCCCTGGCCGTTCCGGGGCTTCTTCGCCAGTTTCGCGTCGGGCACGAGCCGCCCGCCCTGCATGAGGTGGACGACGTGCGTGGCCGACGGGAAGACGAGTTGCAGGACCTTGCCCCGCCGCCGGACCTCGGTGAGCGCCTCGCCCCGGTTCACCCGCGGGTCGGGGTCGAAGGTCTTGAGCACGGTGAACGCCAGCGGTTCGAAGCGGTCGAGCACCGCGCCGGCGAAGGCCTCCGTCAGGCGCTCGGCGTGCGCGTGGACCTCGGGCAGCTCCGGCACGTCCGGACGTTACCGGCAGGGGCGGCGGGCAGACTCGGGTCGTGCCCGACGTCCCCGCCGCGCCCACCTCCGGAGCCGACCCTGGTGCCGGCACGGTCTGGTACGTGGCCTACGGGTCGAACCAGTCGGCGGGCCGCCTGCAGCGCTACCTCGACCGGAGCCCGTCGCCCGCGCCGCCGGTGCGCAGCCTGGCGGTGTCACTCCCGCACCGCCTCTTCTTCGCGCACGAGTCGCGGGTGTGGACCGGGGGCACGGCGTTCGTCGACCCCGTGCGCGGGCCGCACCGGACGCCGTGCCGGGCGTGGCTCCTCCGGCGCGACCAGTTCGACTCGCTCGTCGCGCAGGAGAATCACCTCCCGTCGGTCGACCTGCCGCCCGCACTCGACCTGGCGGCCGGCGAGACCCGGGTGGTCGCCGACCGTCGGTACGGGCTGCTCCTCGGATGCGACCCGATCGAGGGGCACCCGGCCCTCACCTTCACGACCCCGGAGCAGCCGCTCCCACCGGCCACCCGGCCCGCGCCCGCCTACGTCGCCACGATCGTCGAGGGACTGGTCGACGGCCACGGCCTGTCCGAAGCCGCGGCGCGCGCCCTCCTCGACGTCGGGGACCCGGGTTCGTCGGACCGCTGAGGGAGCCGGTCGGGCAGCCCGGCGTGAGTTCGGCAGCGAGTTGACGTAGCGGGCGGTAAAAGCCCCCGCACCGATCCGCGCTCGGGTGTCGATCGGAGCGGCGACGCGGCGGGGCCGCCCCCAGGCCATCGGCGCATCCACCACGCCCCGGATCTGGCGGTCTGAGGCAGCCTCGGCGCGACGACGTCGATGTCGTCATGTGGCACTTCGATGCGCGAATACGCGGCGTTCGGCATTGAGCAGGCCCGCACTGCTCTGAACCTTCGGTTCGGTCGGTCGGTGCTCTTCGTCGAGGGGCTGGTCGTACTCGACGTCGGAGCTGGTACCGGTATTGCCACGCGGCAGCTCCGTGCTCGCGGCGCCCACGTTGTTGCCATCGACCCTTGCCGGACCCTCCTGGCCAGGGCCGTGCACCACACACCGCACCTGCCTGCCGTGGCAGCCGACGGTGCGGCCCCTACCCATCCGCGACGCCGCTGTTGACCTCGTGTGCTTCGCCCAGTCGTGGCGGGAGGACCTGTGCGATCACCACGAGACGGCGTGTATGCTGATCTGCATGCAGAGTACGAGTGTGCGGATCGATGTGGCAACCCACGATGAGCTGAAGCGCTTGGCTGCCGAGCTGCACACCACCGTCGGGAACACGGTGACTCTTGCGGTGCGTGCGCTCCGACAGGACCGAGTCGGCGACGAACTGTCCACCCCACTTCGCACCGACGAATCCGCCTGGCTCGATGCCGACCTCGGGTGACGTCGTCGACCTCGGGCTCGGTGTCCCCGAAGGACGCGAGGCAGGATTTCGGCATCCAGCCGTGCTCGTCACCGCACAGCGCATCCTCGACGCCGGCCCGAACGTCGTCCACGTCGTCCCGCTGACGAGCACCATTCGTTCGTTCCACTCAGAGATCACCATCGATCCCGATGCGGGCAACGGGCTCTCGACGGCCTCGGCCGCTCAGTGCCAACACATTCGGGCGGTCTCCCCGGAACGGCTCGTGGACACTCGCGGCAACGTAGGCGCTGCCGTCCTGGCCCAGATCCGCGAGACGATTGCCGTGATCCTCGACCTGCCCTGACCCCTGCTCGATTTCCGGCTCTCAGCGCTCGACGCAACAGATGGTGCGGAGATCGGTGCGCCCAGCCTCGTGCACGCCGCTCAGTCCAAGACCGTCGACTACCGGCACGTATCCAGCGCCCTCCATCCGGCGCTGTGGGGCAGGTGGCAACGTGTGGACCGATAGGCGCAGGCTGGGCGATTCTCGACCACACGTCATGCGTTCAACCGAACGTGTGGACCGATCCGGCCCGATCGGGCGCCATCCGTCCACACGTTGCGAGTCGGACCCCACTGCCTCGTGGTGCCGGCGACGGCGAGACCGCGTGCGTGGCCCCGAACGTCGTACCCGACCAGGGCATCCATGTGAGCGAGACTTCTTGCCGATGGGGAGATCCGACTCGCTTGGACCGGGGTTTCGGGCCCTGTACGTCGGAGCGCTGATCTCCAACATCGGAGACGGGATCCGACTTGCAGCACTCCCACTCCTCGCTTCCTCGCTGACGACGTCTCCGTTCCTGATCGCAACGGTGACGGCTGCGCAATACCTCGCCTGGCTGACCTTCGGACCCTTCGGTGGTGCGGTCGTCGACCGCAGCGACCGGCGACGCACCATCCTCACCACCCAGCTGTGGCGGGGAGTCCTGATGGCGGGCCTGGCTCTGCTCGTCTGGTCTGATCACGCCCAGGTCTGGCAGGTGTGCATCGTGGCCTTCGCGGTCACTGCCGGCGAGATCCTGGTCGACCCCTCGACCATCGCGCTCGTGCCGACGCTCGTAGAAGACGGAGACCTCGATCGAGCCAACGGTCGCGTCTCGAGCGTGGAGATCGTGACCAACGACTTCGCCGGCGCACCGCTCGGCTCAGCCTGCTTCGCGTTCGCGCCCTGGCTCCCGTTCGCCATCGACGCGTTCAGCTATCTCAGCTCGGTCGCGCCCTTCCGCGGCCTTCCCAGGCGAGAACGCTGCGAGCAGAGTTCTACTCGTCTGCGCTCCGACGCCGTCGAGGGGTTCCGGTGGCTCAGAAAGCACCGGGTGCTCGCGCCGTTCACGGTCTCACAAGTCATCTACTACTTCGGGTTCGCCGCCGGCTTCAGCCTGCTCGTGGTCCTCGTGACCGACGAGCTCGGAGGATCCGCCTTCGCGTTCGGAGTGCTCCTCGCGATCGGCGCCGCAGGGGCCTTCCTCGGGTCCCTCTGGGGTGCTCGCATCGCTTCCTCGATCGGACCGCGGACCACGCTCTCGGGCTGTGTCGCGGCACAGGGCGCGACCGTGGCCGCAGCTGCGATCGCGCCGTCCGTACCTGTCGTCGCCGTGCTGTGGTTTCTCAACGGTGTTCCCGCCGGGCTCCAGCGGCCGGTGGCCAGGAGCCTGCAGCAACGGCTCACGCCGAACCACCTGCTCGGCCGGGTCAACGTCACCGTCCGGATCTTCACCCGCGGCGTCATCGTCTTCGGCGCGCTCGCCGCGGGCGCGCTCGCCGCTGCGACCAACGTCCGCTGGTCCTTCGCCGCCGGGGGTGCCATCCAGGTCGTCGGCGCTGCGGTGATGTGGGCGGTGCTCGCTCGTCTCGACGAACG
>JBHIXO010000017.1:0-25255 GCA_041984725.1 Acidimicrobiales bacterium | reverse complement strand
CTGCGCCCGGTGCCCGGCGCGCTCGCGATGGCCGAGCACGCGGCCCGGCGGGGCTGGCGCTGGCTGGTGGTGCCCCAGGCCAACGCCGCCGAGGCCGGCCTGGTGCCCGGCGTCGAGGTGCTCGGCGCGACGGGCCTGCGATGGGGGAGCGCCGACGAAGTACTCGTGGATCTTCCCCGCGACGAACGGGGCGCACGCCGGATGATCGCACACGGTGTCGACCACGTCTGAGGCGTTTCGGACGCGACTGCCGAGGAACGTCACCGATCCCTGCAGTGCGTCCTCCTCCTCGAAGAACGCTGTCACCTCGTCGAGCGGTTGGTCGCCGGCACGCCCGACGTGATCGTGCTCGCCACCAGCCGGGAGCCACTCGACGTCCAGGGCGAGCGGGTCGTGCGCGTCCGCGGCCTCGCGCCGAAGGCCGCGCTCGACCTCTTCGTCGCACGCGCCGCACCGGGCGCGATCGAGAGTGGGGCCGATCGCGACGCGGTGGCGACGGTGTGCGACCGGCTCGACCACATCCCGCTGGCGATCGAGCTCGCAGCCGCCCGCACGCGGTCGACCCACGTCCGCAGCCTCCCCGACCTGCTCGAGGACCGCTTCCGGCTCCTCACGGGTGGGCGTCGGCGCACTCGCGGACGGCAGCAGACGCTCGAGGCCACGATCGCCTGGTCCTTCGACCTGCTCGACGCCGAGGAGGCCGCGGCGTTGGAGGCGGTGGCGGTCTTCGGTGGCCGCTTCGGAGTCGACACCGCCGCCCGGGTGCTCGACGTCGACGAGTTCCTCGCGCTCGACCTGATCGACGCCCTCGTCGCCCGGTCGCTGCTCGAGGCCGACTTCGACGATCGGACGTCGATGCAGACGTACTCGCTCCTCGAATCCATCCGGGTGTTCGCCGTCGACCGCCTCGTCTCGGCCGGGCGCATCGACGACGCCCGGGCGCGGCTGTGCGACGTGATCATCGACGACTACCTCCCGATCGCCGGCGGCACGGCGCACGTCCTGCTGCACACCGGCGACGTCTACGCGTCGCTCGACTGGGCGAGGTCCGTCGGCGACGACGAGCGGGCGATTGCCCTCGACCCGGCCCTCGCCCTCTGCCGCTACGTCGACGGCCGACTCGACGAGGCGATCGAGACCGGTCGCCAGACGCTCGACCGGGTGACCGACCCCCGGGTTCGCGCCTCCCTCCTCGGCATCCTCGCCGTCGCCACGGCGTACTCCGGCGATCTCCTCGGGGGCCGCGATCACCTCGACGAGGCGCTCGGCATCGATCCGACCGACCCCGTGACGCTGGTCAACGCCTTCCTGCTCTCACCCCTCACCGCCGGCGTCGACCGCGAGCGAGCCCGCGCCGACCTCGCCCTCATCGACGCCACGGCCCACGAGGGCGCGATGGCCGGCATCCCCGACGCGCAGCGGGCCATGATCGCCATGTGGGACGGCGACGCCCGGTCGGCCGCGAACCATGCCGCCGCATCGCTCGCGAGCGTGAAACCGCGCGCCGGTCTCCGGGGAGTCCGCTCGTCGTTCCTCGGTCTGCGGGGGATCATGACGACGATGCGGCTGTTGGCCCTCGCCGTCGGCCCCGACCCGAGCGAGGCCACCCGCTGGCTCGGCGACGAACCGGGCGCCCTGCACCTCGACCGTGCCGAGCTCGCCACGCCCCAGGGCTGGTCCTTCCGGATCGACTTCGACGTCGTCGCCGCCATCGCCATGCTGCGGGCCGGCGAGCGGAGCCGGGGTCATCGCCATCTCGGCGACGCCGTGGCGGCGCTCGACCAGCGGGCTCCCCAGCCCCGACGCAACCACGGCACGGTCGCCATGGCGCTCGCCTGCGCGGCGTACGACGGCGGCGACGTGGCCACCGCCCGAGCACTGACCTCGGCCGTCGACGTCCCTTCGGCCGGGCTCGTGCCCGGGCTCGCCCATCTCCTCGCCGACATGGAAGGCGTCGACGATCAGGACCGAGACACCTGGGTTCGCACGGTGCCCATCGAGCGTGTGTTGCTCACCGACGACGCCGCTCGCGACGAGCGCGATCGCGTCGCCGACGACGTGATCGAACGGCTCGGCCTCCGATCGTGACCGGAGCCTCCTTCGTCACAACAGCCTCGTCGCGGCCATCCAGAGCGCCATCGCGACCATCGCCAGGTTCTCGGTGAACGACACGAAACCGAGCGGGACGGAGCTCGACCCGCCGACGCAGGCGCACTTCAACTCCCGCTCGTCGACGTACACCGCCTTGAAGACCGAGAACGCTCCCACCGAGCCGATGAACAGCGCCGTCGGTACCGACACCCAGTTGAGGACCGCCGGGATCATCAGCAGTCCGGCGCCGGCCTCGGCGTAGGGATAGACGTAGCTGTAGCGGACGTGCCGTCGGGCCAGCAGGTCGTAGTTGAGGAACATCAACGAGAAGCTCTCGACGTCACGGAGCTTCAGGTAACCGAGCCCGCACATCGAGAACGCGACGAACCACTCGAACGTCCGCACGCTCAGGAACTGCTCCTCGACCACCGAGGCCGCGCCCAGCGCCATCAGGAACGTGATGGCGAAGAGCATCACGACGGGTCGATAGGACGTCTCGTCGTCGTCCGGGACGTCCTTGCCGAACCGCACCCGGAGATCATCGAGCGTGCCGACCAACTCGCCGTCGATGAAGGTCTGCGGTGTCGTCTCGACACCCCACTCCTCGCGGAACTCCGTCGCCTCCTCCTCGGTCTCGAGGTGGTGGTCGTCGACCTCGTAGCCCTCCCGTTGGAGCAGGTCGAGCGACTTCAGGCCGTACGGACAGACGTGATCCGGTGTGACCAGCCGGTAGATGGTCGCGGTCCTGGTCTCGGTCATCGTGGAACTCACTTCAGCGATCACGAACCTTCCTGTTGACGACGGGTTCTACGAGCCCTACCCACGATCCGAAGGCATCGCACATGGACCTGTGCAATACATCGATGTATGTATCTGTTATCGTCGGTGACGTGGCCGGACGCACGCAAATCGAACGATCCGACACGACTCGCGCGGCGCTGGTCGACGCGGCGCTCGACCTCCTCGACGAGCGGGGCTGGGCGGCGACGACGTCGGTCGCGGTGTGCGAGCGGGCCGGGCTGACGCGCGGCGCCCTCGTCCACCACTACGGCGACCTCCCCTCGCTCCTCGCCGCCGCGCTCGACGCGCACTACGAGCGGCTGGCGGCGGCCAACGGCGACGAGCCGCGACCGACCTCCATGGAGGTACTGGTCGAACAGACGTGGCGGGTCATCGAGGGGGGTCGGTTCAAGATCGTGATCGAGGCGTGGCTCGCCGCGGCCAACGACCCCGAGCTCGGTCGGGCGATCGGCCCGGTCGTCGAGCGCTTCGCCAAGCTCGTCCACCCCGAGGCGAACGCCGCGCTCTCCGACACCGGCGCCCGCACCCTGTACCTCACGATCCGCGAGGCGCTCCTCGGGCTCGCGCTCGGACGGGCGGCCAGCGGCGGCGCGCTCGGCCACGAACGCCTCGTCGTCGACCGGTTGCGGACGCTCGCCCGCGACCACGACGCCCGAACCGGAGATGCGCCATGACCCTTCTCGAGCCCGACCACACCGGACAGAAGGTCGGCTACACCGTCTGCACGATCTGCGACATCGGGTGCCAGCTCCGCTCGGTGGCCGAGGACGGCAAGGTCGTCAAGGTCCTGCCCCACGACTCCCCGGCGCTGGCCCGCAACATCTGTTACAAGGGCACGGCGGCGCCGCAGATCCACAACCATCCCGACCGGCTGCGGGTTCCGCTCAGGCGCGTCGGTGCGCGGGGCGAGGATCGCTGGGAGGAGATCTCCTACGAGCAGGCGATGGACGAGATCGCCGAGAAGCTCCGAGGTGTGGTCGACGAGTACGGCCCGGAGGCGTTCGCCGTGTCGACGTCGGGCTGGAACACCCAGACCACGCACGGATTCGACCGGCGGTTCATGAACCTGCTCGGTTCCCCCAACTGGATCTCCGGGGTCTCGCTCTGCGCCGGCAACACCGCGGCGGTGAACCGGCTCACGTACGGGTGGATGCCGTTCCCCGACCTCGCCAACACGAACTGCATCGTGTTGCTGGGTCACAACCCGCGCAAGCACTCCTGGACGCCCATCTTCAACATGATCGAGGGCGCCCGCGCCCGGGGCGCGCAGACGATCGTCGTCGATCCGCGAGTGTCCGACCAGGCCGAGCGGGCGACGATCCACCTCCAGATCCGGGCCGGGACGGACGCCGCCCTCCTCCTCGGCTGGGTGAACGTCATCGTCACCGAGGGGCTGTACGACGCAGACTTCGTCCGCGACTGGTGCATCGGCTTCGACGAGCTCTCCGAGCGGGTGGCGGAGTACCCGATCGACCGCGTGGCCGACATCTGCGGTGTCCCCGCCGACGACATCGCCCGCGCCGCCCGGATGTACGCCACCGCCGACGGCGCCACGATCCCGTGGACGCCGATCACCGACCAGCAGCTCGACTCCACCTCCGGCATCCGCCTCCAGTCGATCCTCCGCGCCATCACGGGCAACATCGACGTGGTGGGCGGCGAGGGCTTCAGCCCACTGAACCCCGGCTACCGCACCGAGGCCGAGCTCCAGCTCCACGATGCGATCTCGCCCGAGCAGCGGGCCAAGCAGCTCGGCTACGACAAGCACCCCGTCTACACCTACCGGACCGCCGAGATGCTCCGACCTCACCTGCAACGGGTGTGGGGCCAGCCATGGGTCGACCAGGTGATGGGGTGTCACATGGCCAACCCGAGCGAGGTCTTCCGGGCCATGGCCGACGGCGACCCCTACCCGGTCAAGGCGTTCTTCACCCTCGGCAACAACACGCTACTCAGCTACCCGAACCAGCATCAGATCCACCGCGCGCTCCGGAATCAGGACCTGATCGTGGCGCACGAGATCTTCATGACCCCGACCGCGATGCTCGCCGACTACGTGTTTCCGGGCGACGTCTTCACCGAGCGGAACCACGTCGCCGAGGCCTGGGCCTGGTCCGACCGCCTGTCGCTCCACGAGCAGGTCGTCGACCCACCCGAGGACGCGTCTTCGACGTTCCGCTTCTGGACCGACCTCGCGCATCGCTTCGGCTTCGAGGCGCACTTCCCCTGGCGATCGCTCGAGGAGGTGCTCGATCACCGGCTCGAGCCATCGGGCCGCACGTGGGACGAGTTCCGGTCGACGGTGGTGATGGAGATACCGGCGCCGTCGTTCCGGCGGTACCGCAAGACCGGGTTCGCCACTCCCTCGGGCAAGGTCGAGCTGCGGTCATCGGTCCTCGACGAGCTGGGGTTCGACCCGCTCCCCTACCACCGTCCCGCTCCCGAGCCCGACGAGCAGTACCCGTACCGCGTGTTCTCGGGCGTGCGAGAGGACCCGTTCTTCCAGACCGGTCAGCGGAACATCGGCGTCCTGCGGCGGCGCGTGCCGGCCCCGAACTTCCACCTCCACCCCGACGACGCGGCACGCGACGGTTTCGTCGACGGGCAGTGGGCCCGGCTCGAGACCCCGCACGGCCAGGTGACGATGAAGGTCTCGATCCAGCCGAGCATGCGTCCCGGCCACCTCCGGGTCCCGCACGGCTGGTGGTACCCCGAGACGCGCGGCCGGGTGGAGCTGGCCGGCGCCTTCGTCTCCTCCGACGCCGTCCTCACCGTCGACGACGACGACCTGCTCGACCACGAACAGGGCATCCCCCACTTCAAGGGCTACCCGGGGCGGCTCGTCGCGTGCGACCCACCCGTCGGCATGGGCCGCACCACGCTGGGGACCGGATCGTGACGTCGCGCAGCTCGTTCGAGCAGTTGAAGAAGGAGACGGGAGGCCGGGTGTTCGGCTTCCTGGCCAACAAGGGTCTGTCGAGACGGACCACCGGGATCGACGGCGTGGCGAAGAAGCTGCTGGCGTCCCAGGTCGGCGAGGTCCCCCACGACCCCGAGCTCGACCATCCGGCAGAGTGGGACCGCCCGGTCGACTGACCGGGGGCGTCCGTAGAGGCGCGTGCGGCAGTCAACGGCGAGGAGCGGCGATGATCGAACTCGAATCGACCGGCGATGTCCGGGTTCTCCACCTACGGTCGGGGGAGAACCGCTTCAACCGCGAGAGCATCGACGGGATCAACGCTGCGCTCGACACCGTCGTCGCCACCGAGGGACCAGTGGCGCTGGTGACGGTGGGCGAGGGCAAGTTCTTCTCGAACGGGCTCGATCTCGAGTGGATGGGGGGCGAGGGCGCGTCGGACACGGGGTTCCTCGACGACGTCCACCGTCTCCTCGAGCGCGTGCTGCGGCTCGACGTGGTGACGGTGGCGGCGATCAACGGCCACGCCTTCGCCGGCGGCGCGATGCTGGCGGCCGCCCACGACTTCCGTGTCATGCGGGCCGACCGCGGCTACTGGTGCCTCCCCGAGGTCGACCTCGGGCTCGCGCTCACGCCGGCGATGTACGCCACGGTGGCCGCCCACCTCCCCCGGCCCGCGCTCGTCGACGCCGTGCTCACCGGCCGCCGGTTCTCCGGTGAGGACGCCTGCGCCGAGGGGATCGTGCACGAAGCGCGACCGGCCGACACCGTGCTCGAGCGCGCCATCGAGATCGCCGCCGAGAACGCCGGCAAGGACCGCGCCGTGCTCCGCGCCCACAAGTTGTTGCTCCACGGCCCCCCGACGCTCTGACGGGACGCATCGGCCCGAGGGATCAGCGGAGTCGGTGCGCGCCGGCGACGGTCGACTCGCCGTGGAGCATCGCGGCCAGCATCTCCACACCGTCGACGACCCGGGGTCCGGGCCGGGAGAAGTAGGCGTTGGCGTCGACGGCCCAGAACGCGCTCGCGCCGGCGAGTTCGGGCCGCGGCAGCAGTGGCGTCGCCTGTTCGACCGCGCCGGACAGGTCGAACCCGCACGGCATGAAGACCACCACGTCGGGGTCGGTCGCGTCGATCTCGTCCCACGAGAGCCGGCGGGACCGTTCTCCGGACGAGGCCAGCAACGCGATCCCACCCGCGGCCTCGACCATGTCCGGGACCCAGTGACCGGCACTGAACGGCGGGTCGGCCCACTCCAGGACCAGCACGTCCGGTCGGTCGCGACCCTCGACGTCGCGTCGCACGCGGTCGACCCGCTCGCGGAGCCCGGCGACGATCTCGGCCGCTCGCGCCTCGGTGCCGGTGGCCCGACCCACGGTCTCGACGCAGGCGATCACGTCGTCGAGGCAGTGGGGGTCGAGCGAGACCACCTCGGCCCGGCAGCCGAGCACGTCGAGCGCGTCCTCCACCTGTCCCGAGGGCACCGCGCAGACCCGGCACAGGTCCTGGGCCAGGATGAGGTCGGGTTCGATCCGGCGGATCAGATCGGCATCGAGGGTGTAGATCGACTCCCCCGCAGCCACTCGTGCCGACACCTCGGCGTCGATCTCACTCGGCGTCAGATCGTCCTCGAACGGGAGCGACGTGCCCGAGACGTGGGGTAGGGCACGGGCCGCCTCGGGGTGGTCGCACTCGAAGGTCACACCACGTAGCGAGCCCTCCAGACCGAGCGCGAAGACGATCTCGGTCGCCGACGGGAGGAGCGAGACGATGTCCATGGCGCCATCCTGACGCGCGATCGGCGCGGGCCTCGGCCGACCCACTCGACCCCGACGTGGGTTCCTCGCCACACGGCGCTCGGCGAACCGCGACAATGGGCGACGTGCGGTGCGGGCGGTGCGGGACCGAGAACCGGGAGACCGCCAAGTTCTGTGGCGGGTGCGGGGGCCGGCTGGAACAGGCGTGCTCGGCGTGCGGCACGCCGCTGCCCGCCGGATTGAAGTTCTGCGACGAGTGCGGCGAACCGACGGCGGTCGTGGCCGACGCGCCAGAGGCGACCGCGGTCCCCGATGCAGCGCGGAAGCTGGTGACGGTGGCGTTCGTCGACCTCGGCGGGTCGACGGCGTTCGGCGAGGTCGTCGACGCCGAGACGGCCCGCTCGGTGATGGGCCGGTACCACTCGCTGGTGACGGAGACGGTCGGGGTCCATCGCGGCACGGTGGCCAAGTACATCGGCGACGGCGTAATGGTGTTCTTCGGCGTGCCCGAGGTCGCCGAGGACGACGCCGTGCGCGCCGTCGCCTTCGGTGCCGACGTGCAGGAACGCTTCGCCCCGTTCGCGGCCCGGGTGCTCGACCGGCACGGCGCGGCCGTGACCCTGCGGGTCGGCATCAACACCGGGGAGATCGTGATCGGTGAGGACGACGTCGACCTGTACGGCGACGCGTTGAACGTGGCCGCCCGGCTCGAGAAGGCGTGTCCGCACGGTGGCGTGCTCGTCGGCGAGGAGACCTGGCGTCTCGCCCGCGGCGCCTTCGCGTTCGAGGCCCAGGGCGAGGTCGAGGTCCACGGGCGGGCCGGCGGCGTGCGCCCCCACCTGTTGACCGACGACTCGATCGTCGAGGAACAGAGCACCCCGTTCGTCGGTCGCGCCGGCGAGCTCGACCGGCTCGGGCGGTTGTTCCACGAGGTCGTGGCCACCCGCCGACCGGGACTGGCATCGGTGATCGGGCCGCCGGGCGTCGGCAAGACGCGGCTGTCCCGCGAGCTGCAGATGCTCGTCGAGAAGGACGACGCCGTCGTCTACACGACGGCGTGCGACCGCGACGGGGACGCCACGCTCGGCCCCGTCGCCGATCTCCTGCGACCGGACGACGTCGTCGACGCCGAGCGCGTGCGGACCGACCTCGCTGCGTTGCTCACCGGCGAGGACGACGCCGACCGCGTCGTCGAGGGGTTGGTCGCCGTGCTCGGCCTGGCCACCAAGAAGGTGTCGGTCGAGGAGACGTTCTGGGCCCTGCGCCGACTCGTCGAGCAGCTCGGGCGAGCGTCGCCGGTCGTGGTGATCGTCGACGACATCCAGTGGGCGTCGGACCAGCTGCTCGACCTGTTCGAGCATCTCGCCACGTACGTGGTCGACACCCCACTGCTGCTCGTCACCCTGGCCCGCCCCGAGATCCGCGACCTGCGCCCGGTGTTCGCCGAGGCGGGCCGCTCCGTCGACGAGGTGGTGCTGCTGACGGGCCTCGATGCCGAGTCGACGGCGGCGCTGGCCGTTCGGTTGCTCGGCGGCGACGACCTCCCGCGCGGGCTGGCCGAGCGCCTCCCGGCCTCGACCGACGGCAACCCGCTGTTCGTGCGCGAGGTGGTCCGCATGCTCGTCGACGAGGAGATCGTCCAACGCGACGGCGACCGCTGGGTGCTCACGGTCGAGCCCGACGCCATCGACGTGCCCTCGACCGTGCAGTCACTCCTCGCGGCGCGCGTCGAGCGGCTGCCCGCCGGGGAACGGATGGTGCTGGAGCGCGCCGCGGTGATCGGTCCGGACTTCACGCGAGCCGGACTCGAGCACCTGTGCACCGAGGCCGACCGATCATCGCTCCCCCAGGTGTTGCGCTCACTGACCCGGAAGGAGCTCATCGAGGCCACCGGCTCGTACTGGGGTGACGATCCCGTGCACCGCTTCCACCACGTGCTCATCCGTGACGCGGTGTACCGCAGGCTGCTGAAGGAGACGCGGGCCGGGTTGCACGAACGCATCGGCGAGTGGATGGCGCGCGCCTCGGCGGACGTGCTCGGGGAACACGACGCCGCCATCGGTCATCACTTCGAGCAGGCGTTCCGGTATCGCACGGAGCTCGGCGACGACGACGCGGCCGTCCACGCGCTCGGCGCAAGCGCCGCGCACCGACTCGCAGATGCCGCTCGGGTCGCCTTGCGGGGCGACGACGCCGTGGCCGCAGGTGCGCTGGCCCGGCGGGCGCTCGCCTGCCTCGCCCCGGACGAGCCGACGAGGCCCGAGACCCTGACGCTGGCGTGCGAAGCGCTGCTCGACATCGGCGACGCCGCGACGGCACGCCCCTTCATCGACGAGCTGCTGGCCCTGGCCGACCTGGAGCCGGCGTTCGCCGGATGGGCCATGGCCTACGACGCCCAGGCCATCACCATCACCGAGCCCGGCCGCCTCGCCGACGCCGAGACCCTCGCCACCGAGGCGGTCGAGGCCCTGGCGACGAGGGACGACCCGGCGGGCGAAGCCAAGGCCCGCCTGGTCCGGGCGTCGATCCTCGCCCGCCGCGGCCGGATCGGCGAGTGCGAGGCCGAGCTGGACGCGGCACTGACCAAGGCTCGCGACGCCCACGACACTCGCCGGGTCGTCGCGGTGCTCGGCGTGGCGCCCCTGGCCGCACTCTGGGGACCGTCGCCGGTCGCCCGTGCGGGCGGACGGTGTCTCGACGTGCTGCGCCTGTTGCGCATCACCGCCTCGTCACCCGCGGTCGAGGCGGTGGCCCTGCGCTGTCAGGCCGTCCTCGAAGCGCTGCGCGGTCGGTTCGACACGGCGTACTCGCTGATCGAGCGGGCACGCCGCAGCATCGCCGAGCTCGGCCTGCGCCGCGAGCTGGCCGACATCGACCTGGCCCGCGGACAGATCCACCTCCTGGCCGGGGACGCGTCAGCGGCCGAGGCCGCACTGCGCACCGCGCACGACGAGCTGCTCGCCATCGGCGCCGGCGCCGAGGCGTCGCAGGCCGCGGCGCTGCTCGGTCGGACGCTGGTGCGGCTCGGCCGCAACGAGGAGGTCGAGGAACTGGTCGACGAGGCCGAGCGCCTCGCCGGCGAGAACCTCAAGGCCGCCATCCTCGGGCGGACGGTCCGGGCCGAGTGGCTGCTGGCGACGGGCCGCACCAACGAGGCCCGAGCCGTCGCCGAGCGAGCCGTCGCCATCGCCGAGGCCACCGACCTCGTCCTCGACCACGCGGAGGCGTGCGACGTCCTCGCCGCCAGCGGCCACCTGGCGACGACCGCGGCTGCCGAACTGCGCGCCCGCAAGGGCGTCGCGACGCCCGACCCGGCGGCCGAGACCGGCCCCTCGGCCGATGACGACGAGGCGTCGAAGGTATGGACGACCGACCTCGTGTCGGGCCGTTCGTCCACCACCGACGACGCCGACGGTCCCGACGATCCGCTCGACCGGCTCGACTTCATCGTGCCCGAGCTGCGCCGTGTCGTGCGGGACACGCCCTACGGCCGGGCGGTCGCGGGCGTCGGCGAGGCCTGGCGGAACGGCGACGACGACCGGCTCGCCTGGTTCTACGGACGCGACGACGTCGTGGTCGACAACCGGAAGTCCACCGTCAACTCCGGGGTCACGACCGGCGCCGAAGCCGCCGAGCTGATGCGGCTGACCCGGGCGTTCTTCCCCGTCGTCGAGCACGTCGAGATCCTCGCCGTCCGCGGCCCTCGCCTCGGCCTGGCACACGGTCTCTACAGCGGCGGCGACGCGGTCGAGGAGTTCCTCCTCGTCGGCGAGATCGACCCGGACGGTCGGATCGTGCGCCAACTCGTCCTCGACCCCGACGCCATCGCCGAGGCGGATGCGGTCCTCGACGAGTGGTTCTGGAGCTCCGAGGAGGCCGTCTTCGAGCGCCAGATGACGGTCGGCCGACGGCTGATGGACGCGCAGCACGACCCGTCCCGGCGTGACGACCTGCGCGACGTGCTCCACGAGGACTTCAGCTACCGCTACCCCGCCGTGCTCGGCGACCGCACGTTCGGGCGCGACGAGTACATCGAGCTCGTCCGGTCGTTCATGGACACCGACGACCACGAGGTGGACGACTGGCAGGCGTGGACCGTGTGGGGCGAGCCGCTCAGCGAGCGCGTGCTGCTCGCCGTCGTCCGCCGCCGGGCCCGGATGGCGGACGGCACGACGCCGGAGTGGCTCTGGGTGGGCGTGAACGAGATCCACGAGGGGCGGATCCGACGCTTCGAGCTGCTCCCGGTCGAGGAGCTCGAGCGCGCCCGCCGTCTCGCGCTCGAGTGGAATCGAGCCGGCGCGTTCGGCGACATCCCTGCGCCGCTCGTCGGCGTCCCCTTCGTGGACGCCAGCCGCTGGAACGACGCAGTGCGG
The DNA here is from genome assembly GCA_041984725.1 of Acidimicrobiales bacterium. GTDB lineage: Bacteria > Actinomycetota > Acidimicrobiia > Acidimicrobiales > Salinilacustritrichaceae > Salinilacustrithrix. The sequence continues at coordinate 13,316 of JBHIXO010000017.1, read as the reverse complement.
TGGCGGCTGCGCACGCTCGCGTTCTTCAACGACCGCGACCGCGACCCGGCGAAGCAGATCTTCCGCGACGACGCCCGCATCTCGGACCGCCGACCGATGTTCCGGTCCGAGTTCGTCGGTCGCGACGAGATCCTCGCGTACGGCGCCTCGCTCTTCCGGAGTGCGGAGGAGCAGCTCGACGCCGGCACGATGCCGGACGCCCCGTTCCGCCTCACCGGCGTGCTCGACGTCGCCGGCGATCGTCTCTGCCTCACCGCGGAGTTCATCGTCGGCGTCATCGACAACCTGCACCTGATCGAGATCGACGAGGCGGGCCTGCTCCTGCGCACGGCGACGTTCGAAGCGGAGCAGCTCGACGAGGCTCGCGCCGCGCTCGACGAGTGGCACACCGAGGCGGCGTCGCCGGGAGATGCCGTCCGGCCCGCGGACGGCACCGACCCGCTCGGCCGGATCACGTTCCCGTTCCCGGAGCTGCGAGCGATCGTCGAGTCGACGCCCTACGCCACGATCGCCGACCTCGTCGAGGCGCCCGAGATCCTGGCGATCCGCGGACCTCGCCACGGTGCGAGCCGTGGCATCGGCCGGGACGCCGCCGGCAACCGGTCCGAGGTCATCGCCGTCCACGAGGTCGACGACGACGGCCGGGTGATCCGGCGGTCGGAGTTCGAACCCGACGCCGTCATCGAGGCCGTGGAGCTGCTCGAGGAGTGGTACGTGTCGTCGCCGGGCGTGCTCGGTCGCGAAGCGACACTCGCCGGATCGTCGATCCTGCACTCGACGGGCGATCCGACCCGCCGCGACGAATTGCTGGACCGCCTGGACGACGATGTCGTCTTCCGCATGATGTCGGGGTCCTCGTTGCTCGACGACCTCGACCGCGACGCGTTCCTCGCCGTCCAGGACGCGCTCGTCGAGCAGGCCGAACGCGTCGCGTTCTGGGGGGTCTGGAGCGAGCTCGTCGCCGACGACGTGGTGTTCGCCGTACTCCGACGCCTGGCCACGATGCCCGACGGCTCCACGGCGGAGTGGCTCGTCGCCACCGCCAACCTCTACCGCGACGGCCGTCTGCTGCTGTGCGAGAACTTCGACATCGGCGAGTACGAGCAGGCCCGCCGGCGCGCCGCGGAACTGGCCGCCCTCGGCTCCCCGTGGCCGGCCGACGACGCGACGCTCTCCATTCGTCCCCACCGGATCGCGACGACCGACCCGGGTGGCACGCCCCACGTGTCGACGGAGTTCCCGGGCGAGACGCAGGCGCTGTCCTTGCGGGAGGTCAACGACCACCTCCGGTTCGTGCGCGACCAGCGCGCCGCGGGCGTGCGCGACGAACGCGTCGTCGGGCCGACCCGGGAGCGGTTCGCCCCCGACTTCCGTCGCATCGACCACCGTCCCCTCGGCACCGACGTGCTCGACGGCGGCGAGGCCGAGCGCTCGACGCAGGTCCTGGCCGACCTCGGGTTCGTCATGGCCGGGGTCGTCGCCGTCGCCGCGCGCGGCGAGCACCACACGCTGGGCATCGCCAGCCTCCTGTCGGACGACAACGAGATGCTGTCGGGCGTCGGCCAGCGGTACCGACCCGACGGGCTGATCTCCCTCTTCGACGTCTTCGACCCATCCGACGCACTCGCCGCCTACCACCGCATGCTCGACCGGTACCTCGCCGACGAGAACGAGCAGGCCGACCCCGGGTGGGTGGCGCTCGACCGCGCCTTCGTCGACGCCCTCGCCATCGACGACCGCTCCGCGCTTCGCGCGATCGTCGCTGACGACTTCCGAGCCGTTGTCGCCGGCCGCTCCCTCGACGTCGACGCCTACGCCACCGCGCTCCTCGACGTCCGGGCTGCGCTCCCCGGCACGCTGACGTGGATCGCCAACATCCGCGTCGCCGGCGACCGCGCTCTGGTCGAGATCGTCACGGCGGATCTGACCGTCGGCCTCTCCGGCCACGAGTGGTTCGACCACGTGATCTGGGAGCGACGCGACAGCCGCATCGTCTCCGCCGAGCACCACCGGGACGTCGACGTCGCCTTCCACCGCTTCCTGCGCCGCCCGAGCCCGGACAAGCCGGTCGAACCTCCACCCTCGGAGTCCGCCGCGTTTCGGGCGTGAGAAGAGCGATCGATCCACTGTTCAACGACCAGCGACACACCTACGTTCTCGTCGCCGCCCCACGGCGCAGCTGTACCCACGAGTCGTCGACCTGACGACGGGCAGGAACGAGGAACCATGAGCGTGAACCCGATCAGGACGAACGCGATCTCGACCATCACGAACCGTCCGCCGGCCGATGTGCCCGCACCGCCCACCACCCTCGGGGACATCTGGGCGAGCGACGTCTTCAGTCTGGCCACGATGGAGGAGTCGCTCTCCAAGAACGCGTTCAAGGCGATGAAGGCGGCCGTCGAGACCGGCGAGCCGCTCGACCCGTCGACCGCCGACGTGGTCGCCGCAGCGATGAAGGACTGGGCGATCTCGAAGGGCGCGAAGTTCTTCTCACATCTCTTTTATCCGTTGACGAACATCACCGCCGAGAAGCACGACGGGTTCATCGTCACCAACGCCGCCGGCAACGCGATCACGGAGTTCACCGGCAGCCTGCTCATCAAGGGCGAGCCCGACGGGTCGTCGTTCCCCAATGGCAGTCTGCGGACGACGAACGCCGCTCGCGGCTACACGGCCTGGGATCCGACCAGCCCGGCGTTCGTGCTCCGGACCTCGATCGGCGCCACGCTGATGATCCCCAGCGTGTTCATGTCGTGGACCGGCGAGTCGCTCGACAAGAAGATCCCGCTGCTGCGCTCGAACTCGGCCATGGACGCCGCCGCTCGTCGCGTGCTGGCGCTGATGGGCGAGACCGACATCGCCACGCTCAACTCGAGCTGCGGTGCGGAGCAGGAGTACTTCCTCATCGACGCCGAGCTGGCCAACCTGCGACCGGACCTCCTGCTCGCGGGGCGGACGATCTTCGGCGCGGCTCCGGCGAAGGGCCAGGAGTTCGACGACCACTACTTCGGTGCGATCCCCGAGCGCGTGCACGTGTTCATGCAGGACTTCGAGGACCAGCTGTTCCGCCTCGGGATCCCCGCCAAGACCCACCACAACGAGGTGGCGCCGGGCCAGTTCGAGATCGCGCCCTACTTCGAGGCGGCGAACGTCGCTGCCGATCACCAGCAGCTGATGATGACGACGATGAAGGCGACTGCGAAGAAGCACGGCTTCATGTGTCTCCTCCACGAGAAGCCCTTCGCCGGCATCAACGGTTCGGGCAAGCACGTCAACTGGTCGGTCGGGAACTCGACGCAGGGCAACCTGCTCGACCCCGGCACGACGCCGGCCGAGAACCTCAACTTCCTGCTGTTCTGCGGCGCCGTCATCCGTGGCGCCCACCTGCACGGGCCGCTCCTGCGCGCCGTCGTCGCGTCGGCCGGCAACGACCACCGTCTCGGCGCCAACGAGGCCCCGCCCGCCATCATCTCCGTGTACCTCGGCGAACAGCTCGAGGCCCTGTTCGAGAGCATCCGTTCGGGCGACGCCGCGGAGCTCGCCGAGGGCGGCACGATGGATCTCGGACTCGCGCAGATCCTTCCGTTCGAACGTGATCCCGGCGACCGCAACCGCACCTCGCCCTTCGCCTTCACCGGCAACCGCTTCGAGTTCCGCGCGGTCGGCTCGGCAATGTCGGTGTCGGGCCCGTTGGTCGCGATGAACACGATCCTCGCCGACTCACTCGGCTGGATCGCCGACGAACTCGAGAAGGCCTTCGAGTCGGGACTCGAGAAGCCCGCGGCGGTCGCCACGGTGCTGAAGGAACTGATGGAGCTGCACGGCAACGTCGTGTTCGGTGGCGACGGCTACTCCAGCGAGTGGCACGAGGCCGCAGTGGCCGAGCGTGGCCTGATGAACATCCCCACCACGGCCGACGCACTTCCCAACCTGATCTCGACCCCGGTCAAAGAACTGTTCGCGAGCACCGGCGTGCTGAGCGAGGCCGAGCTGGAGAGCCGGTACGAGGTGTACGCCGAGCAGTACGTCCTGTCGATCCAGGTCGAGGCGAAGTTGGCCATCGAGATGGCCCGCACGGCGATCTACCCGGCGTCGATGTCGTACCTGACGAGCATCACCGGGACCATCGCGTCGGCGAAGGAGGTCGGCGTGACCCTCGACACCGGTCTCGCCGCAACCATCGCCGCCGAAGCCGACGCCCTGATGGTCGGTGTCGCCGACCTCGAGGCAGCGCTCGCCGTGCACGACTTCGACGACTCGTTGGAGAAGGAGATGCGGCACTGCGCCGACGAGATCCGACCGCTGATGGAGACGGTCCGCTCCCACGCCGACACGCTCGAGACCCTCGTCGACGACGGCGTGTGGCCCTTCCCGAAGTACCGGGAGATGATCTTCATCCGCTGATTCTGTGCGTCGCTGGTCATAGCCTTGAGCCGGCAGCGCACGGTTACCGACGGCCGCCCCTCGTGGGCGGCCGTCGCGCGTCCGGGCTGGCATCGACACTGCCGGATCGGTGAGATCAGGTGCAGGTCAGGCAGCACCCCCGGCCGGTAGGCCCAAGGCAGCCGGGCTGCGCTCGATGCGCTCGTCGCCGACGACCCCGGGATTCCGGGGCTGGAAGCCGTCGCAGGCGACGGTTTCTGCGCCCGGTTCGTGGCGGCGGGACCGGTCAGTGGGCGACCTTTGCACCTGGCGATGGCCACACGACCAGGTGCCAGCCCCCTGCCGTTCGGGTACCTCGACGTGGACGAGCGACGAGGCGCGGGCATCCTCACGAACAGCGAACTCTCCGACCTGGTCGCTCAGATCCCAGTTGACGTCTCGATCCGTGATCCGAGAGCTTCCGAGGCACTGGCTGACTCGAGCCCAGCGGCTCAGGCGTACGGCCTGCTCGGGACGTACAAGGGGCTGGGACCTACCCGAAAGTCGAAGCTCCTGGCGGTGAAGCGACCCGGGCTGGTGCCGATCCGAGACAGCCTCCTCGAGGAAGTCGTCGGGCTGCAGCGTTCCAAGGTCTGGTGCGCCCCCTGGGTCGAGGCCTGGCAGGACGCCGACTTCTGCGATGCGGTCGACGAGCGACGGCCGCAAGAAATTCGCGCGATCGCGGGTCGTCGCGTCAGGTCGGGCGAAGGTCGTGGCTCCACGCCCGGAACGACGCCCGAAGTCCGTCGGGATCATCCGTGGGGAGTTCGTGATCTCCAAGTCGGTCGAGCTTCTCGAAGGAGTCGGCGATCGTCGCCGGTGTGATCCCTTCGTCGAGGCGCCGTGCCCACTCGATGCACTCCGCTGGCGAGAAGCGCTCGGCGAGGGCGAGCAGATCGGTGAAGTCTCGTCCCTCGGCGCGGTCGAGGATGGCGAGGATCTTGCGCGCCGCGAGATCCTCCAACGCGAGGACGGGGATGCCGTCGACATCGCCGAACGCAAACAGTGGCGGTGAGTCGACCGCAAGGTCGATCTCGACGACCCCGGACTCATGCTTCGCAACCAGCCGAGCGAACGTCTGGTGCAGACGCACCGTCTCGACGGTCCATCCTGCCGCTTCGAGCGCGGGCACGGCCTCACCCACGAGTGGGCGCACGTCTCCGGGGGATGCTCCGGGTCGAGCGGCGACGAAGGCATCGACGTCGCGGGTCGGGCGATCGATGACGCCGAGCGCCAACAGTGCTGCACCTACCGCGAGCGCGTAGCCCTGCGCAGACGGCAGCGAGAAGAGCAGCCGCGCCACCAACAGTTGGTTCGGATCGAGGGTCGTCACGAGGCGATCGCGTCAGCCGGGCGACCCGAGGGCTTCGATCGACCATTCCCACTCGCTTCGTGCTGCCGCCGGCAGTACCAGGTCGGGCCACGCGTCACAGAGGAGGACTCCGTCGACCACGCCGACGATGTCAACCGGCGTACCCTCACGCAGCACGATCTCGTAGGCGCGCAGCCGCTCCGCTCGAACGGCGAGATCGACCATCTTGCCTGAGCCGCTCCACCACAGGTGCACGGAGAGATCGACCTGTCGGAGCGCTTCGCTCGGATCCAGTCGCCACAACCTCGAGGCGACTGCGTAGGGACGTCGGGTCGCCGTCCACCGCCACTCTACGGGCTCGTCCACCGCCGGTGAACGACCTGCGGCGGCGAGCAACCGCTCCGCCGTCGACCACTTCGGCTCACGCCGCCCCGCTTCGTAGGCCACCACATTCGGACGAGCGATCCCCGACCGGTCGGCCAGCTCTGTCTGCGTCAGACCAGCCGCCAAACGCGACCGGCGCAGCAACACGGCGAACTCCATGGACTCACCCTATCGCCGTGATGTATCGAATTCGATACATCACGGCAGGACGGCGTCAGACCCGTTGAGTCCACCGTGCGACTTCGTCGATCGCCTCGTTTCCCGTCGGACCGGTGCGCCCGAACACGTGGAGCATCCAGGCCACCGGGTCCACATCGTCGACGGGGTCGGTGGGCTCGAGGCGCGTCGAGAACCGGCCCTCGCCGACGGTGATCGTGGCGGCAGGGAGGCCGTGACCGAAGGACGCAGTTCGGGATCTGCGCGGCCCAGGGTGTCGATTCCGCCCTTCGTCTTTGCATCGAGCACATTGAGTGCCTCGACAGGGCCCACGGCGACCTCGCTCACAGCAGTGGCGCCGGCGTCCGGAGGCAGTCCGTCCATTGCTCGGGACGCTGTCTTCCAGGCCTTGGCGGCGCCACGACCAAGTCGGCGGTCGTCGTGGACCCAGCCGCCGAACGGGTTGTGCATGTGCGCCAGCGGACCCCGGCGAACCCGCACGGCCGCGAGATCCACGCGGGATGACCGACCCGAGACGCGAATCAGCGGCGGTCCAGAAACCGCCGCTGACCTGCATGTTCTTCTGGTCGGGTGGGGGAGATTTGAACTCCCGACCTCTGCGTCCCGAACGCAGCGCTCTAGCCAAACTGAGCCACCACCCGGAGGGATCGACACCGTAGCGGACGACCCTGCCGTCCCCGAAGTGGGCTCGATCAGTCCGTGCGGGGGGTCTGGACCGTCCCGAAGCAGGCCGCGACCGCGTCGGCGCCGACGATCTCGATGTCGTCGCGGCGGTGCGTCTCCCAGTCGGCCCGGTCGAGGACGAAGTGGCACATGGTCGCCACCTCGCCGTTGCGGGACTCACGGGCGGTGCCGTTGGGGCGGTAGCCGAGGGCCCGGGTGACGCCGAGCGAGCTGGGGTTGTCGTCCCAGGCGGCGGTGACGGCCCGCTCGGCGCCGAAGCCCTCGAAGCCCAGGTGGAGCACGGCGGCCCGCATGTCGGTGCCGAGCCCGCGACCCTGGAACTCGCGGCCGAGCCACGACCCGGTCTCGAACGTCTTCAGCACGGGCCACTGCCGGGTGAACAACGACTGCGTGCCGGCGATCGCGCCGTCGACCACGGCGACGAGCGTCAGGTGCCAGGCGTCGGTGATGAGGGTCGGCCGCTGCTGCCAGAAGAAGGCGAGGGTGTTGCGCTGCTGGTGCGGCGGGTCGATCGCCGTCCACTGCACCGAGAACGGCGAGGCGTCGGGGTCATGCACGCCCCGCTCGGCGAGCTCGGCGAGATCGACCAGGTCCTCGTCGGTCGGCACGCGCAGCGTCAGGCGCGGCGTGCGGACCTCCAATGCGAAGGCCGGGTAGTGCACGGCGAGTCGTTCCCGGATCCCCACGGCCGAGATGGTCGCACGATGGTGTTCCGCTCGTCCTGCCAGTTTCCGAACCCGGGCTGCCAGTTTCCGAACCCGGGCTGCCAGTTTCCGAACCCGGGCTGCCAGTTTCCGAACCCGGGCTGCCGGTTCCGTCTAGCGGGGGATGGGCGTGGTGGTGGCCGACGTCGGCTCGTGGAAGTCCTGGCCGTCGAGCAGGGCGCGGGCGGCGCGGCGCAGGCGGAACGAGTCGAGCGGCTTGACGAGCCAGCCGTCGGCGTCGGACCGGCGGGCGAGGAACACGTCGGCCTCGCGGTCGAGCAGCATCAGGATGGCGGCGTCGGGGAGGCGGCCCATCTCGGCCTCGGCCCGCAGGTGCGACACGACGGCCATGCCGCCCATGTTGCCGATCTGGAGGTCGAGCACGACCAGGTCGGGGCCGTGAGCCTCGACGGCGGCGGGCACCTCGGCGCCCCTGTGCACCCGCACGACCGTGGTCTCGTCGTCGGCCAGCGCGGCGTCGACCTCGTCGGCGACGGCGTCGGCATCGGCGGCGATGAGCACGATCGGCACGGCCCAGAAGCTACCGTTCGCGGCTCGCCGAACCCGCAATCCGGTCGCCCCCGAGACCCGCCGCCGGCCCCACCGAAAGGTCGACATGGACATCGAGATCGAGCAGACACCCGCCTACACGCTGTGCCGCCCGAGCGGAGAGCTCGACGCCTACACCGTGCCCGAGTTCCGGGACGCGCTCGGCGAGCTCACCGACGTCACCGCCCTGCTCATCGACCTGTCCGACGTCCCGTTCATGGACTCGGCCGGCCTCGGTGCGCTCATCGGCGGCATCCGTCGCACGCGGGAGAACGGCGGCGAGGTCGCGGTCGCGTGCTCGCGCGCCTCGCTCAAGCGGCTGCTCCACACCACCGGCTTCGACCGGATCGTCCCGGTCGCCGAGTCGGTCGACGAGGCCGCCGAAGCGCTCCGCGACGCCGCCAGCGGCTCCTAGACCCAGCGGCTCCTAGACCCAGCGGCTCCTAGACCCAGCGGCTCCTAGACCCAGCGGCTCCTAGACGAGGTACGCCTCGAGGGCGCGGAGGCCGTCGAGGTCGTGCACGTCGCTGCGCAGGAAGGGCACCCGCACCACGGGGGCCGGCGCGACGCGTTCCGCGAGTCCTGCCAGATTCTCTTCTTCGCGGGACGACACCAGCTGGAAGTCGGCGAGGTTGCGGTAGAGGTCGGCGATGGCGGCGTCGCCGAGCGCGTTGGCCCGCTCGCGGGTCGCCTCGGCCAAGCCCTCGGCGAAGCGGGGGTGCATCCGGTTGACGACGAGCGACCGCACGGCGATGCCGCCCTCGTCGAGCTTCTCGGCGAAGAACGTCGCCTCGGCCACGGTGTCGAGCCGGGGCGAGGCCACGAGCACGAAGGCGGTGTCGTCGTCGCGCAGCAGCGCCTCGACGTGCGTGGCCCGGTCCTTGAACCCCTCCTCCATGCCCTCGAAGGCCTGGAAGAAGGCGACGGCGTCGTCGATGACGTCGGCGCCGACGACCCTCGCCACCTGGCGGATCACGCTGCGCACGGCCGAGTTGACCGCCCGGAGCACGCCCCGGTTCGTGGCCGTGACCGCCTTGTAGAGCCGGTGGTCGAGGAACTTCGACAGCCGGGACGGGGCGTCGAGGAAGTCGAGGGCGTTCCGGGTCGGCGGCGTGTCGACCACGATCAGGTCGAACTCGCTGTCGGTGGAGAGCTCGTACAGCTTCTCCATCGCCATGTACTCCTGCGTGCCCGACAGCGCCTCGGAGATGTTCCGATAGAAGGTGTTCCCGAGGATGCGCTCGGCCTGGTCGGGGTCGGCGGCGTGGGTGCGGACGAGGTCGTCGAACGTCGACTTCGTGTCGAGCATCATGGCGTGCATCACGCCCGGCCAGTCGCCGTCGATCGGCTTGGGCTCGTTGGTCAGCCCGTCGAGCCCGAGCGCGTCGGCGAGGCGGCGGGCCGGGTCGATCGTGACCACCACCGAACGCCGGCCGAGTTCGGCGGCCCGCATGGCGATCACGGCGGCGGTCGTCGTCTTGCCGACGCCGCCGGACCCGCAGCAGATCATCACGTGGCGGTCGCGGATCAGCTCGTCGAGGGAGGGGGCGGACGACGCGCTCATCGCTGCACCATCCCGGGGTCGTCGACCGCGCTCGTGCCCTCGGGGTCGAGCTCGGCGAACGACGCCAGCACCGACCGGGCCAGGCGCTCGACCTCGTCGGGTCCGATCTCGGCCTGGAACAGGAACGGCAGGTGCAGCTGCGGAAGTGGCAGCTTCTCGGAGAGACGGGCGACCTGGTTGCGCTGGAGGTCGATGCGGTGCCGGCGGAAGTCGGCGGCCTCGGCGAGCGCCTCGGCCTCGCCGTCGCGCAGCGAGACGGACGCGGTCTCGGCCGCCTCGTCGGGATCGGTGGCGAGGCCGGGATAGTCCTCGTAGAGCCCGTTGACCACGGCGGGGCCGAGCCCGACCCCGACCTGGTCCTCGAGCGAGAACGCCGTCTCGACCAGCTCGTTGACCGGCGTCTCCTCCGGCAGCGTCACGAGCACGACCTCGCACCGGCTGTGGTCCTGCAGCAGCTCCATGACGTCGCGGGCCTGCGCGTTGATCGGGCCGACCTTGACGGCGTCGAGCAGGCCCTTGGCCGACCGCAGGAAGCTGATGGCGTGGCCGGCGGCGGGGGCGTCGAGGATGATGACGTCGGCCTCACCGAGCCGTTGGAGCTGCTTGACCTTGCCGAGCACGAGGATGTCGCGGATGCCCGGGGCGGCCGTGGCCACGATGTCGACGACGCCGGTCGACAGGAGCCGCTTGGAGATGCGGGACAGGCCGTGGTCCTCGAGGTAGTCGAGGAGGGCGCCGTCGGGGGTGATCGTGCGGGCGGTGATGTCGGCCTCGCCGTCGGGACCGCCACCCTTCGAGAGCACCTGCTCGTCGTAGCCGAGACCGCTCGTGTCGCCCTTGGGGTCGGCGTGGCCGAACATCCGGGGCAGGCCGGATTTGCCCTCGACCTCGATCACGAGGGCCGAACGGCCCGACATCGCCGCGGCGCGGGCGAGCGCTGCGGTCACCACCGTTTTGCCCACGCCGCCCTTGCCCGCAACGATGAGCAACCGAGATGCAGAGAAGTACTCCGTCGGGTCCACCGATGCTCCACTCACGATCCGGTCGCGGTCGGACGGGCCGCACCCTACCGATCGGTCGGCCCGTTCCACGCGGCACGGTGCCGGACGTCACGCACACGCCACGCGTTCAGGGGCGCGCCGTACGCGCCCGGACCGGCGGCGGGCAGCTCGGCCGGATCGTCGCCGGCCTCCTGTTCGTCCTCGTCGCCCTGCTCCTCCCGACGGCCGCCGGCGCCGCCCCGGCCGGGGACTCGACGGCCGACGACGACAGCGGCGACGGCGTCGTCCAGGTGCTCAAGGTCTCGGGCCTGATCGACCCGATCGTCGCGTCGTTCATCGTCGACGAGCTCGAGCGCGCCGATCAGGGTGGCGTCGTCGCCATCGTCCTCCAGGTCAACAGCGACGGCAGCGCGGTCGACGACGAGCGCATGGCCGAGGTCGTCGAGGCCGTGGCCACGTCGTCGGTGCCGGTCGCCGCGTGGGTCGGGCCGTCGGGCTCGGCGGCGAAGGGCGACGCGTCGGCAGTCGTCGCCGCGGCCGGGGTCTCCGGCCTCGCCCCCGACAGCCGCATCGAGGTCACGTCCGAGCTGCTCGACCGGCGCGACCTGACCGTCGACGACCTCGACGGTCGCATCGCCGTCGGCGAGACCGCCGGGTTCGAGCTCGCCGTGGAGCTCGACCTCGTCGACAACGCCGCACCGGTGCTGGGCGACTTCATCATCGACCTCCCGGGGGTCGAGACCGAGGTCCAGGACGACCGCCGCCAGCCGGTCACGCCCGTCCGCTTCGGACAGCTCGACCTCGTCGACCAGCTCTTCCACACCGTCGCCAGCCCGCCGGTCGCCTACCTGCTGTTCGTCATCGGCGCCAGCCTCCTGGTCTTCGAGCTCTTCACGGCCGGTGTCGGCGTCGCCGGCATGGTGGGGGCGACCTCGCTGGTGCTGGCCGCCTACGGCCTCGCCGTCCTGCCCACGAACACGTGGGCGCTCGTGGTGCTCGGGCTCGCGTTCCCCGCCTTCGCCGTCGACGTCCAGACCGGGGTCCCCCGCGTCTGGACCGGCGTGGGCACCGTCGCCCTCGTCGTCGGCACGCTCGGTCTGTTCGCCGACGGCCTCCCGTCGTGGATCACGCTCATCGCCGGCATCGGCGGCACGCTGCTCGCCATGCTCGGCGGCATGCCGGCCATGGTGCGCACCCGCTTCTCCACACCCACGATCGGGCGCGACTGGATGATCGGCGAGACCGGCACGGTCGTCGCCGACGTGGCCCCCGACGGCGTGGTCACGATCCGCGATGCGCCGTGGCGGGCCCGCACCAACCGGGCCACGCCGGTCTCGGCCGGCGACCGGGTCCGGGTCGTCGCCATCGACGGCCTCACCCTCGAGGTGGAACCGGAAGAAGGCGCCGCCAAGGACTACCGAGAGCGGCGGCACTGACACATCGGGACGCAACGGGGTGAGATCGCGGTCGGATCCGCACGATCCGTGGAATCACCCCTTGAATTCGCCCCGACGCGGTTCTAGGTTCCCGCAGGCAACGTCGATTCCGGGGGGTCTCATGACGATTGCCATCGATACCGAGCGTGAACAGTGGCAGCTGAAGGCTGCGTGCCGCGGACCACAGGCTCGGGTCTTCTTCCCACCGGCCCAGTTCGAGCGCAAGGACGAGAAGCTCGAGCGTGAGGGCCGGGCGAAGGCGATCTGCGCCACGTGCTCGGTCCGCCGCGACTGTCTCGACTACGCCGTCCGGATCCGTGAGCAACACGGCATCTGGGGCGGCACGAGCGAGAGCGAACGCCGCGCCCTGCTGGCGTAGGCCGTCCGCCGGCACCGCCGGCGCCCGACAACCGAGTCAGCCCGTCGACGCGTCGCCGAGGCGCGGCCCGGCGATGCGGACGTCGCCGCGCCGGCGCGTCTGCCCGGTCCCGTCCAGGTGGGCGAGGATCGGCAGGACGAACTTCCGCGACGTGCCGAGGCGGTCGCGCACGTCGGCGACCGTGACGCCGTCGGGAGCGTCGGCGAGCAGGGCCCCGACCTCGGCTGCGGCGCGCTCGAGCGCGGCGGGAGCGAAGGCCACGCCGTCGACCTCGATCACCGCGCCGCGCCGGACGAGTTCGCGGATCTCGGCCCGGCCGAGGTCGGCAGGCGGGTCCGGTGGCTGGAAGGGCGACGCGGCGAGGGCGTCGAGCCACGGGTGACCGTCGAGCGGGTCGACGGTGTCGGGGTCGAGGGCGCGGGTGCCGTCGACGTCGACGTCGTCGAGGAGCCCGACGACGGCCCGTTCGCGCTCGTCGAGCAGCGAGAGCTCCAGCCCGAGCGGGCCCGCCTCGGTGATCCGTTCCCGGACCGCGCGCCGGGTGGCCGCCAGCGCGTCGGGGGCCACGACCCACCGGCCGAGGTCGGCGGGCCGGCGCTCCCCCGTCAGCCGCGCCAGCAGGTCGGCGTCGACCCAGCCCCGTTCGGCGACGATGCGATCGACCGAGCCGTCGGGCGCGGCGTCGGCGGCCCGCCGCACGG
>JBHIXO010000016.1:0-25891 GCA_041984725.1 Acidimicrobiales bacterium | reverse complement strand
GCCGGGTTCAGCGGCGGAAGACGCCGCCGCCGGTCGTGCCGACGAGCACGACGCGCACCTGCACGCCCTGGGCCTGCCAGTCGTCGGGGGGGTTCTGGATCACGACGGCGAACGTGCCCTCGCGCTGGGCGGCGTCGAAGCGGTCCTCGACGATCGTCACGCCCGTCTCGGCGACCGCGAGCCCCTCGGCGGGACCGGGCGGGATCGTGACGTCGGCGGTCAGGTCCTCGAGCGACGGTGGGTCCTCGGCCAACAGCTCCGCCGCCTCGGCGTCCTCGGAGCGCACCCCGGTGGTGCCGTCGGCGTCGTCACCCGATCGGTCGATGACGACGATCGCGCCGAGGACGACGGCAGCGATCACGGCGCAGACGATGAGCGGCCCGGCGAGCCCGGACCAGTTGATGCGGGGGGAGTCGACCCCGCCGTCGGCGTCGCCGTCGGCCCAGCGGGTGAGGAGGTCGTCGGTCTCGGCCGACGGACCGCCGGGGGTCAGCGTGGCCAGCTCGGCGTAGGGGTCGGCGCGGGGCGCGACCGCCGCCGGAGGCGCCGGCTCGGGCTCGCGAGGGGCGACAGCGGGGGCCGGTGCGTCGGCGAGGGCCGCAGGGTCCGGGCTCGACGCATCGTCGTCGGAGGACTCGGACTCCCCGGGTGCGGTCGCGTCGGGCGCGGGCTCGCCGGGCGACGGTTCGTCGGCCACCGGGCGCTCGGCCACCGGGGGCTCGGCCACCGGGGGCTCGGCCACCGGGGTCTCGGCCGCCGGCGCCGGTGGCGCCGGCACGTCGGGGGAGTGGGGCGCCGCCGTCGGATCATCGGAGGTCGGGGTCTCGGGCTCCTCGGCCTCGCGCCGGGCCACTTCCTCGTCGCGGAGGGCCTCGGCCCGGCGGCGCAGGCGTTCGATCCAGTCGTCCCGGGACGCGCCGGGATCGGTTCGCACGTCGTCCGGACCCTGTCTCTGACCCACGTCGGCACCCTTCCGGCCGGTCCCTCGTCATCCGGCGGCGTTCGCCGAATCGGCCGCGTAGCGTACGGCGGCGCGCTCCGAGCGCGGTGGCGGGGCTTCAGGCCAGGGTGGCGTCCAGGCGCTCGTCGACGGCGTCCTCGGTGATGTCGAGCGCGAACGCCAACTCGGAGACGAGCACCTGGCGAGCCTTGGTGTACATCGACTTCTCGCCGGCGGACAGGCCCTTGTCGGCCTCGCGCAGCGCCAGGTTCCGGACGACCTCGGCCACCTGGTACACGTCGCCCGACTTCAGCTTCTCCTGGTGGTTCTTGAACCGCCGCGACCAGTTGGCCGGCTCGCGGATGTCCTTCTTGCCGAGGACCTCGAACACGTCGACGACGTCCTCGTCCGAGATCGGGAAGCGCATCCCGATCTCCTCGGCCCGGTCGGCGGGGACCTTCAGGGTGAGCTCGCCGTGCGTGGTGCGCAGGACGAAGAACTCCTTCTCCTCGCCGAAGCTCTCGATGACCTCGGTCTTCTCGATGATCGCAGCACCGTGATGCGGATAGACGACCTTGTCGCCGACCTCGAAAGTCACCGTTGAGCTCCTCGTACCCGGTCCGACGGACGCACAAGGATGCCAGATCGGCGGCGCGACGCGTTGCGTGCGGGCGAACCCGATCGACCGGCCCGATCATCGGCCCGAATCTGGCGTCAGCGGTTGCGCGGGGGTCGCATCTCGTGACGCCAGATCCCGGGGGCCGTGTCGAGCCGGCATCGCATCTAGGTTGCCGGGTGTGATCGAGCCGCTCACGCCGGTGCAGCTGCGGGTCCTGGGGTCGTTGGTCGAGAAGGCCGCCACGGTGCCCGACACGTACCCGATGACCCTGAACGGGCTGCGCACCGCCTGCAACCAGAAGACGAGCCGCGAACCCGTGATGGACCTCGCCGAGCACGAGATCCGGGGCGCGCTCGACGAGCTCAAGGCGGCCGGCTTCGTGCGCTTCGTCCACGCCTCGCACGGCGCCCGGGCCACCAAGTTCCGCCACGTCGCCGACGAGCGTTTCGGCGTCGACGACGGCGAACTCGCCCTCCTCGCCGTGCTCGCCCTGCGCGGCCCCCAGACGGTCAACGAGCTGCGCACCCGCACCGAACGGGCCCACGACTTCGCCGACAACGACGCCGTGACGGCCACGCTCCAGGACCTGGCAGCCCGGGACGAGCCGCTGGTCCGCCTCCTCCCGCACCGTCCCGGCCAGCGCGAGGCCCGCTGGACGCACCTGCTCGGCGGCGCCGACCCCGACCTCGACCCCGGCCACGCCACCCCGGCCGACGTCGCCGCCATGGCCGCGCCGGCACCGACGGCGCCCGTGACACGCGATGGCCCGACCCCCGGCCCGACCCCCGGCCCGACGAGTGGTCCGACCCCCGGTGCCGGGTCCGACGTCGCCGCGTTGCAGGATCGGGTCGCCGAGCTCGAAGCCCGCGTCGCGGCCATCGAGGCCCTGCTCACCGATCCGACCCCGGCCCCGACCCTGGCCACCGCCCACGATCCCACCCCCGAGGAGCCCCTCCCATGATCGAGTTCACCGAAGAGCAGCAGATGGTCCGCGACGCGGTCCGCCAGTTCTGCGAGGCCGAGGTCGCCCCGATCCGCGAAGACCTCGAGTTCGGCGACCTGCCGCCCTACGAGGTGCTGCGCAAGCTGTACGCCACCTTCGGCATGGACTCGATGGCGCGGGAGAGCTTCAAGCGCCAGATCGAGCACGAGAAGGCCGTCGAGGCCGCGCTGGCCGCGGGGGAGGAGCCCCCGGTCAAGGAGTCGTCGGGCGGTGGCGGGTCGGCGTCGATGATGCTCATCCCGATCATCGAGCTCTGCCGCCACAGCCCCGGCCTCGTCACGGCGATGGGCGTGTCGACCGGGCTCACCGCCTCGGCCATCACGTCGAAGGGCACGATCCGCCAGAAGGAGCGGTGGGCCCTCGACCTGCTGACGATGGAGAAGGTGGGCGCGTGGGCGATCACCGAGCCCGGGTCGGGCTCCGACGCGTTCGGCTCGATGCGCTCGACCGCCCGCCGCGACGGCGACGAGTACCTGCTGAACGGTTCGAAGACGTTCATCACCAACGGCCCGTACGCCGACACGATCGTCTTCATCTGCAAGCTCGACGAGGGCAATCCCGCCGACGAGCGCAAGGTGCTCAGCTTCGTGCTCGACGCGGGCATGCCGGGCCTCGAGCAGTCGAAGCCACTGCGCAAGATGGGCATGCACTCGTCGCCGACGGGCGAGCTCTTCCTCGACGACGTGCGGGTCGGGATCGACCGCCTGATCGGCGAGACCGAGGACCAGCCGGCCGGTGGCCGCGAGGGCGCCAAGGCCACCTTCAGCATGGAGCGGTCGGGTGTGGCCGCGATGTCGCTCGGCATCATCGAGAAGTGCCTCGAGCTCTCCGTCGAGTACGCCAAGGAGCGGGTGCAGTTCGGCCAGCCGATCGGCCAGTTCCAGCTCATCCAGGAGAAGCTCGCCCGGATGGAGGTCGCTCGCCTCAACGTCCAGAACCTGGTGTTCCGGTCGATCGAGTCGTCCCAGACCGGCGCAGGCATGACCCTCGCCGAGGCGTCGGCCATGAAGCTGTACTCGGCCCGGGCCGCGACCGAGGTCGCGCTCGAAGCCGTCCAGATCTACGGCGGCAACGGCTACATGTCGGAGTACCCCGTGGAGCAGCTCGCCCGCGACGCCAAGGTCCTGCAGATCTACGCCGGCACCGACGAGATCCAGATCACCCACATCGCCCGGGCGCTGCTGGCGTGACCGGGTCGTGACCTCGCCCCGGGTCGTCTGCTGCGGGGAGGCGCTCGTCGACCTCCTGCCGGCCGACGACCTCGGGCGCGCCTGGCGGGCCGCCGCCGGCGGGTCGCCGCTGAACGCCGCGGTCGCCGCCGCCCGCCTCGGCGCCCCGACCACGTTCCTCGGGGTGTTGTCCGAGGACCGGTTCGGGACCCTCCTGCGGGCCCACCTCGACGAGTCGCACGTCTCGACCCGCACCTGTCCCGTCGTCCCCGAGCCCACCACGCTCGCCGTCGTGGCCCAGGGTCCGGGCGAGCCGACGTTCGGGTTCCACGTCGCCGGCACGACGACCGTGTCGTCGATGGTGAACGAGTTGCACCTCCCGGTCGACACGGGGATCTTCCACGTGAGCGGGTCGGTGTCCCTCGTGCTCGAACCGGCGGCGTCACGCCTCGAGGCACTGCTCGTCGCCGCCCGTCACCGCTCGCTGGTGCACCTCGACCCCAACCCCCGACCCCACCTCGCGGGCGGCGTCGAGCGGTTCCGGGCCCGGCTCGACCGCTGGCTCGCCATGGTCGACGTCGTCAAGGTCTCGGCGGCCGACCTCGCCTGGCTCCACCCCGGCGACGACCCGCTCGACGTCGCCCGGGCCTGGCTCGCCGAGGACGACCCCGACCGCGGCGCCCCCGCCGCCGTCGTCGTGACCCGGGCCGAGCGGGGCGCGGCCGTCGTCGTCCCGGGCGGGCTCGTGGAGGTCGATGCCGAACCGGTCGACGTGGTCGACACCGTCGGCGCCGGCGACACGTTCGCCGGTGCGCTGCTCGCCGCCTTCGCGGCCCACGGGGTGACCGGTCGGGCCGCGCTGTCCGGCCTCGGCCCGACCTGGTGGCGGACGGCGCTCACCTACGCGGTCGAGGCTGCCGGCATCGCCTGTAGCCGGGTCGGCGCCGACCCGCCGTGGCGCGGGGAGCTCTGACCGACCCGAGGCTCAGAGCCCGAGGTGCCGCTTGGCGATGATCTCCTTCATCACCTCGGTGGTGCCGCCGTAGATCGTCGTGACGCGGGCGTCGGCATAGGCCCGGGCGATCGGGTACTCGGCCATGAAGCCGTAACCGCCGAAGAGCTGCAGGCACTTGTGCAGCGCCCGGTGCTGGAGTTCGGTGCACCACCACTTCGCCATCGACGCCTCCTCGGCGGTCAGCGCCCGATCGTTGAGCGCCATGACACACCGGTCGACGAACGACTGGCCGATCTCGACCTCCGTGATGACCTCGGCCAGCTCGAACCTCGTGTTCTGGAACGAGCCGATCGGCTGCCCGAAGGCATGGCGCTCCTTCACGTACTCGAGCGTCCAGTCGAGGCCGGCCCGGGCCGCGGCGACACCGGCGACCGCGATCGACAGGCGTTCCTGGGGCAGCTTGTCGACCAGGTGGTGGAAACCGCGCCCCTCCTCGCCCAGGAGGTTCGCGGCCGGGACCCGCACGTCGGTGAAGAACAGCTCGGCGGTGTCCTGACTGTGCATGCCGATCTTGTCGAGGTTGCGGCCGCGCTCGAAGCCCTCCATGCCGCGCTCGACGACCAGCAGCGACATGCCGGCGTGCTTCTGGCCGGGATCGGTCTTGACCGCGGTGATGACGAGGTCGGCGTTGATGCCGTTGGTGATGAACGTCTTGGCGCCGTTGACGACGAAGTCGTCGCCGTCGCGCACCGCCGTCGTCTGCATCGACGCCAGGTCGGAGCCGATGGCGGGCTCGGTCATGGCGATCGCGGTGATGAGCTCACCCGACGCGATGCCCGGCAGCCACCTCGCCTGCTGCTCCTCGTTCGCCAGCGTCAGGAAGTAGGGCAGGCAGATGTCGTTGTGCAGGGTGATGCCCAGGCCCGCGCCCCCGGCCCCGGCCGCCTGTACCTCCTCGATGATCACCTGGTTGTAGCGGAAGTCGTCGACCCCGCCGCCGCCGTGGGCCTCGGGGATGGCCATGCCGAGGAAGCCGTGCTTGCCCGCCTCGGTGAACAGACCGCGATCGGCGATGCCGTCCGCCTCCCAACGCTCGAGGTTGGGGGTGATCTGGTCGGCGACGAAGCGCCGGAAGCTGTCCCGGAACAACTCGTGCTCGTCCTCGAAGATGGTGCGCTCCATGGCCGCCGACCGTAGCCCCGCCTGGGGAGCGAACCGCACCGGTCGGTACGCTCTGCGCGCGGGCGGTTCCAGATCCGGGCCACGCCGGCCGATGTCTCCTCCGACGATGCTCATCACCCGTTCGCACCCCCGACGCGGCCGCCCGAGGCCGACGTTCCTGCTCGGCCTCGCGGTCGCCGTGCTGCTCGCGGCCGCCGCCCCCGCCCGCGCCCAGGAGGGCGAGCCGGCGCCGCCGACCGCACCCACCACGGAGGCGCCGGCCACCACCGCGCCCCCCGCCACCCGACCCCCGGCGACCGCGCCCCCCACCACCGAAGCCCCGGCGACCACCCAACCCCCCACGACCCGACCGCCGGCGACCCCGCCGCCGACCACGGCACCGTCGAGCCCGACCACGACCGCGCCGTGCCCACCGCCCGACCCGGCCACGACCACCAGCACGACGGCGCCGGGCACCCCGCCGACGACGGCTCCGCCGGGGTGCGACGACGGGTCGACCACGACGACCACCATCGACTTCGACCAGGAGCTCGACCCCGACGACGACATCGTCGCCGACGAGGACACGCTCCCGCCCGACGAGATCCCGATCTCCGACGACACGGTCCCGCCGGCGCCCGGTGAGGTCGTCGACGGGGCGGCCGCCGAGCGGCTGATCCGCCGGGAGCTGTCGGTCGCCCGGGCCGAGGCGCTCGAGAGCCGCGCCGACGTCGACGCCGCCGCCCAGGTCGTCACCGACCTCGAGGCCCGCCTCGCCACGCTCCAGCACGAGCTCGCCCGACTCGACGTCGCCCAGCAGCTGTCGGTGGAGCGGCTCGAGATCGCGACCGAGGTGTTCGAGGACCGGGTCGCCAACGCCGTCGTGCGCGGCAACGCCGCCGAGCTCGACACGTACTTCACGTCGTCGAGCGCCAACGAGGCCGAGGCCCGCCAGCTGTTCCTCCAGGTGATCACCGAGGCCGACATCGACTCGGTCGCCGACTACAAGGCCGCGCAGGCCGTCGTCGAGGACGGCATCCTCGACGCCCTCGACGACCTCGACCGCACCCGCCTGGCGCTGCGCGACGCCCGGGAGAACCTGCGCGACGCCATCGCCGTGAACACCGAGAGGAAGTTCCAGCTCGCCGTGTTCTCGGCCGGTTCCGAGATCGTGATCCGCGGGTTCGTGTTCCCCGTCGGCGAGCCGTACCAGTTCATCGACAGCTGGGGCTTCCCCCGCATGACGGGGACCGAGTACGAGCACGGCCACCAGGGCACCGACATCATGGCGCCGTTCGGGACCCCGCTCTACGCCGTCGAGCGGGGCATCATCACCCGGGTGGGAACCGACGTCCTCGGCGGCACCAAGCTCTGGGTCAAGGGCCAGTCGGGCACGTACTACTACTACGCCCACCTGCAGTCCTACGCCGAGGGCATCGGCGAGGGCACCGTCGTCGAGGCGGGCGACGTCGTCGGGTTCGTCGGTGACACCGGCAACGCCAAAGGCGGCGCCCCGCACCTGCACTTCCAGGTCCACCCCGGCGGCGGCGCCGCCGTCAACCCGTACGGCCTGCTCAAGGTCGTGTCGGACCTGAGCCGGCGCTGACATGGACCTGCGCGCCACCCTCGACACCGCCGCCGTCCCCGACGACCTCTTCGCGCGGGTCGGCACCCTCGACGGCTACGACGAGTGGCTCGACATCGTGCCGCGGGTGACGTCCGCCGACGCGGCCGACGGTGACCCCGGACCGGCGTGGTTCGTGACGCTGAGGGGGCGGGTCGGCCCGCTGGCGCGGTCGAAGCGCCTCCGCATGGTGCGCTCGAGCCACGACGCCCCGACGCGAGCGGTGTTCGAGCGCCGCGAGCTCGACGGGCGCGAGCACTCGCCGTGGATCCTGTCGGCCACCGTGGAGCCGACCGCCGAGGGCAGCCGCGTCGTCATGGACCTGCACTACGGCGGTGCGCTCTGGATGCCGCTGCTCGACCGGGCGCTGCGCGGCGAGATCGAGGCGTCCCGGCCCCGGTTGCGTCGCCTCGTCGAGCGCCGCTGAGGCAACCAGCCGAGGCAACCAGCCGAGGCCGGTGGCGATCAGCGCCGGGCGACCGCCGACCAGCGCCCATCTGACCGCCGGACGCGCAGGCCGACGCCGTAGAGATCGGACAGCACGTCGTCGACGAGGAGGTCGGTGCACGGCCCCGCGGCCGTGATGCCCCCGCCGGCGACGAGGGCAACACGGTCGAACGCGGCGGGGATCTCCTCGAGGTGGTGGGTCACCAGCACGATCGGGACGTCGGGGACCGCAGCAGCGACGTCGTCGAGTCTGCGCACCAGGTCCTCGCGACCGCCGACGTCGAGGCCCGCGGTCGGCTCGTCGAGCGCGACGAGGCCGGGGCGGCCGGCGAAGGCGCGGGCGAGGAGCACCCGCTGGCGCTCACCGGACGACAGCGTGCGCAGCGGGCGCCACTCCTGGTCGTCGTCGATGCCGAACCGGCGGAGCTGCTCCGACGCGTCGGCGTGCTGGTCGTCGTCGTAGCGGTGCCACCAGGTCTCGAGCGCCCCGTTCGGCGCGGCGAGCACGACCTCGTGCGGGGTCATCGTCGGGCGCAGGGAGTCGGTCAGGGCCTGGCTCGTGTACCCGATGCGGCGGCGCAGGGCCCGCATGTCGGTCCGACCCAGCGTCTCGCCGAGCACGACCGCCTCGCCCGACCAGGGGCGCAGCCACGACGCGACCAGCCGCAGCAGCGTCGTCTTCCCCGCGCCGTTCGGACCGACGAGCACCCACCGGTCGCCCGGCTCGATCCGCCAGTCGAGCGCCGCCAGCACCGGCACGCCGTCGACGCGGACGTCGACGCCCCGGAGCTCGACGGCGGGGCCGTGGACGTCCGATGCCGTCGCCGTGGTCACCGCGCCTTTGTAGCCTGACGCTCCCCAGCCGGCCGATCCCGAAGGTCCCGTCATCGACACCGCACTCGGCCTCCTCGCCGTGGTCCTGCTCATCGCCGCCAACGCGGCCTTCGTCGCCAACGAGTTCGCCCTCGTCGCCGTCGACCGGGGCCGGGTCTCCCGGCACGCCGAGGAGGGCAAGGGGGCGGCGCGCCTCACCGAGCAACTGCTCGAACGGCTCTCCTTCCACCTCTCCGGCGCGCAGCTCGGCATCACGATCAGCTCCCTGATCCTCGGCTTCGTCGCCGAGCCCGTCGTCGCCACGCTGCTCGAGCCCCTGGTGGGTTCGGTCGTGGGTGACGACCGGGCGGGCGGCATCTCGGTCGCCCTCGCCCTGGCGCTGGCGACGACCGTGCAGATGGTGACCGGCGAGCTCGTCCCGAAGTCGCTCGCCATCGCCTACCCGACGACCACGGCCTACGCGCTGGCGCGACCCATGCGGCTCTACGGCGTGCTCGCCGGGCCGCTGGTCAAGGCCTTGAACTCGGTCGCCAACTGGATGGTGCGCCGGCTCGGGATCGAGCCACAGGAGGAACTGCGGTCGGTGCGCAGCCTCGACGAGCTCGACCTGTTGTTCCGGTCGTCGGGGGAGACCGGCACGATCGACGAGGAGTCGCTGACCCTGCTGACCCGCGCCGTGCGCTTCTCCGAGAAGTCGGCGGCGGACGCCCTCGTGCCCCGGACCGAGACCGTGGCGCTGTCCGTCGGCGCGACGGTGGCCGACCTCACCGCGGCCGCGGTCGAGACCGGCTTCTCGCGCTTCCCCGTGATCGACGGCGACCTCGACCAGATCGTCGGCGTCGGCCACGTGAAGGACGCGTTCACGATCCCGTTCGCGGCACGGGCCACCACCCCGCTGCGCGACGTCATGGCCGAGGCGCTGCCCGTCCCCGAGACGATCGAGCTGTCGACCCTGCTGCCGCTGCTGCGCGAACGGGCGACCCACCTCGCCGTGGTGGTCGACGAGTACGGCGGCACGGCCGGCATCATCATGCTCGAGGAGATCGTCGGCGAGATCGACGACGAGCACGACCCGTCGGCCACGCCGCTCACGCGGGTCCAGCGCCCGGGGGAGTGGGTCGTGCCCGGCGGACACCACCCCGACGAGGTGTTCGACGAGTGCGGCTTCGAGCTGCCCGACGACGGCCCCTACGAGACGCTCGCCGGCTTCGTGCTCGACGCCCTCGGCCGCATCCCCGAGGTGGGCGACGGCTTCGACCACGACGGCTGGGTCATCGAGGTCGTCGAGATGGACCGTCACCGCATCGCCGCCATCCGCCTCACCGCGCCGCCGGCGGTCGGCGACACCGGGGTGTCGACCGGTGAGGTCGGGGACCTCGCGGCCGGTGCGGGAGGTGCGTCGTGAACGCCGGCGCGCTGATCGTCACCGTCCTGCTGCTCGCCGGCAACGCCTTCTTCGTGGCCGCCGAGTTCGCCCTCGTCGCCAGCCGTCGCACCAAGCTCGAGGCCATGGCCGAGGAGGGCCAGCGGGGCGCGGCCCGGGCCCTGCTCTCGGTGCGCGACCTCTCGATGCAGCTCGCCGGCGCCCAGCTCGGCATCACGATCTGCTCGCTGCTGCTCGGCTACGTCGCCGAACCGGCCATCGCGCACGGCCTCGAGAAGCTGTTCCACGACCGCTTCGAGATCCCCGAGAGTGTCTCGACCACGATCGGCTTCGCGATCGGCCTGTCGATCGTGGTGTTCCTCCACATGGTCCTCGGCGAGATGGTGCCGAAGAACATCGCCATCGCCGGCCCGGAGCGCACGCTGCTGGCCCTCGACCTGCCCAACCGCCTCTACCTGAAGATCTTCCGCCCGGTCATCGTCCTGTTCAACGCGATCGCCAACGGCATCATCCGCCTGCTCGGCGCCGAGCCGGCCGACGAGATCTCCGACCGTCACACCAGCGACGAGCTCGCCGACATGGTGTCGGCGTCGCGCGAGGAGGGGCTCATCCACGACGTACAGGACCAGTTGCTCCGCGGCGCGTTGGCGATCGGGGAGTCGCCCGTCGCCCAGATGGTCGTGCCCCGTGACCGCATCGGGTTCGTCGAGCGGTCGGCGACCCCCGAGGAGGCCGAGCAGATCGTCGTCCGCACCGGCCACTCGCGCCTGCTCGTCGTCGGTGAGGGCGGGCTCGACGACG
The DNA here is from genome assembly GCA_041984725.1 of Acidimicrobiales bacterium. Lineage (GTDB taxonomy): Bacteria > Actinomycetota > Acidimicrobiia > Acidimicrobiales > Salinilacustritrichaceae > Salinilacustrithrix. The sequence goes on along the minus strand of JBHIXO010000016.1, from coordinate 14,954 downwards.
TGCTCGGCTTCATCCACGCCAAGGACCTCCTCACCCTGCCCGAGGGGGCGCGGTCGCGGTCCCTTCCCCTCGGCCGCATCCGACGCCTCCCGATCGTGAAGCGCTCGGCGGTCATCGACGAGGTGCTGCTCTCGCTGCAGCGGGGTCGGGTGCACCTGGCGCTCGTCGTCGACGACGGCGGCCGCACCGTCGGCATCGTCAGCCTCGAGGACATCCTCGAGGAGCTCGTCGGTGACATCGTCGACGAGTCCGACCGGCCCGAGCCGCCGCGGTCCGGCGGCCGTCACGAGATTGCAACATAGGCCGGGTCGGCGTAGTCTGCGCCGCTGGCGCGGGCCCGACGGCCGCGCCCGACCGACCCACCGGACGACTCGACCGTGACCCCGACCATTCGCCCCACCTCGCCGCTGCGGACCCACGGCGCGCTCGTCGCCTTCGTGGCGCTGCTCGTGGCCGCCTTCGTCACCGTCGCCCGTCCCACGGGTGCGGGTGCCGACACGGCCGAGATCGAGCGGGCCCGGGCCGCGGCCCGCGAGGCTGCCCAGCGGGTGTCCGAGGCCGAGACCGCGCTCGGCGCGATCGAGGGCGAGCTCGTCGTGCTCGAGGAGAAGACCGCTCGCGCCGAGCAGAAGCTGGCGTCGCTGAGCGGATCGGTCGAGGACCTCGTCGTCCGCCAGTACACCAACCGTGGCGACATGCCGATCCTGACCGAGGCCGACATCAACGACGGCGTCAAGGCCGAGGCCCTCGCCCGCTTCGTGAGCCAGGGCACCTTCGACTCGATCGACGACTTCACCGAGGCGGCGGCCGAGCTCGACGAGGCGTCGACCGCGCTGGAGTCCAAGCGTGAGCAGCAGCGGGCCAGCATCGAACGGCTGGAGACCGCGCTGGCCGACGTCCAGGCCGAGCTGAAGCGCCTCGAGGAGCTCGAGGCCAAGCGCCGGGCCGAGGAGGAGGCCCGCCGTCGGGCGGAGGCGGCCGCCGCCGCCCGGGCCGCCGCCGCGAGCTCGTCCGGCTCCAGCGGCGCCTCGACGGCCAGCGCGTCGAGCGGTTCCTCCGGCTCGTCGGGGTCGTCGGGTGGTTCCTCGGGCGGCGGGTCCGCCCCGACCGTCGTCAGCGGCGGCGGCATGGTCTGCCCCGTCGGCGGTCCCAACAGCTTCGTCGACACGTGGGGGGCGCCCCGGTCCGGCGGTCGCCGCCACAAGGGCGTGGACATGATGGCCGCCCGCGGCGTGCCGGTCGTGGCCCCCGTGTCGGGCACGGTGAGCCATCGGGGCAACTCGATCGGCGGGCTGTCGTTCCACCTGTCGGGCGACAACGGGCACTACTACTACGGCACGCACCTCTCGGGGTACGCCGCCGGTGGCCGGGTCTCGGCCGGGACGGTCATCGGGTACGTGGGCGACACCGGCAACGCCCGGGGCATCCCGCACCTCCACTTCGAGATCCACCCGAACCACGGCGCCGCGGTCAACCCGTACCCGGCCACGAAGGCCGCCTGCGGCTGACGATCTGGCAACGCCCGTTGCCGGATCTGCGAGACTCCGGGGCATGACGCCCGAGGAGCTCGCCGAAGCCCTGTCCACCGTCGTCGACGCCGAGGTGCACGACCTCCGGCGGCTCACGGGGGGTGCGTCGCGCCAGACCTGGTCGTTCCGGGCCGGCGACGAGCCGCTGATCCTGCAGCGGGAGCGGGCGGGGTCGCCTCGCACCGGGGCCATGGCCACCGAGGCCGCGCTGTTGCGCGCCGCCCACGACGCCGGCGTCCCCGTCGCCCGCCTCGTCGCCGCGCACGGTGGGGGCGACGACAGCCCGCTCGGCGTCGGGTTCCTGGTCGCCTCGGTCATCGAGGGCGAGACGATCGCCCGCAAGATCCTGCGCGACGACGAGTTCGCCCGCGCCCGTTCGTCGTTCGCCGCCGACTGCGGCCGGGCGCTCGCCGGGGTCCACGCCATCCCGGTCGACGCCGCGCCGCTGGAACCCACCGACCAGGTCGCCCAGTACCGCACGGTGCTCGACGACTTCGGCGACCCGCACCCGGTGTTCGAGCACGCCTTCCGCTGGCTGGAGGCGAACCGACCGCCCACGACCGGCCAGACCGTCGTCCACGGCGACTTCCGACTCGGGAACCTGATGATCGGGCCCGACGGCCTGCGCGCCGTCGTCGACTGGGAGCTGGCCCACCTCGGCGACCCGATGGAGGACCTCGGCTGGCTCTGCGTGCGGGCGTGGCGCTTCGGCGGCGCACCCCCGGTCGGCGGGATGGGCGCCTACGAGGACCTCTTCGCCGCCTACGAGCAGGCGTCGGGCCGCACGGTCGACCCCGACGTCGTCCGCTGGTGGGAGGTCCTGGGCACCCTGAAGTGGGGGATCATCTGCATCATGCAGGCCCGGTCGCACCTCGACGGCTGGAGCCGCTCGATGGAGATGGCCGCCATCGGCCGGCGGGTCTGCGAGAACGAGCACGACCTCCTGCTGCTGCTCGAACCCGACGCCCTCGCCGCCGCCGTGGCCCGCCCGCGCCGCGACCCATCGGCCACCGTCGGCCTCCACGGCCGCCCGACCGCCGCGGAACTGGTCGAGGCCGTGCGCGAATGGGTCGTCGGCGACGTGCGGGCCCAGGCGTCGAGCCGGGTCGCATTCCACACGCGGGTGGCCGAGAACGTGCTCGGCATGCTCGAGCGCGAGCTCGGCGTCGGCGGCGCGATGGCCGCCGACCACGCCGCCCGCCTGGCCGGGCTCGGGGTCGCCGACGACCACGGGTTCGCCGCCGGCGTGCGCGACGGCTCGCTCACCGGTCCCGACGTCGTCACCGCCATGGCCGAGGCGGCGGTCGACAAGCTGCGCATCGCCAACCCCCGCTGGTTCCCCGGCGCCCGCTGACCGAACTGGCGTCGCTCGTCGTGAACCCCTGCGTGCCGGTGACGCCAGATCCGTCGGCGGGGAGGGTCAGGCGCCCATCGCGTGGTAGCCGCCGTCGACGTGGAGGATCTCGCCGGTGGTCTGGGGGAACCAGTCCGACAGCATGGCCACGGTCGAGCGGGCGACGCCGGCCGAGTCGTTGACGTCCCAGCCGAGCGGCGAGCGGTCGTCCCAGACGTCCTCGAACGCCGAGAACCCGGGGATCGACTTGGCGGCCATGGTGCGGATCGGGCCGGCGGCGACGAGGTTGACGCGGATGCCCTGCGGGCCGAGCTCGCGGGCCAGGTAGCGGGAGCAGGACTCGAGGGCGGCCTTGGCGACGCCCATCCAGTCGTAGGCCGGCCAGGCGACGGTGGCGTCGAAGTCGAGGCCGACGATCGATCCGCCCTCGGACATCAGCGGGACGACGGCGTCGGCGAGGGTCTTGAGCGAGTACGCCGAGATGTGCACGGCGGTGGCGACGTCGTCCCACGGGGCGTCGGTGAAGCCACCGCCGAGGCACGACTCGGGTGCGAAGCCGATGGCGTGGAGCGCCCCGTCGACCCGGCCCCACTTGGCGGCGAGCGCGTCGCGCACCGCGTCGACGTGGGCGGGCTCGGTCACGTCGAACTCGAGCACGTCGGGCTCGGTCGGCAGCTTGCGGGCCGTCCGCTGGGTCAGGCGCAGCGCCCGGCCGGCGCCGGACAGCACGATCTCCGCGCCCTCCTCCTGGGCCAGCTTGGCGACACCGAACGCGAGGGATGCGTCGGTGAGCACGCCGGTGATGAGGAGTCGCTTGCCGTCGAGGATGCCCATGGTGTCTCCTGACCCGTGCGGGGGAGGGGACGTTACCCGGCGCTCTCGCAGCGGCCGTCCGGGTCGCAGGGAAGCTCGGTCCGTCCGGCGCCGGCGACGAGGCCGCGGTCGCCCACGTCGTCGGGCAGGACGACGGTGAGCCGGTGGCCGGGGCCGGTGCAGCCGTCGGCGTCGACGCGGGCGACGAGTTCGACGAAGACCAGGTCGTCGTCGGTCAGGTCGACCTGGGCCCGCTCCACGGTCAGGCAGTCGTCGTCGCGGAACGAGGCGTCGACGGTGCGGTCGTCGACGAGCCGCAGCGAGTCGGGCCGGACCGTGCGCAGCTCGGGGTCCTCGCGCAGGAACGCGAAGGCGGCGATCGCCGCGGTGACCGCGAGGCCGAGGGCGATCGCGAAGGGCCACGGCGACAGCTGCTGGGGCTCGTCCACGGCCGGCACGGTAACGACGGCGGCGCCGTGCCGGTGGGTGGTCCGGGAACACCCGTCGGTAGAGTCCCGCCCGTGAAGATCGGCATCCTCGGAGGAACGGGCCCGGCCGGCTCGGCGCTCGCACTGCGCCTCGCCGACGCCGGCTACGACGTCGTCATCGGGTCGCGGTCGAAGTACCGGGCCATGGAGGCGGTCGACACGCTGCTCGAGACCTGGTCCGAGCGTTCGCTGTCGATCGAGGCCGGCGACAACGCCATGGCCGCCGACGCCGACGTCGTCGTCATCGCCACGCCGTGGGACGGCGCCACCCAGACCGCGGCGTCGGTCGAGTCGCACCTCCACGGCAAGATCGTGATCTCGATGGCCAACGCGCTGACCCGCATCGGCAAGGAGTTCCAGCCGCTCGTCCCGCCCCGGGGCAGCGTCGCGGCGAGCGTCCAGGCCGTCGTCCCCGACTGCAAGGTCGCGGCGGCGTTCCATCACGTCCCGGCCAAGGAGCTCGGCGACCTCGACCACCCGATCGAGTCCGACGTGCTCATCTGCTCCGACCACGAGGCCGCCACCGCGATGGCCGCCGAGCTGGTCCACGCCATCCCGAACATGCGACCCCTCGACGCCGGCGAGCTGTCGCAGTCGACGCCGATCGAGTCGTTCACGTCGGTGCTGCTCCAGCTCAACGTCCGCTACAAGACGCGGGTGGCCGTGAAGTTCACCGGCATCCCCGACGGCAGCGGCACGATCACCGAGCTGCCCCGCAAGCCCAAGCGGGCCGACGTCGCCAAGGCGTCGGCCGACGCGGGCGGGGCCGACGACACGGGCGACACCGCCGCCTCGTGACCGCCGGCGCCGGCATGCAGGGTCCCGCCGAACCCGACACGTCGCCGGACGGACCCGTGCGGTTGCACGACACCGCCCGCGGGACGGTCGTGCCGTTCGAGCCGGGCCCCCTCGTCACGATGTACACGTGCGGCATCACGCCGTACGACGCCACGCACCTCGGCCACGCCGCCGCCTACGTCGGGTACGACGTGCTCCAGCGGCGCCTGCGCGACCGCGGCCACGACACCCGCTGCGTCCGCAACGTCACCGACGTCGACGACTCGATCCTCGGCAAGGCCCGGGAGATCGGCGTCCACTACCTCGACCTCGCCGCCGCCGAGACCGCCAAGTTCGACGACGACATGATCGCCCTGAACATGCTCCCGTCGTGGAGCGAGCCCCGGGCCACGTCGGCCATCGCCGACATCCGGGGCTTCATCGGGATGGTCCTGGAACGGGGGCACGCCTACGAGGCGGGCGGCGCGGTCTACTTCGACATCTCGACGTTCCCGCGCTTCGGCGAGATCTCGGGCTACGACCGCTCGACGATGCTCGAGTACGCCCGCGAACGCGGCGGCAACGTCGACGACCCGCACAAGCGCGACCCCCTCGACTTCGTGCTGTGGCAGCCGAGCCTGCCCGACGAGCCGTCGTGGGACTCGCTGTGGGGACCCGGCCGGCCCGGCTGGCACATCGAGTGCTCGGCGCTCGCCCTGCGCGAGCTCGGCACGACGATCGACCTCCACGGCGGTGGCGCCGACCTGATCTTCCCGCACCACGAGTGCGAGGCCGCCCAGTCGGAGGCGGCGACGGGGGAGCCCTTCGTCCGCCACTGGATGCACCAGGCGATGGTGCACATGGACGGCGAGAAGATGTCGAAGTCGCTCGGCAACCTCGTGTTCGTCTCCGAGCTCCGCAAGGAGTGGGAGAACATGGTGATCCGGTTGCTCGTGGTGAAGCACCACTACCGCGACGCCTGGGAGTGGCACGACGACCTGCTGCCCGAGGCCGCCGACCGTCTCGAACGTTGGCGCCGCGGTGCCGCCGCGGGCGGCGACGGCGCCGAGATCCTCGCCCGGGTCCGGACCCTGCTCGACGACGACCTCGACACACCCGGTGCCGTCGTCGCGATCGACGACGCCGCCGACGCCGGTACCGACGTCGCCGAGGCTGCGTCGCTGCTCGGCGTCGTCCTCGACTGACGCCGAAGCCGACCCGCAACACGGACGCCACGACGCCGTGACCGGGCGCTGGTAGCTTCGCCCCCGTGGGGGCGTCCAGGGAGTACGGGAAGCTGTACCCGGTGGCCAAGGCCATCGTGAAGCCGCTCGTCTTCGCGTGCTGGCGCATCAACGTCACCGGCCTGCACCACGTCCCCGAGCACGGCCCGGCGATCCTGTGCCCGAACCACATCTCGTTCTTCGACTCGATCGTCGTCCCCGCCGTGCTGCCCCGCCGGGTGAGCTACGTGGGCAAGGCCGAGTACCTCGACGACTGGAAGACCCGCCACCTGTTCCCCAACCTGGGCATGATCCCGATCGACCGCACGGGCGGCAAGGAGGCGATGGCGGCGCTCGACACCGCGGCCGCCATCCTCGACCGGGGGGAGCTGTTCGGCATCTACCCTGAGGGCACGCGGTCCCGTGACGGCAAGCTCCATCGCGGCCGAACGGGGGCGGCCCGTCTCGCGGTCCGCACGGGGGCGCCCATCATCCCGGTGGGCCTGCGCGGCACCGACCACATCCAGCCGACCGGTGCGTCCGCCCCGCGTCCGTTCCTGTCGTGCCAGGTCGACATCGGCGCGCCGATCGACGTGTCCCGCTACCAGGACGAGGCGGGCAACCGGCTCCTGTACCGGCAGTTGACCGACGAGATCATGTTCGAGATCCGGAAGCTGTCGGGCCAGGAGTACGTCGACGTCTACGCCGGATCGCGCGCCCAGGGCGAGGGGGAGACCGAGCCGTCCGGCACGAACGGCGCGCCGGTCGCGACCCCGTCCGAACCGTCGGGCGCCACGCCCGACGGCGCCCCGGACTCGCCACCGGACGCCGGTTCGGAGTCGGGCCCCGAACGCATCGCCGTGCCGGTCCCGGCGCGCGAGCCCGTCCTCGCGGGACGCGTGGCCGGCCGCGACGTCGCCGACGTCGACGTCCGCCCGTCGAGCGCCGACGTCCTCGCCAAGTGGTGGTCGTGACGGCGGGTCGCCCGCACTGAATGTCCGATCCCGGCCCGGCCGTCTGACAGGCTCGGCCGCATGGATCAGGATGCCGTCGACCTCGCCCTGCTCGTCTTCCGCTGCGCGCTCGGCGCGGTGATGCTCGCCCACGGCTGGAACCACATCTGGGGCGGGGGCAAGATCCAGGGCACGGCCGGGTGGTTCGGCTCGCTCGGGATGAAGCCCGGCATCGCCCACGCGTGGCTCGCCAGCATCACCGAGCTGGCGGCCGGGGCGTCGCTCGTCCTCGGCCTCCTGGTGCCCCTCGGCGGCGCCGGCATCGTGGGCACGATGACCGTGGCGCTCATCATCAACCACCGCGGGAACGGCTTCTTCATCTTCCGACCCGGGGAGGGCTGGGAGTACGTGATGGTCCTCATCGCCGCGGGGTTCGCGATCGCGGTCCTGGGCGGTGGCGGCTGGTCGCTCGACGACGCGCTCGACCTCTTCCAACCCCTCCCGGCGGCCGACGGTCTGTGGATCGCCCTCGCCGGGTTCGCGGGCGCGATCGCCCTCCTCGCCGGGTTCTGGCGCCCGCAGCCCTCCGCGGACGACTGACCACGCTCGGTGACCCTCCCTCCGGAGCGGAGGGAAGGGGGGCTAGGGTCGTCCCCGACGCGACCACGGCACCGCGCGGAGCGTGTGCTGGCGAGAGGGAGACATCGGACACCGAGCGATTGCGGGCGGCACGTCCCGACCAGGACGTGAACCATGAGTGCCGGAGCCGCACCGGGCTCCGTGCCGACGCTCGGGTTCGTCCGCGGGCTGTTCGAGGGTCTCGACACCCTGTGGGACGGCCTGTGGCGGATCCCGTCGCTGTTCGACCCCGACAGCTTCTCGTCGTTCTGGCGGTACGTGACCGAACGTGAGGGCTGGGGCGAGGTCTTCGCCGTCGTGTTCGACCACGCGCAACTCGTCCTCACGTCCATGCTGGCCGCCACGGTCCTCGGCCTCGCGCTCGGCATCTTCATCCACCGCATCCCGAGCGCCCGGTCCGCCGTCCTCGGCGTCTCGTCGGTCTTCCTCACCATTCCGTCGCTGGCGTTGTTCGCCATCTTCATCCCGATCGTCGGCATCGGCGACCGTGGTCCGCTCATCGCGCTGACCATGTATTCGTTGCTGCCGATCCTGCGGAACACGGTGACCGGGCTCGAGGAGGTCGACCGGGCCGTCGTCGAGTCCGCCAAGGGCATGGGGCTCGGTGCGGTGCAGCGACTCGTGCGCGTCGAGTTCCCGCTCGCGTGGCCCGTCGTCCTCACCGGCATCCGGGTCGCGACTCTCCTGAACACCGGCATCGCCGCCATCGCCGTGCTCGTCGGCGGCGGCGGCCTGGGTCGGTACCTGTCCGACGGGCTCACCCGCTACCCGCTGCCCAACTCGACGGAGGCCATGTGGGTCGGCGTCGTCTTCACGGTCGCGCTGGCGCTCGCCTTCGACCTCGCCTTCACGGTGTTGCGCAAGCTCACCACCTCGAAAGGACTCCAGTCGTGACCGACGTCCAGTCCGTCGCATCCGCCGGCGAAACCGAGGCCGACGCGCCGCCGACCAAGATCCGCCTCGAGCAGGTCTCCAAGACCTATCCCGGCACCGAGACGCCGGCCGTCGACGCGCTCGACCTCGAGATCCCCGAGGGCGAGATCCTCGTGCTGGTCGGCCCCTCCGGCTGCGGTAAGTCGACGACGCTGCGGCTGATCAACCGCATGATCGAGCCGACCGGCGGGCGGATCATCTTCGAGGGGGAGGACGTCACCACGGTCAACCCCGACAAGCTCCGCCGCCGCATCGGCTACGTGATCCAGCAGATCGGCCTGTTCCCGCACCAGACCATCGCGCAGAACATCGCCACGGTCCCTCGCCTGCTCGGATGGGACAAGTCCCGCATCACCAGCCGGGTCGACGAGCTCATGGACATGGTCGGCCTCGACCCGTCGGTGTTCCGCAACCGCTACCCGAAGGAGTTGTCGGGCGGCCAGGCCCAGCGCGTCGGGGTCGCCCGAGCGCTCGGCGCCGACCCGGCGGTCCTGCTGATGGACGAGCCCTTCGGCGCCATCGACCCGATCACCCGCGACCGGCTGCAGAACGAGTTCCTGCGCCTGCAGGCCGAACTGCGCAAGACCATCGTCTTCGTCACCCACGACATCGACGAGGCGATCAAGATGGGTGACCGCATCGCGATCCTGCGCGAGCAGTCGCGCATCGCCCAGTTCGACACGCCCGAGCGGATCCTCGCGTTCCCGGTCGACGACTTCGTGCGCGACTTCATCGGCGACGGCTCGACGCTCAAGGGCCTGAACTTCGAACGGGTCCGCGACATCGAGCCCAACACGGAGTTCCCGGTCGTGCACGCCACCGACCCCCGCGACGCCGCCGAGCGCCGCCTCGCCGAGTCGAGCGAGAAGTGGGTGCTCGTGCTCGACGACGCCGACCGCCCCGTGCGCTGGGTCAACGCCGACCACCTCCGACGGGCCGACACGCCGCTCACCGATCTCGGGCTCCCCGTCGTCGCCAAGGTCGAGCGCCAGGCGACCCTGCACGACGCGCTCGAGGAGATGCTGCTCTCCAACGCCGGGCAGGCGTGCGTGGTCGACGGTCAGGGGAAGTTCGAGGGGATCATCGACATCGACACGCTCGCCGACGTGCTCCGTCGCATGCGCGCCGCAGCGAAGAAGCACTATGACGACCTGGCCACGGCCGAGTCGAACGGGGCGCCCTGATGGCGGAGGCCGGAGCCGCCCGAGGGCTGGCGCTGGGCGGGCGCCAGTCGCGGAGCCTCACCGACGTGGTGTGGTCCTACAAGGGGCTGATCGCCGCGCCGATCGGCATCGGCGCGCTCGCCTACCTGCTGTATGCCGTCGTCGACGGTACCGATCTGTCGACGGTCGAGGAACGCAACCTCGGCTGGAACGTCGTGTACCCCCAGATCGTCGACCACCTCTACAACACCTTCTGGTCGACGTTCTTCGTCATCGCCATCGCCGTCCCGCTCGGCGTCGTGCTCACCCGGCCGAACTACCGGCGCTTCAGCGGCCCCGTGCTCGCCGTGGCGACGTCCGGCCAGGCGTTGCCCGCCTTCGGCCTGATCGTGTTCGCCTTCGCGCTCATGGGCCGCGGCCAGTGGACGACGATCTGGGCACTGGTCCTGTTCGCGCTCCTGCCCGTGCTGCGCAACACCATGGTCGGGCTCGACGGCGTCTCGGCCTCCGTGGTCGAGGCCGGGCGGGGCATGGGACTCACCACCGGCCAGGTGCTGCGCCGCATCGAACTGCCCCTCGCCGTCCCCGTGATCCTCGCCGGCATCCGTGTCGCGCTGATCATCAACGTCGGCATGGCCACGCTCGGCTACCTGATCGGCGGCGGCGGCCTCGGCATCGGGATCTCGAGCGGCATCAAGCTCAGCCGCGAGCTGGTGATCTTCGTCTACGCCGGCCTCACCGCCGTTGTCGCCCTGACCGTCGACTGGATCGCCGCCATCGTCGAGCGCACCCTGCGGCCCAAGGGCCTGTAGCCCACCGCCCGGACGGGCGTGCTTCGACGCGCCCCGACGGCACCCGACCTCAAATCACCACCCCTGGAGGAACCACCCATGAACACCCGATCCCGACTCTGGCGGCTGCTCGCCGTCCTGTTCGCGTTCGCGCTCCTCGCGTCCGCGTGCGGTGACGACGACGACAGCGGCTCCGACGACACCTCGACCGACGACGGCGACGAGGCCGACGACAGCGGCAGCGACGACGACGGCGGCGACGAGGGCGACGACGAAGACGCCATGGACGACGACGACGCCATGGACGACGACGACGCCATGGACGACGGCGAGGGTGCCGTCGCCGACTCGCTCGACCTCTCCGGCCAGAGCTACACGGTCGGCTCGAAGGACTTCACCGAGCAGCTCGTCCTCGGCCAGATGGCGATCATCGCCCTCGAGGCCGCCGGCGCCGACGTCAACGACCAGACCAACCTCGGCGGCACCGTCGTGAACCGCGACGCGCTGCTGGCCGGCGACATCGACATGTACTGGGAGTACAACGGCACGGGTTGGCAGGTGCACCTCGAGCAGGCCGACCCGAGCTTCGACTCCGAGCAGCTGACCGCCGACGTCCGCGAGCTCGACCTCGCCGAGAACGACATCCAGTGGCTGGGTCGCTCGCCGTTCAACGACACCTACGGTTTCGCGACCCCGCCCGACGTCGGCCCGATCACGCTCGAGGAGATGGCGACGCAGATCAGCGAGGACGACAGCCTCACCGTGTGCCTCGAGACCGAGTTCCCCACCCGTGACGACGGCCTCGTGTTGTTCGAGGAGGCCTACGGCGTCGAGGTGCCCGAGAGCCAGATCGAGATCCTCGAGACCGGCGTCATCTACCAGGAGACCGCCAACGGCAACTGCGACTTCGGTGAGGTCTTCACCACCGACGGCCGCATCGCCGGCCTCGGCCTGAACCTGGTCGAGGACCCGGGCGTCTTCATCCTCTACAACGTGTCGCTCACGATGCCGACGTCGGTCTACGACACGGCGCCGGACGCGTTCGACACCCTCGTGGCCGCCATCCTCGACGGCCTCGACGAGGAGACGATGACCGAGCTCAACCGTCTCGTCTCCATCGAGGGCGAGGATCCCGCCGACGTGGCGCGTGACTACCTCGTCGAAGCCGGCGTGATCTCCGGCTGAAATACGGCATTCGGTGGGCCGGGAGGGGATCGCTACCCTCCCGGCCCATGTCGTCTGCCCCGATCACGGTCTCGCTCCCCGATGGTTCCAGCCGCACGCTGACCACCGGCGCGACCGCCGCCGATCTCGCGGCCGAGATCGGGCCGGGGCTGGCGAAGGCGGCGGTGATCGCCGAGGTCAACGGCGTCGAGCGCGACCTCTCGCACCCGCTCGCCGACGGCGACGTGGTCGCGATCGTGACGGCCGGCTCCGACCAGGGGCTCTACGTCATCCGCCACTCCACGGCCCACGTACTGGCCCAGGCCGTGCTCGAGCTGTTCCCGGGCGCGACGTTCGGCATCGGCCCGCCCGTCCAGGACGGCTTCTACTACGACTTCGAGCTCCCCGGCGGCGCCACGTTCCACGAGGACGACCTCGCCCGCATCGAGGAGCGGATGCGCGTGCTGCTCGCCGAGGGCCAGCCCTTCGTGAAGAGCGAGATCGACGCCGACGCGGCCCGCGCCGTCTTCGCCGACCACCGGTACAAGCTCGAGATCATCGACGACGCCTCGACCGACCCGATGTCGGCGACGTCGGCCCAGGGCCAGGTGCGCTGCTACGAGAACGTCCCGCCCGAGCCCCGGCCGAACCAGACGTTCCACGGCCACGACGGCTTCATCGACCTGTGCCGCGGCCCCCACGTCCCCGACACGGGCAACCACCACCTCGGGCACTTCCGGCTGCTGCGCGTGGCCGGCGCGTACTGGAAGGGCGACGAGCGCAACCCCCAGCTCCAGCGCATCTACGGCACGGCGTGGGCCACGAAGAAGGAGCTGAAGGCCCACCTCCAGCGCCTGGAGGAGGCGGCCAAGCGCGACCACCGCAAGCTCGGCGTCGAGCTCGACCTGTTCAGCTTCCCCGACGAGATCGGCTCGGGCCTGGCCGTCTTCCACCCCAAGGGCGGCATCGTCCGGCGGATCATGGAGGACTACTCGCGCCGCCGGCACGAGGAGGGTGGCTACGAGTTCGTCTACTCGCCCCACATCACGAAGCAGAAGCTGTTCGAGACCTCCGGCCACCTCGACTGGTACGCGGACGGGATGTTCCCGCCCATGCACTTCGACGACGAGGGCGGCCCCGACGGCACGAACTACTACCTGAAGCCGATGAACTGCCCGTTCCACATCCTGATCTTCGGGTCGAGGATGCGGAGCTACCGCGAGCTCCCGATCCGGATGTTCGAGTTCGGCTCGGTGTACCGCTACGAGAAGTCCGGCGTCATCCACGGCCTCACGCGCGTCCGGGGCATGACCCAGGACGACGCCCACATCTTCTGCACCCGCGAGCAGATGGCGGGCGAGTTGGCGAACACGCTCGACTTCGTGCTCGACCTGCTGCGCGACTACGGCCTCGACGACTTCTACCTCGAGCTGTCGACGAAGCCCGAGGTGAAGGCGGTCGGCTCCGACGAGGACTGGGAGGAGGCCACCGAGGTGCTCCGCCAGGTCGGCGAGTCGAAGGGTCTCGAGCTCGTCCTCGACCCGGGCGGCGGCGCGTTCTACGGACCGAAGATCTCGGTCCAGGCCCGCGACGCCATCGGGCGCACGTGGCAGATGTCGACCATCCAGCTCGACTTCCAGCTCCCGCAGCGGTTCGAGATGGAGTACGTGGGCGCCGACAACGACCGCCACCGGCCGATCATGATCCACCGGGCGCTGTTCGGTTCGATCGAGCGGTTCTTCGCCGTCCTGGTCGAGCACTACGCCGGCGCGTTCCCGACGTGGCTGGCGCCCGTGCAGGCGGTCGTGTGCCCCGTCGCCGACGAGCACGACGACTACGCACGGGACGTCGCCACCCGCCTGCGCGCCGAGGGCTTCCGCGTCGAGGTGTCGCCCGCGAGCGACGGGCTCGGCGCCCGGATCCGCCGGCACACGATGGAGAAGGTGCCCCACCTCCTGGTCGTGGGCGGCGACGACGTCGCCGCCGGCACGGTCGCCGACAACGTCCGGGGCGCCAAGGACCCCGAGCGCGACGTGCCGCTGGACGCCTTCGTCGAGCGCCTCCGGACCGAGGACCGCGACCACTCGTGACCCTCGACCGGATCTGGGCCGGCTGGCGCTCCGAGTACGTGGCCGAGGCCGCGGCCGGTGCGAACCTGGTCGGCGAGGGTTCGGTCTTCACCCGCATCCTCGCCGCTGTCGAGCGGGGCGATCTCACCGACGAGACCGCCCACGTCGTGCGGCGAGGGGCGGGCGTGTTCGCCATCCTCAACGCCTACCCCTACGGCACCGGGCACCTGCTCGTCATGCCCTATCGCGAGGTGGCCCGGCTCGAGGACCTGACCGCCGACGAGTCGTCCGAGCTCTGGGCGTTCGTGAACGAGGCGGTCGTCGCGCTGCAGGCGGCGTACTCGCCCCACGGCGTCAACGTCGGTCTCAACCTCGGCGAGGCGGCGGGGGCGGGCGTCCCGAACCACCTGCACGCCCACGTCCTGCCCCGCTGGCACGCCGACTCGAACTTCATGACGACCGTGGCCGGCGCCCGGGTCCTGCCCGAGAGCCTCCCGGCGACGTGGCGCAAGGTGGTCGACGCCTGGGGCGGGGTGGGGGAGCGGCAGTAGCGTCGGGCCGTGGCCGACACCCCCGACCGCGACGACGAGGTCGTCGACGAACTGCCCGAGGACCTCGACGCCGCGGGCTACGTCGGGCCCTACGTCTTCCCCGACAACAACCGGCGCCGCATCCCGGGCTACCTCTACCTGCTGACCGCCGCGGGGTGCATCGCCCTGTGGGCCGCCGCCGGCGACGGCGCCGTCCTCGTCAACGACGGGTTCCTGGTGGTCGGCATCGTGCTCGCCCTCGTCGGCGGGTTCCACCTCCTCTCGGGGTTCGACCTCGCCGTCGACGAACAGGACGCCCTCGTCCACGCCTCCCGAGCCGTCGGCTTCCCCGTCGGTCACGCGTCCGCCCAGATGGGCTGGCGGGGCCTGCGCAGCCGGCCCACGTGGCGGATCCTGCTCTACTCCGCCGAGGAACCGCCCGAGCAGCGCGGCTTCGTGCTCGTCGACGGCGTCGACGGCGCCGTCGTCGACCAGCTCGTCGAACCCAACCCCGAGGACTGGAGCGAC
>JBHIXO010000015.1:0-28233 GCA_041984725.1 Acidimicrobiales bacterium | reverse complement strand
TTTTACGTATGGGAACGGTAAAAGTCGATCTCCACCGAAAGGATCGCGAGTTTAACGCCGCATATGCGCTCGACGACGCAGCGGCGTTGTTCGATCCGCCGCCCGGGGCGGCGTGAGCCCGACGCCCGCACGTCTTCCGACGACCGCCCTCCTCCCCGGCGGCACGATGAATCCATGCCGGAGTCGCGCCGACTCGTCACCGTGGTGTTCGAGGTCGCGGACCTCGACCGCGCCGCTGTGCTGTACCGCGAGGGGTTCGGCCTGGACCTCCACCTGTCCGACCACGAGGGGGGCGACCACGGGGGCGACGACCGGTGGATCAGCGGACGGCACGCGGCGACCACCTGGGACGGTGGGGCCTTCCTCCACTTCGCGCTCTACGAGAGCAAGGGCCAGACCACGTCCGGCGCGCAGGTGAGCTTCCGCGTCGACGACGTCGACCGCGCCCATGCCGCCGCCGTCGCCGCAGGAGCGGAGGTCCTCCACCCGCCACGGGACGAGCCGTGGGGACGGAGCGGGCGGTATCGCGACTTCGACGGGAACGTCGTCGAGCTCACGCAGCTGGGCTGACGTGCCGTCGCTGTCCCCCCGCCTCCTCGCCGTGGTCGACGCCCTGCCGCTGCGACCGGGTCTCCGCGTCCTCGAGATCGGCTGCGGACCGGGTGCGGCGGCGCGCGAGGTCGCCGCTCGGGTGGGCCCCACCGGCCACGTGCTCGCCGTCGATCGGTCGCCACGGGCGATCGAACAGGTCGCCACCGGTGGCGCGGACCTGGTCGCATCGGGTCGCCTGTCGATGCGGACCACCGAGGCGCAGCACCTCGTCCTCGGATCCGGCGAAGCGCCGTACGACCTCGCCTTCGCCGTGCGTGTCGGCGCGCTCGACGGCCGGCACCCTGCGCAGCAGGACGAGTCCGTGCGGCGGATCTGGGCGATACTCACACCCGCCGGGAGGTTCTTCCTCGACGGCGGCGACCCACTCCGCGAGCTCACGCGACCGAGGACCGGCTGACCGGGTGACCGGGTGACCGGCTGACCGCATTGCGCACCGATGAGTTCGGACGAGCCCCGACGTCCAATTCCTGACGACATCGAGCGACCCGAGGAGATCACCGTGCCAACGATCCGTACCCACCTGTGGTTCGGCAATGACCAGGCCGCCGAGGCGGCCCGGTTCTACGCCGAGCACATCCCCGACTCGTCCGTCGACCGGGTGCTACACGCCCCCGCCGGCATCCCCGGGGCCGCCGAGGGCTCGGAGTTCATCGTCGAGTTCACCGTGCTCGGCATGCCGGTGATCGGTCTGAACGCCGGCCCGCACTTCACCCTCGACGAAGCGTTCTCCTTCTACCTCCTGGTCGACGGCCAGGAGGAAGTCGACCACTACTGGGACCTCCTCACCGCCGACGGCGGCGCGGAGAGCGCGTGCGGTTGGTGCAAGGACAAGTTCGGCGTGTCGTGGCAGGTCATCCCCCGTCAGCTCGAGGAGCTGTGCGGCGAGTACGCCACGGAGGCGAACATGCGGGCGACGGAGGCGATGCTCCAGATGGGCAAGATCGACGTCGCCGCGCTCGAAGCCGCCCACGCCGGCGCGGAGTAGGAAGTAGCGATGCGACCGCGACACCCCGGCGCCGCCGATGAGTTCGCGGCGCGCGACACGTCGGTACCGACATGAGCGACGATCCGAACACGGGCTACGCCATCACCGACCGGGGCGGGCTCGACGACGCCCCGCACTCACTCCTGATCGGTACCCGCAAGGGACTCTTCGTGCTCGGTGGTGACGAGCCCCGCACGACGTGGTCCCTGCACGGCCCCGGCTTCCTCGGCCACGTGATCCAGCACGCGATGGTCGATCCGCGCGACGGGTCGACGTTGTTGGTCGCCGCCAAGACCGGCCATCTCGGCCCGACGGTGTTCCGCTCCTCGGACCTCGGCGCCTCGTGGACCGAGGCCCGACGGCCGCCGGCGTTCGCGGCCGGCGACGCGCACGGGCGTGCCGTGCGGTCGGTGTTCTGGCTGTCCCCCGGCCACGCCGACGAGCCCGGCGTCTGGTACGCCGGCGCATCGCCCCAGGGACTCTTCCGCACCGACGACGGCGGCGACACCTGGTCCGGTGTCGCGGGGTGGAACGACCACCCGTCGTGGGGCGAATGGGCGGAGTGGCCCGACGTCGAGGGGACGCCGGACGGATCGATGCTCCACTCGGTGAACGTCGACCCCCGCGATCCGCGACACCTCTACCTCGGGCTGTCGGGCGGCGGGGTGTTCGAGTCGACCGACGGCGGCGCCGACTGGGCCCCACTCAACGCCGGCTGCGCCGCCGACTTCCTCCCGGACCCCGACGTGCCGTTCGGCCACGACCCGCACTGCGTCCGGTTGCACCCGCTGCGGCCGGATCGGCTCTATCAACAGAACCACTGCGGCATCTACCGGCTCGACCGCCCGGCGACCCGCTGGGAACGGATCGGCGACAACATGCCGTCCGAGATCGGTGACATCGGCTTCCCCGTCGAGCTCCATCCGCGCGACCCCGACACGGCGTGGGTCTTCCCGATGGACGGGACCGACGTGTGGCCCCGCACGAGCCCGGAGGGACGCCCGGCCGCGTACATGACGCGCGACGCCGGCGAGACATGGCAGCGCCTCGATGCCGGACTGCCCGAACGCGGCTGGATGACCGTGAAGCGCCAGGCGATGACGACCGACGCCGAGGACCCCGTCGGCGTGTACTTCGGGACGACGAGCGGGGAGGTGTGGGGCAGCGCGGACGAAGGCGCGACGTGGACGTGCCTCGCCGCCCACCTACCGGAGATCTATTCGGTCGAGATCGCGACGGGTGCGTGACGTGCGGGTCCGGATCCCGTCACCGCTGCGGTCCTACACGGGAGGCGAGGTGAACGTCGAGGCCGATGGCGCCACCGTCGCCGAACTGCTCGCCGACCTCGACGCCCGGTTCCCCGGTCTGCGGTTCCGTGTCGTCGACGAGCAGGGCGAACTGCGCGAACACATGGTCGTGTGGCTCGACGGAGAACGCTGCCGGGATCTCGCGACGGCCGTGGCCGGACTCGACGAGGTCGTGCTCATGCAGGCCCTGTCCGGCGGCTGATCCTGCTCGGCGCGCCTCAGCGCGCCCAGGTGAGGAAGTCGTCGAGCTTGGCCTCGGCCTCCTCGGTGCTCCCTCCTTCGAACTCGAGCATCTCGTGTTCATCGCTCTCGACCCGGATCACGATCTCGTCGTCCGGGTCCGGGTCTGCATCGGGGCGGAAGATCAGCATGCGACCTCCCTACCCAACCTGCGCGTGTTTCATGCTCGCGTGACGACGACGTTGGATGTGGCGACGAGGGTCACGTGCGGCGAACGTTCTCGACGAGTTCGGGGTCGACGTCACCGGTGAGCACCGAGACGTCTCCCGTCGTTTCGAGGACCACGGCGGTGACGTCGGACCAACTGGTGATCCCCTGCTGCCGCAGCTTGGCCCGGAGGTCGTCTCGCGTCACGCGGGATCGCTGCAGATTGGGCTCGAGCACGACGCCGTCGGCCACCAGCAGCAGCGGCGTGTTGTCCACGAGGCGCTCGGCGTCGAGGTGCACCCGTGCGAGCGCGATCACCACCTGGACGAGATAGAGCAGCCCGAGGCCGACGAGGGCGCCGATCAACGACGTCGACGAACTGACGGCGGTCGAGGCCATCAGCGAGCCGACGGCGACGGTCATCGCGAAGTCGAAACTCGACATCTTGGAGAACGACCGCAGCCCGACCAGCCGCGTGTAGGTGATGATCGCGAGGAAGATCACCACCGTGGACAACGCGATGGCACCGATCTCCTCCCACGATGCGCCGAGCCAGCGGTCGACGACGTCGGTGGCGAGCACGGGCGGGGACGCAAGTCGGGTCATGGGCTCGTGCATACCCGATCGATCCCGGCCCGCGACGTGGACGGGGCTGTTCTTGTTGTCGAGCGCGTGGCGCGGCGGCGCGACGTCGTTGGCTCTGCGCATGGGCACGCAGCGCCCGTGCTCACTCGCCTGGCAGCTTCTGGAGTAGGCGTCCGCTCAGCGGGTTACGGACGGATCCGCAACCGACACCCGACAAGGGAGAACAGACCATGGCTCAGGACTGGGACAAGTTCAAGGGAAACGTCAAGCAGGCCACCGGCGACCTGACGAACGATCAGGATCTGGAACGAGAAGGCAAGCTCGACGAGATCAAGGGCCGAATCGACGAAGCCGTCGAGGACTTCACCAACAAGGTCCGATCCTTCTTCGATTGATCCCGGCAGGTCGAAGTCGGCCGTCGACGAGGTCGTGCTCATGCAGGCCCTGTCCGGCGGCTGATGGCCTCACGCAAGCTTCGACGCGTGGTCGACGATCCATCGGTGTCGAGAGCCCGATGGCCGGAGGACCAGGGCAAATCGTCGTCCGCGAATCCCGCGACGGCCTAGTGATAGCGGCGCACGAGCCGGGCGGCAGCAGCGAGTCCCTCGTCCGCTTGTGCCGGGTCCAGTCGGGCCCGACATCCGGGGTGCCACGGTGGTCGGGTCTCGAAGATGGTTACGTACTTGCCTCGCACCCCGGCTTCGAGTCGGATTTCGTCCCTGACGTGGGCTAGAAGCTTCTCGTCGGCCCAGCGCCGCGCGCGCACCATGTCGAGTTCAGGAAGGCCGGCCATCGGTCACATCCTGGCCCTGTCGACGGTCCGACCGCTGTGCCGACGTCACGGCGAAGCGGATCACCGGAGGTCGCGAACGACTCGATTGGCTGCGGCTTCGGCCATCTCTATGGCGTCCGGCTCCATGACGAACCCGTCCCACGGGTGTCCGACGGAATGCCGGAGCCTGTCGAGCAACGTGGTGCTGTGCACCTCGATCCGATGACCAGAGGGATCGGTTACGTAGATCGAGTCGCCTTCCGTCCAGTTCTGCTGCCATGTCTCGACCGCCGCGGCCTCAACCCGAAGTCGGATGGTGGCCAAGGCATCGGGTGGAGCGTGGAAGGCGACGTGCGAATAGTCGTCGGCTTCTCTCGTTTCGTCGAGCCCTTCCACCAGCGCCAGCCACATATCGCCAGCGAGCAGGTACGCACCCTTTGGCCAGGTGGCAAGCACCCGACATCCGAGGATCTCGACGTAGAACTGCACGCACCGGCGAACGTCTGCAGTCGCCAGCGTCAGATGGTTGATCCCCCCAACGCTCATCGCCGCAGCCTGGCGCGTCCAGTTCGCCCTCGCCACCGAATGCGGACGATTGGAGTTGCAGCCGCAGTCGTTCCCAGCCGCGGTCCATGGCTGCACGCCGTCCACGGTTCTGGTCGGGGACGCCGTTTCGGGACGCTCCGATGTCCTCGCCCCGTGCGGCACCTTACGGGCGATGCCCCACGCCGACATGTCCGCCCGGTAGGTGGCGGTCGACCTCCGCGCGAACGGCACTTCGGTGCTCCACCAGCGCATGCGCCTAGCGTGCAGCGCCGGCAGGTGCGACCGATGTGGATGGTGTGATGTCGCCAGAACGCACATTCTCGAACTGGCCACAAAGAGTTGGTCACCTGCTCGTCGTTCTGCCCGGTGCCTTCATCGTCGTCGAGCTAGCGAGCAGCAGCGAATGGAGCCCTCTGATCCTGCCCCTAGTTCTCGGGCTGCTCGCGGTGTACAGCTGGCGGGAGTTCCGGGCGCATCGCGTCGTCGTTGCTCGAGATGAGGTAGCGATCTGCCGTGTGCTTGAAACGACGAAGATCGGCGTCGGCGAGCTGAGCGGCGTCACGCTTGAGCAGGCCGTGACCGGGTTCAACAGCGGCCATCGCCAGTTCCCTGTCCTACACGCCGAAGACGGATCCGAGGTCGAGCTCCGCTTCCTCAACTCTCCGATGGGTGACGACGACACGGATGCGAGGCGGTTCGTGCTGGCCATCCAGGAACTCCTCGCAGCCCAGAAACGCCAGCACCCCTGACTGGGTGTGGCCGGCACCCGAACCGCACCGATTGCCGGATCGGGACGCAGTCTGCACGCCGGATATCGCTCCGGTCGTAGACGAGGCGTGGGGGGCATGTCGGCTGCCCCATCTCACTCCCCGGCGTACGCTGGTTGCGTGGCGTTCTCCCGGATCACGATCGATCCCAGCCAGATGGGCGGGCGGCCCTGCATCCGCGGATTGCGCGTCACCGTCGGGATGATTCTCGGGCAGCTGGCCGCCGGCCGGACCGTCGAGGACGTGCTCGAGGACTACCCGTACCTCGAGCGTGATGACGTGCTCGCCGCGCTCGACTACGCCGCAGCCATGGCTGACGAGCGAGAACTGCCGGTCTCCCGCCCCGCGTGAGGCTGCTCCTCGACGCCCTGTCCCCTTCGCTCATCGAGGGACTCATCGAGGCGGGTTCGAAGCACTGCACGTCGGCGATGTCGACCTGCTGACGGCGAGCGATGCAGCGATCATCGAGTACGCCCGAGCCAACGATCTCGTCGTCGTGACCGTGGACAGCGACTTCGCAGCAATGCTGGCCATCGCGGGAGCAGCGCAGCCGTCTGTGGTGCAACTTCGAGACGTCGGCGAACTCGCGCCCTCCGCTCACCTGGCGCTGCTGGCCGCAAACCTCGGCCCGGTTGTCGCGGATCTCGAGGCCGGAGCGATCGCGAGCCTCAGCCCGACGCGGCTCGCTGTGCGCTGCCTGCCGATCGAGCGCGACGAGTAGGAGCGTCCCGAAACTCTCCACCCGGCAGACGCAGCTCGGAGGCTCGAAACAACGGCCCAGAACAACGAGAGGACCGGCCCGCAGGCCGGTCCTCTCATTCGCTCAGATCACGCCAGATCGCAGATCAGCGGTCCTGGCGCAGCGGGTCGAGGCGTCCGCCGGAGATGGCGCGGGCCACGATGCCCTGCTGGATCTGCTCGGTGCCCTCGAAGATGTCCATGATCTTGGCGTCGCGGTGCATGCGCTCGACGTCGTACTCCCGGGTGTAGCCGTAGCCACCGAGGATCTGGATGGCGCGCTCGGTGACCCAGGTCGCGGTGCGGCCGGCCTTGAGCTTCGACATCGAGCCCTCGGCGTTGACGTAGCCGCCGCCGTTGCGGGACAGCCAGGCGGCGCGCCACACCAGGAGACGGGAGGCGTCGATCTCGGTCTTCATGTCGGCGAGCATGAAGGCGATCGCCTGGTTCTCGAAGATGGGCTTGCCGAAGGCGGTCCGCTCGTGGGCGTACTCGAGGGCGATCTCGTAGGCGGCCCGGGCGATGCCGACGGCCATCGAGGCGACGGCGGGGCGGGTGGCCTCGAAGGTGGCCATGGCCGGCTGCTTCTCGCCGGTCTTGGCGCCCTCACGGGCCTTGGCCAGCTTGGCGTCCAGCTTCTCCTTTCCACCGAGGAGCATGCGGCCGGGGATGCGGCAGTCGGTGAGGACGACCTCGGCGGTGTGCGACGCCTTGATGCCGTGCTTGAGGTACTTCTGGCCCTGGGCGATGCCGGCCGTGCCCTCGGGGACGAGGAAGCTGGCCTGGCCGCGGGAGCCGAGGGCCGGGTCGACCGTGGCGGTCACGACGTGGAGGTGGGCGATGCCACCGTTGGTCGCCCACGCCTTGGTGCCGTTGAGGACCCACTCGTCGGTGGCCTCGTCGTACTCGGCGCGGGTGCGCAGCGAGGAGACGTCGGAACCGGCGTCGGGCTCGGAGACGCAGTAGGCGGCGATCTTCACGTCGTCGGCGTCACCGAAGCACTGCGGGACCCACTCGAGCACCTGCTCGGGCGTGCCGTTGCCGGCGATGCCGGCGGCGGCGAGGCCAGATCCGAAGATCGACAAGGCGATGCCGGCGTCGCCCCAGAACAGCTCCTCGAGGGCGATCGGCATCATGAGGCCGGTCGGGTCGGCCATCGACATGTTGGCGAAGAAGTCGAAGCCGTAGAGCCCGATCTTGGCGGCCTCCTGCACGATCGGCCACGGGAACTCCTCGCGGTCGTCCCACTCCTGGCCCGCCGGCCGGACGACGTCCTTGGCGAACTCGTGGATCCAGTCACGGATCTGGATCTGGTCGTCGGTCAACTCGAGGGAGAACTCGGCCATCGGGGGACTCCTGGGGTCGCGTGCGCCGGACCCCACCAAGTTACTGCCGAGTAACCACCGGTCGGCAACCCGAGGGCCCGCCGACGGTCGGCCCGAGCGTGGCGGCGTTCGTGCCGGATTCGGCGCTTCCGTCCGACACGGCCGATTTGTAGCGTTTCCATTACGATCCGTAGTGAACGCAGGAGGGTCCCGACCACGGGGAGAAGTGTCCCGGGACCGACCGACGACCTCTGCGCACCCGATCCACGAACGAGTGAGACGAACGGACACCACCATGGCTTCGACGACGACCACCGCCACGACGTTCGACCCGAGCACCGCCGAGCACGCCCTGCTCGCCGAGGCCGCCGCCGGCAACGACGCCGCGTTCGGCGAGCTCTACCGCCGCGAGGCCACCCACGCGTGGGGGCTGGCGCTGGCCATCACCGGCGACCCCGCCGATACCGAGCGCGTCCTCGTCGACGGCTCGGCCACCGCGTTCACCGCGATCCGGGCCGGTCGGGCCGCCGGTCGGGCATTCCGGGTCACCCTGCTCACCGCCATCCGCAACGCCGCCGTCGACCTCCTGCGCGAGCGCGACGACCGCTCCCCCCGGGTGCTCCCCCACGACGCCGACCTGGCGACCGTCGCCACGGTGTTCGCCACGCTCCCGGAGCACTGGCGCACCACGCTGTGGCTGACCGACGTCGAGGGCCTCGGCCGCGGCGAGGTCGGTGCCGTGCTCGGCCAGGGCACGGGCGAGATCATCGCCCTCGCCGACCGCGCCACGTCCGGGTTCCGCGAGCACTACCTCGCCTCGGCCTACGCCGACTGCCCGACGACCTGCACCCGCGCCGTCGAGCGCATCCGGGCCGACGCCCAGGGCACCCTCGACGCCGACGGCGTCGCCGCCCTCGAACGTCACCTCGACCTCTGCGAGACCTGCGCCACCGCCCATGCCGACGTCATGGATCCCGCCGGGCGCCTCGTGCTGCTCGCCCGCCCGCTCCCGACCGACGACACCGATGTGAAGGCGGCCTGGCTCGCGGTCGCCACGGCCACCGCCGGCACCAGCTTCCTGTCACCCACGGCCGAGAAGATCCTCGCCGGCGTGAGCGCCTTCGCCGCCGTGGTCGGCGTGGTCGGCGCCGCCCTGTTCGGCGTGCAGGACCTCGACGGCGACGACGACGTCGCCGCCGCACCGATCGCCCCGCTGGTGAACGAGATCGCCACGCCGGAGCCCATCGACCTCGCCGGCTTCACGGCCCCGGTCGCCGCGGCCCGCCGTGCCGGCCAGGATCCCTCGTTCCCGGCCATCGCCCCGAACACGCCGCTGGCGCCGGTCTCGCCGATCCAGCCGCCCGAGGTCGCCCCGCTGTCGCCCGACTCGGTCGCGCCCACCCCGGCCGATCTCGACCCCGTGACGCCCTCGCGTCCATCGTCGCCGACGCCGACGCCGGTCGCGCCGAACGGGGTCGACCCCGCCGACACCGACGGCCCGGCCGTCGTGGTGCCGCTGGTGCCCGAGGGTGCGATCCCCGCCGGCTCGCTGCCCGAGGTCCAGGTCGACCTGTCGGACCAGGGCCTGCTCCCGATCGCCGTCGACGTCGACGACACCCCGGGGATCACCGTCGGCCCGATCCAGATCGGCTCGGCCCCCGAGGAGTCCGACTCGGTGATCGAGGTCGGCGGCCCGCTGGCGCCGCTCGCCCCCGTCGTGCAGCCGGTCAACGACCTCGTCGAGGGCGCCCTCGGCGGGCTCGGCCTCGGTCGCTGACCCGGCTCGCTCCCCCGCCCGTCAGCCGGGCCGCACCAGCGTGCCGTCGGCAGTGTCCTCGACGACCCAGCCTGCCGCGGTGAGTTCGTCGCGGATGCGGTCGGCGGTCGCGTAGTCCTTCGCCGCCCGGGCCTCGTCGCGCGCCCGGGCCGTGGCGAGCACGTCGTCGGGCACCTCGGCCGCCCCCGTCGTGAGCCGGAGCCCGAGGACCCCGGCGAGCTCGATCGCGGCCGCGGCTGCGGCGAGGTCGTCGTCGGCGTTGGCCCGGCGCACCGCGTCGAACACGGCGGCGACGGCGTTCGGGGTGTTGAGGTCGTCGTCCATCGCCGTGCGGAACCGCGCCACGACGTCGGGGTCCGGGTCGACCCCCGCGACGCGGTCGGCGAAGCGGCGGGCGAGCGAGTCGAGCCGGGCGACGGCCTCCTCGGCGTCGCGCAGGGTGTCGTCGGCGATGTCCATCGACCGGCGGTAGTGGGCGCGCAGGATCAGCAGGCGGAACGCCCGCGGGTCGTACGCATCCATGAGGTCGAGCAGGTTGCGGACGTTGCCGAGCGACTTCGACATCTTCTCGCCGTCGATCTCGACCATCCCGTGGTGGAACCACAGACGGGCGAAGTCCTTGTGCTCGGCGACCGCCTGGGCGCGCTCGTTCTCGTGATGGGGGAACTGCAGGTCGGCGCCGCCGGCGTGGATGTCGAACCCCTCGCCGAGCAGGTCGATACTCATCACGACGCACTCGGTGTGCCAGCCGGGGCGGCCGTCGCCGAACGGGGCGGGCCACGACGGCTCGCCCGGCTTCGCCTTCTTCCACAGCGCGAAGTCGAGGGGCGACCGCTTCTCCTCGTTGGCCTCGACCCGCGCGCCGGCCCGCAGGTCGTCGAGCGACCCGTGCGCCAACAGGCCGTAGCCCTCCACCGTCGAGACGTCGAGGTACACGCCGTCGGAGGTCTCGTAGGCGACGCCGGCGTCGACGAGCCGACCGATGAGCGCGACCATGTCGTCGACGTAGCCGGTGGCGTGCGGGGTCTCGTCGGGACGTTGCACGTCGAGCCGGTCCATGGCGTCGAACCACACGGCTTCGCACTTGGCGGTGATGTCCTGCCAGGGCCGCTCCTCGCGGTTGGCCCGTTCGATGATCTTGTCGTCGATGTCGGTGATGTTCGACACGAACGTGACGTCGAGGCCGGACCAGGCCAGGTAGCGGCGGAGCAGGTCGTAGGTGACCTGGTTGCGACCGTGGCCGAGGTGCGGCGGGCCGTAGACGGTGGGTCCGCACGCGTAGATCGAGACCTTCCCGGGCTCGCGCGGCTCGAACGGCGCGACGGTCCTGGTGGCGGTGTCGAAGAGGTGCAACATCGCGGCCGAGGGTACCGAGCCCGGCCGAACAGCCCGAAGGACGTATCCGCGACCCCCGAGCCGCTGCACTCCCCGTCCTGATCGGACACACTCGTGCGTGCTCGCACGGCGGTCCGTGCGGCGAGGAGGGACGACGACCGTGTCCGACGGTGACATCCGGGCGAGCGACGACGAACGGCGCGCCGCCGTCGACCTGCTGTCCGACGCGGTCGGCGAGGGCCGGCTCACGCTCGACGAGTTCAGCGACCGCGCCGAGACCGCGTTCGCCTCCCGGACCCGCCGCGAGCTCGAGGAACTGCTCCTCGACCTCCACGCACCTGCACCGTCACCACCGGCGGTCGTCCCGATCGACCTGCCGGGACCGGCGACGCCCCTGCCCGCGCCGAGCGACCGGAACCGGGTCGTGGCCGTGATGGGGGGTGCGGAACGCCGGGGCCGGTGGCGCGTGCCCGCAGAGATCCAGGTCGTCGCCGTGATGGGTGGGATCCGCCTCGACCTCTACGACGCCGAGCTCCGATCCACCACGGTCGAGATCCGTGCGGTCGCGGTGATGGGCGGCATCGAGATCTTCGTGCCCCGCAACGTCGCCGTCGAGGTCGACGGATTCGTGCTCATGGGCGGGCTCGAGGACAAGACCGACACACCCGACGCCGGCGATCGGGACGCCGGACCGAGGATCCGCGTCACCGGTCATGGCCTCTGGGGCGGGATCACGGTCGGACACCGCGACGACGACCGTCGTCGTGCGCTCGCATCGCGCCCGACGCCGCCCACGCCGCCACCCGCGCCGACCCCCACACCGGCCACGCCGACTCCAGCGCCCGTCCCGCCGCCGACCTCCGGTCCGGTGACCCCGATGCCCACGGTCGAGCCCCGACTCGACGGCAGCACCCTGACGCTGCTCTTCACCGACCTCGTCGGCTCCACGCCCGTGGCCGAGCGTCTCGGCGATCAGCGGTGGTTCGGGGTGCTACGCACCCACAACGCGATCGTGCGCGAGCAACTCGCCCGGCACGAGGGTCGCGAGATCAAGACCCAGGGCGACGGCTTCATGGTGGCGTTCACCTCCGCCCGTCGGGCGCTGCTCGCCGCCATCGACATCCAGCGGGCGATGGCCGGCTACCGGGCGAGCCACCCCGAACACGACCTGCACGTCCGGATCGGGCTCCACACGGGCGAGGTCGTCGCCGACGACGGCGACGTCTACGGACGCAACGTGATCCTCGCCTCGCGGATCGCGTCGTCGGCCGGACCCGACGAGGTCCTCGCGTCGTCGCTGACCAAGCAGCTCGCAGAGGCCGGCGGCGATCTCGGGTTCGGCCCGGCCCGCAACCTCGAACTGCAGGGCCTGTCCGGGGGCTGGGACGTCCACCCCGTCGAGTGGACCTGACCTCGACCGATCGGCGGTCAGCCGTAGCGACGGAGCTCGACCACGTAGCCGTCGGGGTCGCGCACGTACACCGACTCGGCCTCGCCCTGCGCGCCCCAGCGTCGTCCCGAGTCGTGCACGTCGAGACCGAGGCGGGTCGCCATGGCGTGCGGGTCCTCGTCGACGACCAGGCACAGGTGGTCGGTGTTGCGGCCGTCGGGTGGTGTCTCGAGCAGGTCGATGACGGTCGTCGCGTCGATGCGCACGGACGGGAAGAAGACCTGACCCGCCCGCCACTCCTCGACCCGTTCGGGCTCGAGGCCGAGCGTCCCGACCCAGAAGCCGAGCGAGCGCTCGGCATCGGCGACGAGCAGGACGAGGTGGTCGAAGCCGGTCCCGGGCACGACCGGACGCTACCGGTGCCGCCGCTCGCCAAGAAACGTTAGACATCGCTTACGCATTCGCGTACGGTGGCGACCGATGGACGCCGCCGCCCACGCGATCGCCGAGCCGACCCGGCGCGAGATCCTGCGCCTGGTCCGTGACGACGAGCGCACGGTGAACGAGATCGCCGAGCACTTCTCGGTGACCCGACCGGCGATCAGCCAGCACCTCGCCGTCCTGCGCGACGCCGAGCTGGTCACCGTCCGCCGGGACGGGCGCCGGCGCTTCTACCGGGCGCGGCCCGAGGGCCTCGCCGACCTGCGCACGTGGCTGGACGAGTACTGGCGCACCTCGCTGCGCGACCTCAAGGCCGCCGTCGAGCAGGACCTCGCCACCCACCGACCGAACCGAACCGCCAACCAGGAGCGACAACCATGAACCAGCCCACCGCCACCACCGCACCCCTCGTGCTGAGCGAGCGCATCGACGCCACTCCCGACCAGGTCTTCGACTACCTGGTCGATCCCGACAAGATGCTGCGCTGGATGGGCGTCGAGGCCGACATCGACCCCACGCCCGGTGGGAAGTTCTGGCTCAACGTGACCGGCGAGCACATCGCCGCCGGCACGTACGTCGAGGTGGACCGCCCCAACAAGGTCGTCTTCACGTGGGGATGGGAGGGCCAGACCGAGGTCCCGCCCGGGTCGACGACGGTGACGTTGACCCTCGCCGCCGACGGCGACCAGACCGTCGTCGAGTTGAGCCACGCCGGCCTGCCGAAGGGCCCCGACGACGAGCATGCGGGCGGCTGGACCTACTTCCTCGGGCGCCTCGTCGTCGCCGGAGCGGGCGGCGACCCCGGTCCGATCGACATGAGTGCCGCCTGACGCCGGGCCAGTTTCGCGGAACGCCATCGATCTGGCGTCGCCGCGTGCGAACCCTGCGCAACCGGTGACGCCAGATCGGGTTAAAGAGGACCGGTCGCCGGCGACGTCGAATCTCTGATGGGGCGGTCGGGCGGCCGCCGGAGTCGAGGTGCGCTGTGGATCCCACCCGTCGACGACTGCTGGGCGCGGGTGTCGCCGTCGCGGCCGCGTGGACGCCGATCGCGCGTCTGGCCCCCGCAGCGGCGGACCCGGGTCCGGTCGGCTTCCCCGCCGGCGTCGCGCTGTACCGGCAGCAGTTCGCCAACTGGTCCCGCGAGCTCGTGGTCGACGACCTGTGGACGTGCCGGCCGACGTCGCCCGACCAGCTCCTCGCGGTCGCGGACTGGGGCGCCCGGTCTGGCTGGCGGGTGCGGGCCCGTGGCTTCCAGCACGGCTGGTCGCCGTTCCTGATCACGTCCGACACCGACCGCGACAGCCACGTGGTGCTCGTGGACACCACCGGGCTCGCCGCCATCCGTGTGCTCCCCGACGGCCGGGTGCGGGCGGGCGCCGGCGCGACGTCGGCCGCCGTCCTCGAGGCGCTGCACGCCGCGGGCCGGGGTCTGGTGTCGGTCCCGGCCGTCGGCGACGTCACGGTCGGCGGGATGCTCGCCATCAGCGCCCACGGCGCGGCCGTCCCCGCCGACGGCGAGATCCCGCACCCGACCGCCTCGTTCGGCTCCCTGAGCGGCGCCGTGTCGGAGCTCACGGCCGCCGTGTGGCAGGACGGTCGCTTCGTCGCCCGCACGTTCACGCGGGCCGACCCCGAGCTGCGCGCCCTCGCCTGCTCGCTGGGCCGCTGCTTCGTGCTCGAGGTCGTGCTCGACACCGTCCCCGCGTACTCGCTGCGCTGCCGGAGCATCGTCGACATCCCGAGCTCGGAGCTGTTCGGGCCCGACCGTCCGGGCGCCCGCACCTTCGCCTCGTTCCTGCGGCGTGCCGGTCGGCTGGAAGCCCTGCACTCGCCCCACACCGACCACAACTGGCTGAAGGTCTGGTCGGTCGCGCCCCGCCAGCCGCTCGGGACCCGACGGACGTCGGGCCCGTACAACTATCCCTTCTCCGACCAGATCCCCGTCGAGATCGCCGACCTGGCCCAGCAGCTGATGGCGGGCAACGACGCGGCGAGCCCGGTGTTCTCGAACCTGGTCTGGGCCGTCGCGTCGGCCGGGCTCCTCGCGACGGCGTCGATCGACCTGTGGGGCCCCGCCTGGCACACCCAGCTCTACATCCAGGCGACGACGCTCCGGGCCCGGGAGCTCGGCATCGCCCTGCTCACGTCCCGGGCTCGGGTGCAGGGCGTCCTGCACGGCTTCTTCGCCGAGTTCCGCCGCTTGGAGCGCGTGTACGCCGACCGTGGGCTCTACCCGATGAACATTCCGCTCGAGATCCGGGCCAGCGGGCTCGACGGGGCCCTCGGCGCGTACCCGACGCTCGCCGCGACGTCGCCCGACCCCACGGCACCCGACCTCGACACCGTGTTGTTCATCAACCCGCTGACGCTCGTCGGGTCACGCGGCGCCGACGCCTTCTACACCGACCTCGAGTCGTACCTGAACTGCCTCGACCCGGCGGTCGCCCGCTTCCGGCCCGAGTGGTCGAAGAACTTCCTCTACACGCCGCACGGTCCGGCGATGACCGGCGACCTCTCCGGCCGCGAGGAGGCGACCGAGCGGCTGCGCGAGCGGTTCCGCGTCGGCCGTCCGGCCGGCGACCGCTGGGACGACGCGGCGGCTGCGTTGGAGCGCCTCGACCCGCGCGGCGTCTTCACCAACGACTTCCACGACGCGCTGTTCGCCCGCTGATCCCATCGCCTTGGGGCGGCCCGCACCGCCCTCGGTACCCTCACGCGCCGTGACGAGCATCCCCGAGAAGCCGACGATCGACGGGCTCGAGGCCAAGTGGCGGGCGATCTGGGACGAGCGGGGCACGTACCGCTTCGACCGGACCAAGACCCGTGACGAGGTGTACTCCATCGACACTCCGCCGCCGACGGTGTCGGGGTCGCTGCACATCGGCCACGTGATGTCCTACACGCACACGGACACCATCGCCCGGTACCAGCGCATGCGGGGCAAGGAGGTCTTCTACCCGATGGGGTGGGACGACAACGGCCTCAACGTCGAGCGGCGCGTCCAGATGATGACCGCCACGCTGTGCGACCCGACGCTCCCCTACGACCCGGCGTTCACGCCGCCGCAGCCGGACGCCAAGGGGAAGCTGCCCAAGGACCCCGTCCGCATCTCGCGCCCCAACTTCGTCGAGTTGTGCGAGGCCGTCGTCGAGGAGATGGAGGCCGAGTACCACGAGCTGTGGTCCACGGTCGGGTTGTCCGTCGACTGGGACCAGACGTACACGACGATCGGGCCGGTCGCGACCCGTATCTCGCAGAAGGCGTTCCTCCGCCTGCTCGCCGAGGGCACGGCCTACCGCTCGGGTGCGCCGACGCTGTGGGACGTCGACATGCAGACCGCGGTGGCCCAGGCCGAGCTCGAGGACCGCGAGCTGCCCGGCGCCTACCACAAGCTCGCGTTCCTGCGCCCCGACGGGTCGCCGGTCTGGATCGACACGACCCGCCCCGAGCTGCTGCCGGCGTGCGTCGCCCTCGTCGCCCACCCCGACGACGAGCGCTACCAGCCGCTGTTCGGCACCACGGTCACGACGCCGCTGTTCGGCGTCGAGGTGCCGGTCGTCGCCCACGAGCTGGCCCAGCCCGACAAGGGCACCGGCATCGCCATGATCTGCACGTTCGGCGACACGACCGACGTGATCTGGTGGCGCGAGCTCGGCCTCGAGATCCGGCCGGTCCTGCGCCACGACGGCCGATTCGAGCGCGACCTCACGTGGGCGAGTGCCGACGCCGAGACCGTCTGGCGTTCGACGGACCCGGACGAGGCCAACGCGAACTACGCGGCGCTCGCCGGCAAGACCGTCTTCACCGCGCAGAAGAACATCGTCGAACTGCTCGCCACCAAGGGCGCCATGGACGGTGACCCGCGGCCGATCACCCACCCGGTGAAGTTCTGGGAGAACGGCAAGAAGCCCCTCGAGATCGTCACGTCGAACCAGTGGTTCATCCGCTACCCGTCGGCGTCCGACATCATCGAGCGGGCCAAGGGCCTCGAGTTCCACCCCGAGTACATGCGGGTCCGCTTCGAGGACTGGGCGAACGGTCTGCAGGGCGACTGGAACGTCACGCGCCAGCGCTTCTTCGGCGTCCCGTTCCCCATCTGGTACCCGATCGACGAGCACGGCGACGTCGACTACCTGGCCCCGATCGCCGCCCCCGAGGACATGCTCCCCGTCGACCCGACGACGATGGTCCCGCCGGGCTACGACGAGTCCCAGCGCAACCAGCCGGGCGGGTTCGCCGCCGACCCCGACGTCATGGACACGTGGAACACGTCGTCGATGTCGCCGCAGATCGCCTCGAAGTGGGAGGAGGACCCCGACCTCTTCGCCCGCGTGTACCCGATGGACCTGCGGCCCCAGGCCCACGAGATCATCCGCACCTGGCTGTTCTCGACGGTCGTGAAGGCCCACGAACTGTTCGACGACCTGCCGTTCCGCCACGCCGCCATCTCGGGCTTCGTCGTCGACCCCGACCGCAAGAAGCTGTCGAAGTCGAAGGACAACGCCAAAGCCGGCCCCATGGACCTGCTGGCCGAGTTCGGCTCCGACGGCGTCCGCTACTGGGCCTGCGGCGGCGGCCCGGGCCGCGACGTCGCCGAGGACCCCGGCCAGATGAAGATCGGCCGCCGGCTGGCGATCAAGCTGCTCAACGCGTCGAAGTTCGCCCTCGGCTCGATCCCGGAGCCGAGCGAGGGCGCCACCGTCACCGAACCGCTCGACCGGGCGATGCTGCTCGGTCTCGCCGGCCTGGTCGACGAGGCGACCCGCGTGTTCGACGACTACGACTACGCCCGGGCGCTCGAGCGCACCGAGACGTACTTCTGGACCTTCACCGACGACTACCTCGAGCTGGTCAAGGGCCGGGCCTACGGGACGGGGCCCGAGGCCGACTCGGCACGCGTGGCCCTCCGGCTCGCGCTCGAGACCCTGCTCAAGCTGTTCGCCCCCTTCCTGCCGTACACGACGGAGGAGGTCTGGTCGTGGTGGCAGGAGGGCTCGATCCACCGGTCGTCGTGGCCGTCGTCCGACGTCCTGCGCGACGCCGCCGGCGGCCCCGACGACGACGCCGCCCTCCGGCTCACGGTCGCCGGCGAGGTCCTCACCGCCCTGCGCCGGGTCAAGTCCGACGCCAAGGTCTCGATGCGGACCGCGATCACGACCGCGACCGTCACCGACACCCCCGAGCGGCTCGCGGCCCTCGCCTCGGTCCGGGACGACGTCGTCGAGGCCGGCTCGGTCGGCGAGCTCACGACGGCCGAGGGCGCCGAGCTCGACGTCGTCGCCACGCTCGCCGACCCGACTTGACACCGCACGTCGCCCTGCTGCGGGGCATCAACGTCGGCGGCAAGAACATCATCTCGATGGCCGACCTGCGCGCCGCGTTCACCGACGGCGGCTACGCCGACGTGGGCACCTACATCCAGTCGGGCAACGTGACGTTCACCGCCGACGGCCCCGCCTCCGATCTCGCAGCATCGATCGCGACGCTGCTCGAGGATCGCCTCGGCGTGCGTCTCGTCGTGGTCGTGCGGTCGCACGGGCGGCTCGCGGGCGTGGTCGCCGACGCGCCTCCCGGTTTCGCCGACGAGCCCGACACGTACCACCTCGACGTCGCCTTCCTCACCGACGAGGTCTCCGGCGAGCAGGGTTGCGCCGCGTTCAACCTGCGCGAGGGAGTCGACGAGGCGTGGGCCGGGGACGGCTGCGTGTACTTCCGCCGGCTGTCGGCCGAGCGCACGAAGAGCCGCATGAGCCGGATCAGCCAGACGCCCGAGTACCAGCACATGACGATCCGCAACTGGCGGACGACCACGACGCTCCTCGGCCGACTCGACGACCTCGCCGCCGCGGACTGAGCGGACCGACCGGGTTCAGCGACCTCGCAGGACCGACGCTCGCAGCACGGCGACGGCACCGGCCGCGGCGACCAACGTCAGCGGGACCGACGCATCGGTGTCGACCGCGCCCACGACCGCCACGCCGGTGGCCACGGCCGAAGCGGCGGCCACGACGACCAGCGGACCGCGCCACGACGGCCGGAGCCGCACGACGGTGACCCGGTCGGCGACGGCCTGCAGCTCGATCGACGCGACCGTGCCGACACCGAGCACCACCCACAGCCACCAGCGGTCGCCCGGGGTCGCGCCGGCGAGCACGACGGCCGCGACCGCCTGCACCGTCGCCGCCCGCGGCGCGTGGGAGGCGACGGCCGCCGCAGCCGCGCCGACGGCGGCGACCAGCCACCAGGCGGACCCGAGCGGCAGCGCGGCGAGCACGAGCACCGCGACCCCGCAGACGACGGCGAGCGCGCGGGTGCTCACGCCGACCGCACCAGCCCGCGATGGGGGGCGCGCGACAGCGCGTGGATCGCCGGCGTCACGTCGTCGTGGACGACGGCGCTGCGCACCCCGGCGCGGCCGAGGTTGGCGCGCCGCCGGTCGGCGTCGAGCGCCCAGAGACGTCGGGCGGCGCGCTCGACCTCGTCGGCGGGCGGCGCCAGCAGGTCGGCGACCCCGACGGCGACGAGCGCGGTCGGCCGGCCGAGCCGGCGGTGGTGCACCAGCTCGGCGACGAAGGCGTCGGACTGCAGCGGCGACACGCCGAGCACGAAGGCGTCGGCGGGGACGCCGCTCGGGTGGGCGTCTCCGGCGCGCCGACGCTCGCGGTCGGCCGACCGGGCGAGGAGCAGCGCGTCGAGCACCTGCCACCGCGCTCGGCGGCCGGCCATCGGCGGGAGCCAACGCGGGGCCGGGCCGGAAGCCAGGAGGCCGACCCGGTCGCCGTTCGCCAAGTGGTGGCGGGCCAGTCCCCACACGACCCGGGCGGCGCGGTCGAGCGCACCGGCAGGCGCGTCGTGCTCGCCGAACGTGTCGAGCACCAGCACGACCGCGCCCGTGCGCTCCGGGTGGTGCACGACGACCCACGGCTGGTCGCTGCGCGCCGACGCCGTCCAGGAGAGGTCGCGCAGCCGGTCGCCGGGGGCGTAGGGCCGGAGGTCGGCGAAGTCGGTGCCGGGGCCGCGCACGGGCGCGGGATGTGCGCCGGCGGCGCTGCGCGGCCGGTGGGGTCGGAGCAGGTCGTCGACCCGGCCGGCGGCGGGGAGCACGCGGACCGTGCCGTCGATCGGGACGGTGCGGTCGACCCCGAGCAGACCGAGCGGGCGGCGGGCCCGCACGGTGACGGTGCCGAGCCGGTGACGACCCCACCGCTGGGCTTCGAGCTCGACCGGCAGCGTCGCCGTGGACTCGACGCGACCGGCGAAGGTGGCCCCGTCGATCACCGTGTGGCCGGCGACGTCGTGCACGAGCAGGTCGACGTCGCAGGGGGTCGACACGTGCACCGCGACGTCGAGGACCCAGCGGTCGCCCTCGAGGACCCGCGTCGGCGTCGCACCGGGCACGACCTGGACCCCGGGGGCCCGGCCCCGGCCGAGTGCCAACGCGACTGCGGCGGGAACGGCGGCGGCCGCGAACCCGGGCGCCCCGGTCAGCACGGTGGCGACCAGGCCGACCACGACGGCGACGGTCAGCGGCACCAACCGGCGGTCGGCGCCGACCGTCGGACCCACGCCGGCGCTCACGACCAGGACGGCGCGGGCACCCGGTCGATGACGCGGCGCACCACGTCGTCGGCGTGCGTGCCGCGGACCCACGCGTCGTCGTCGAGCGTGATGCGATGGGCGAGGACCGGCACGGCGAGGGCGCGCAGGTCGTCGGGACCGACGTAGTCCCGGCCCCGCACGAGCGCCCAGGCCCGGGCGAGGCCGACGAGCGCGAGCGACCCGCGCGGGCTGGCACCGATGGCGATGTCGGGCTCGTCGCGGGTTGCCCGGACGAGCGCGAGGGCGTAGTCGACGAGCGAGTCGTCGACGTGCACGTCCTCGACCGCGGCCTGCATCGACACGAACGTCTGCCGGGACACCACCGGTTCGATCGTCACGTCGGCGGTCGTGCGGGCGAGGCGGGCGGCGACGATGGCGCGCTCGTCGTCGAGGTCGGGGTAGCCGATCCCGACCCGCACGAGGAACCGGTCGAGCTGGGCCTCGGGCAGGGGGTACGTGCCCTCGGCCTCGATCGGGTTCTGCGTCGCGACGACGGCGAAGGGCCTCCCCAGGTCGTGGGGGTCGCCGTCGATGGTGACCTGCCCCTCCTGCATCGCCTCGAGGAGGGCGGCCTGGGTCTTGGCCGGGGCCCGGTTGATCTCGTCGGCGAGGAGGATCTCGGTGAACACCGGTCCGGGCCGGAACGTCGGCGTGCGCGACGCGAGGTCGAGGACCACCGACCCGGTGATGTCGGCGGGGAGCAGGTCGGGGGTGAACTGGACCCGGCGGAATCCGAGCCCGCACGCCGTCGCCAGCGACCGGGCGAGCAGCGTCTTGGCCACGCCGGGCACGTCCTCGAGCAGGACGTGGCCCCGGGCGAGGACGGCGGCGAGGACGAGGTCGACGACGTCGCGCTTGCCGACCACCGCGCGGCCGATCTCCTCGGCGACGTCGGCGGCGAGGTCGGCCGCCGCGGCGGCGCGGCGCTCCGGGCCGGACGCGGGTGCGGCGGACTCGCCCTCGGCGGGGCGGTGGTCGGGGTCGACGGCGGTCATCGTCGGGTCTCCTCTGCGGTGAGCGCTTCGAGCTCGTCGAGCGTGCGGTGGACGGCGGCGGCCGCAGTGGCTGCGGTCGGGGCGGTCGCGGCCCGTGGGCCGGGGGTGCCCGCCCCGGTGAGCAGGTCGTAGGTGGTGGCCCGCAGCATCCCGCGGGCGGTGGCACGTGGCGTCCCGGCTCGCGTGCGCCCGTCGAGGTCGAGGCCGACGCGCACGAGGTGGAGCTGCGCGGCGACGGCGAGGCGCTGCCGCACGGGCTCGGGTACGGGACCCGTCCCGCCGGAGCGGCCGAGGTCGCGGCGGGCGTCGCGCAGCCCGGCCGGTTCGAGCGCCTCGGCGCCCGGGCCGGGTGGGTGGTCGAGGGCCGACGCCGGACGGGCGGCCGCGGCGAGCGGCGCCACCAGCAGCAGGGCGAGTGCCGCGCCGACCACGACCGTGGTGCCGGCGGCGAGTGCGACGAGCGTGGCTGCGTGCTGGGGGGCGAGGAGCGCGACGACGGCACCGACCAGCACCGCAGCGACGGCCATCGTCGCCAGGCGACGGTCGAGCGCGCTCACCGGTCCGCCCCCACGCCCTCGAGGTCGGGAGCGGGCAGGCGCAGGTCGGCGACGGCGTCGGCGAGAGCGCCGATGGCGGCCTGGCGGTGCGCCTCGGTGACGGGGTGGGGCGTGAACCGGGCCCGCACGAACAGCTCG
Source organism: Acidimicrobiales bacterium (assembly GCA_041984725.1). GTDB lineage: Bacteria > Actinomycetota > Acidimicrobiia > Acidimicrobiales > Salinilacustritrichaceae > Salinilacustrithrix. The sequence goes on along the minus strand of JBHIXO010000015.1, from coordinate 5,974 downwards.
GCGAGGCGGTGCAGGGGCGCCCGGCGCACGCCGGCCGCGCCGAGGCTGCGCCACAGGTGCTCGTGCGGGGTCTCCTCCGGGCGGCGCGGGAATCCGGCCTCGCCGAGGGCGCCGAGCAGTCGCGCATAGGCGCCGATCACCGCGGTGCGGGGGTCGGGGTCGGCCAGCATGGCGCGGAGCACGTCGGCCAGCCCGGCCTCGACCGTGGCGGGCGGTGTGGGGACCGGGTCGGGCTCGGGTTCGTCGTCGAGGACGGGCAGCGGCCCCAGCCGCTCCGCGACCCGCACCACCGGCGGCGCGAACGCGAGGAGGGCGAACGCGGCGAGCAGGACGGCGAGCACCGCGTCGTAGGCCCCGGCGCCTGGTTCTGCCTCACCTTCGGCCGGAGCGAGCGGGTCGGGCACGGGCACGACCTCGCCGTCGACCACCACGCTGACGCCACCCTCGACCTCGAAGGCGACGCCGCCGAGCGGGGTCTCACCGCCGATCGCACCCCCGTCGCCCCGGGTCACGACACCGTCGACGACGCCGACGTCCACTCGCGCCCCGGGGGCCGCCGCCGTCGCCGATTCGGCTCCGGCGCTCGGAGCGGTCCGCCCGAGGACCGTCGTCGTGCCGTCGGGCAGGGTCAGCACCACCTCGTCGCCGCGCACCTCGAGGCGGGCGCCGGGCGGCAGGACGAGCGTGCCGACGACCGACGGGGGCACGCCTCCCCCGGGCCGGTCGAGCACGACGGTGCCGGGTTCGTCGACGGCAGGACCGCTGGGGTCCTCGGGTCCGGGGAGGTCGACGTCGCCGATGGTGACGGGCGAGAACGGCAGCGTGGCGATCGTGGTCAGCGCGCCGGCCACGGCCACGACCGTGAGGGTGCGGGTCCCGTGCAGCGGCCCCTCGACGCGCACCAGCACGGCGACGGCGGCGAGGGCGACGATCGCGGCGCCGACGCGCACCGCGGTGGTGGGCGGGTCGGTGGCGGCCGGGGTCAGCAGGCCGACGCCGGCGCTGCCGAACGCCACGACGCCGGCGGCGAGCGCGACCACCACGGTGCGGAGCGCGGGAGCACCCGGCCGGGCGCGGGCCGTGAACATACCCGGCGAACGGTACCGAGATCGCCGGTCGTGGCCGGGGATACCCTCGGCCCGTGCGCAGCGAGGACGGGGCAGGACGCCGGGTGGACCGGGACGAGGCCCTCGAAAGGCTGCGGGCCGTCTGCGCCCGGTTCCCCGAGATCGAGGAGCGCCCGAGCCACGGGGCGCCGACGTTCTTCGTCCGGGGGAAGAAGACGCTGGTCACGTTCCACGACGACCACCACGGCGACGGGATCCTCGGCATCTGGGCGCCCGCCCCCGACGGGGTGCAGGAGGAGATGGTCGCCCAGGACCCCGAGCGCTTCTACCGGCCGGCCTACGTCGGCCACCTCGGGTGGGTCGGCTACCGCCTCGACCGCGATCCCGACTGGGACGAGGTGGCGGGGATCGTCGAGGACAGCTTCCGGAAGGTCGCCCCGAAGACGCTCGTCCGCCGCTGGGAGGAGGCGTCGCCCGGCTGACCCGAGCGCGTCAGGCGAAGTGCGCGGCGACGTTGGCGACGCTGCGCTCGACGTTCTCCTGGTGGCCCTTGGGGTAGCCGAGCAGCTTGAGCACCGGCTTGAGCGGGGACGTCGACATGTCGAACGTCTCGGTGACCGTGGTCCCGCCGCCGTCGGCCGGGGCCACCTCCCACCGCCAGCGGTGGCGGCCGGGGTGGCACCAGGCGATCTTCCTGCCGGCCTCGAACTCGACCACCTTGTTCGTGATCCGGTAGGGCAGGCCGTACATCTTCATCGACATGCCGAACGTGTCGCCCTCGGCCGAGAGCATCTCGGGCCCGTGGCGCTCACCCTTGACCGAGCCGTCGCCGCTGATCTCGGCGTGGCTGACCGGCCGGCACAGGAAGGCGAACACCTCTTCGGGCGGGGCGTCGACGTGAGCGGATGCGGACACGGACAGTCCATCGGGCGCAACGGGCATGCTCCGGTTCTACCGCTCGGGGCGGCGCCCTGTCACCCGCCCGGTACCGTCCCGGGGCGATGGAGTCGCCCGACGCCGAGGCCCGGATCGAGCTCGACGGCCCCTTCGACGTCCGTCGCTCGGTGCCCTCGGCCGGGACCGCCGCCGACCCCACCCACCGGGCCCGCACCGGCGTGGTCGTGCTCGGCGGCCGCACGCCCGACGGACCGGTCGGCGCCCGCTTCACGACGCCCGGAGAGCCGCCGACCCACCTCCTCGTCGAGGCCTGGGGACCGGGCGCCGAGTGGCTGTGCGCCCGGGGCGACCACCTCGTCGGCCGCCACGACGACCCCCGCCCACTGCGCTTCGACCATCCGGTCCTCGACGAGGTGAACCGGCGCAACCCGGGGGTCCGCCACACGGCGACGGGCCTCGTCGTCGACGGCCTCCTCGGCCGCGTGCTCGGCCAGCGGGTGCTGTCGCGCGAGGCGGGCCGCTCCTGGTCGGAGCTCTGCCGGGACCTCGGCGGTCCGGCACCCGGCCCGCTCGAGGTCCTGCTGCCCCCCGACCCCGCCCGCCTGGCCGGTCAGCCGACCTGGTGGTTCCACGAACGCGGCGTCGAACGGTCGCGGGCCCGCACCCTGGTCGCCGTCGCCCGGCACGCCCGCCGACTCGCCGAGGTCGTCGACCTCCCGCTCCCCGAGGCGTACGGCCGCATGCGGGCGGTGCCCGGCCTCGGCCCCTGGACGGTGAACGGCGTGGCCCGCACCGCACTCGGCGACCCCGACGCCATCATCGTCGGCGACTACTGGATGAGCCACTCGACGTGCTCCTTCTTCACGGGCCGGCCGCGAGGCAGCGACGAGGAGATGCTCGACCTCGTCGAACGGTGGACGGGCCAGCGGGGCCGGGTGCAGCGCCTGATCGGCATGTCGGGCCACGACGTCGAGCGCTTCGGTCCCGGCATCCGGACACCGGCGATCCGCCGGATGTAGCCGAGACACCGGGCCTGGTCGTCCTGGGCGGTCGTTCGGGAAACGGCCACGCCCCGTTCACCTCTGTGCCACGATCCCGCCATCGGCCGACGATTCAGTGTCGACCGTTCCCCGAACCCTGAGGAGAAGCGAATGCACCGCAGCGCACGCCTGCGCGGCTCAGGACTCGCGGTGGCCGTGGCCGCCGCGACGATCCTGTTGCCCACGACCGCGGGAGCGGTCGTCCCCGACGAACCCATGCCGACGGCGACGCTCCCCGAGGACGTCGCCGTCGAACGCGTCTCGGGTGCGTCCCGGATCGAGACCGCCGTCGAGGTGTCGAAGGCCACCTTCGAGACCGCCGACTTCGCCGTCCTCGGCCGCAGCGATGACCCGGCCGACGCCCTGACCGGCGCGCCCCTCGCCGCCGCGCTCGGCGGTCCGCTCCTGCTCACCCCGACCGACGACGTGCCCCAGGTCGTCCTCGACGAGCTCGAGCGCCTCGGCGTCACCACCGTCTACGTGCTCGGCGGCGCCGCCGCCGTCTCCGAGGCCGCCGAGGCCACCCTCCTCGACGCCGGCCTCTCGGTCGAGCGCCTGGCCGGCGCCACCCGCTTCGAGACCGCCGTCGAGGTCACGGACGAGCTCGTCGGCGACGACGAGGCCGGGACCGTGTTCGTGGTCAACGGGTTCACCTGGCCCGACGCCATGAGCGTCGGCGCCTACGCCGGCTTCATCGGCGCCCCGATCCTGCCGATCAACGCCGACTCCGTGCCCGAGGTGATCGAGTTCCGCCTGTCGGGCCTGTCGCCCGAGGACATCGTCATCATCGGCGGCACCGGCGTCGTGTCCGACGACGTCCTGCCCCAGCTGCAGTTCCCCGGCGACGCCCTCGTCCCCGACGACCCCGGCTTCGACGTGAGCCGCATCGCCGGCGCCAACCGCTACGAGACCTCGGCCGCCGTCTACGACACCGCCGTGCAGAACGGTCTCTCGCCCGTCGCCAAGTGGCTCGGCGTCGGCACGACGTTCGCCGACTCGCTCGCCATGGGCGCCGCCGCCGGCGCGACCGGCCAGTCGATGCTGATCGTCCCGCCGGACGTGGTCTCGAACCAGGCGGTCGCCGACCGCATCCTCGCCTCGTGGGACCTGCTCGAGCTGGTCCGCATCGTCGGCGGGACGGGCGCCATCACGGCCGAGGGCGAGTCCGAGCTCGCCACGCGCCTGGTGCCCGCCGCGGTCGCCGGAGACCTGTGCCTGACCGTCCTGCACAACAACGACGGCGAGTCGCAGCTGATCGACGCCGGCTCCGGCCTCTCCGACTTCGGCGGCGCCGCCCGCTTCGCCACGCGGATGTTCACCGAGGTCGCCCGGGCCAACCTCGAGCGCGACAACTGCGCCGAGGTCGGCGTGCTGCGCGTCACCTCCGGCGACAACTTCCTCGCCGGCCCCGAGTTCACGGCCAGCGTGGAGAACAGCGAGGCCAACGACGTGCCGTTCTTCGACACACTGCTCCTCGACTACCTCAACTACGACGCCATCGACCTGGGCAACCACGACTTCGACTTCGGCCCCGGCGTCACCGCCCAGCTGATCGACGGGATGGAGGACGACGACCAGGCCGTCTTCCTGTCGGCGAACCTCGACTTCTCGAACAACGCCGACCTGCAGGCCCAGATCGCCGCCGGCAAGCTGGCGCCGTCGACCACCGTCGAGATCGGCGGCCACACCGTCGGCGTGATCGGCATCACCCCGCCGACCCTGCCCGTCATCTCGTCGCCCGGCGACGTGATCGTGCTCGGCGCCGACCCCGAGGACGCCGGTGCCGTCGACTTCGACACCGTCGCCCAGATCATCAACGACGAGGCCGCGACGCTCACCGCCGACGACGGTGCCGACATCATCGTCCTCATCAGCCACCTCCAGGGCCTCGACGAGGACATCCAGCTCACCCCGATGCTCGACGGCGTCGACATCGTGGTCGCCGGTGGCGGCGACGAGGTCCTGGCCACGCCGGGCGAGCTGCTCGTGCCCGGTGACGAGATCGAGACCTCGTACCCGACGTACGCCGAGGGCAGCTCGGTCCCGATCGTGACCACGTCCGGCAACTTCAAGTACGTCGGCCGCCTCGTCACGATCTTCGACGAGGCCGGCGAGCTCGTGGGCGTCGACGATCGCCTGTCCCGCATGGTGCGGGTGGCGGGCGCCGGCTACCCCGACGCCGTCGCCGACGACCCCTACGTCGCCGCCAACATCGTCGCCCCGGTCGAGGACTACCTGTCCGAGCTGGCGACGACGGTGATCGGCACGAGCCAGGTCGACCTCGACGGCCTCCGGTCCCACATCCGGACCCAGGAGACCAACATCGGCAACCTCGTCGCCGACTCGTACCGGCAGACGGCGATCGACAAGGCCGCCGACTTCGGCCTCGACGACACGGCGACCTTCGTCGGGCTCACGAACGGCGGCGGCATCCGCAACGACTCGGTCATCGAGGCGGGCGACGTCACGCTGCTCGACACGTTCGACATCTCGCCGTTCGGCAACTTCGTGTCGGTGTTCGAGGACGTGACCGTCGACCAGCTCGACGGGATCCTCGAGCACGCCTACGCCGACTTCGGCGGCAACGGCGCCTTCGCCCAGCTGTCGAACCTGCTGGTCGACGTCGACCGGGGCGCCGCCGAGGGCGAGCGGGTGTCGAACATCCGCACCGCCGACGGCGCCGCTCTCACCGACGGGTTCAGCCTCGTGCTGCCGGCCTTCACGGCCAACGGCGGCGACGACTACCCGTTCGAGGCGCTCGGCTTCGGCCCGTTCACGCCGGTGGGCGTGACCGACCAGCAGGCCGTCGCCGCCTACATCGAGGGCACGCTCGGCGGCACGATCACCGACGGCGGCTACCCGCTGCCGGGTGGCTACCCCGAGATCCTCGATCCGCCGACCAACGCGGAGCGGATCGTCTTCACGGACCTGTAGGTCCCACCGCTCCCCCCACCCGGGAGCGCCGCACAC
>JBHIXO010000014.1:0-29041 GCA_041984725.1 Acidimicrobiales bacterium | reverse complement strand
TGGCAGGAAAAGCGGGAAGGACTGGAGCGCTTCAAGCAGCAGAACGCCCTGCTGCGCAATTCCCAGGACCACTTCCTCAATCTCTCCAGCCAGCTCCTGCGTGCCAGCGACAGCCCGGACGGTCGTGGCAGCGTGCCCCACAGCGCCCTGCTGGCCACGGTGGGGCGGGAAATCATGGAGTTCCTTATCCGCGGCGAGGCCGACGACATGCCGGCGGTGGCCGCCTCCGACCCCAGTCCCGTGCTCATCGCCCAGGCCTACCTGTTTGCCATCGTGGGCGCCGAGTACGTGATGCGCCACGGTGGCGATGCGACTCCCGTCGACCGTGAACCCGAGCGCGGTGGCGGGAACCGGTCCACAGCCCGTCGCCCGGACCCGGACGACGAGCGGGTCGGCGCGGGGCGCGCCGCTTCCGACGAGCGCCCCGGCGAGCGCCGCCAGACCGAGCGTCGCCACGAGCGCGAGGACGGCGACCCGACGGCGGCGCACGGCGAGTCGGCTCAGCAGCCGCCCGAGGGCCGGTCGGGGATCGACGGGTCGACGACTTCGATGTGCACGTGCGGCCACGACGGCGACGGCACGTACCGGTCGACCTGTGACGCGAACGGCAGCACGGTCGACCGCGGCGCGATCGGCGTGACGCCGGCGACGACCCGGTCGCCCGGTGCGACCGAGACGCCGTCGATGTGCAGCACGACGACCTCCCACCCGGGGTGCTCGTCGGGCGCGATCACGAGGCGGTCGTCGCGGTAGCGGCAGTAGAGCGCGTAGGTGTGGGCCTCGAGCACCGTGCCGGTGACCGGCGACCGGATCTCGGTGTCGGGCGGCACCGGGATGTCGGCCGCGGTGGTGCGGCCGGTGCCGCGGCCCCGGCTCGGCATGACGACGGAGCCCACCCGCCCGGGCACCGCCCACTGGCCCTGCCCGCCGTCGTGGCTCGACTGGTGGAACCCGACGAGGGCGACGACCGCGGCCGGGTGGTGGAGGGCGATGCCCCCGGTCGTCGCGTAGGGCTGGAAGCCGGTGCCCCGTCCCCGCCCGAGGGTCGCGGGTGGCGCCTCGCCGGCCGTGCGGACGTAGAACTCGTCGCTCGATGCGAGGAACGCGGCGAGGGCGACGTCGCCCACGGTCAGGACCTGGTCGGCCCAGTAGCCGTGGCCGGACGGGTCGGGACCGCGCCCGAGCACCCCGGAGAACAGCACCTGCACGCGGTCGCGTCGCGACTCCATCGAGTCGTAGAACGCCTTCGCCACCTCGCTGCGCGTCCGGCCCGCACCGAGCTGGCGCAGCCAGAACGACCGGCCGCCGTCGTCGGCGGGCCGGCGGAGGAGGTCGGCGAACAGCCCGTCGACGAAGCGGGCGTCGGTCGCCCCGGCCCGCACGAAGTACTCGTCGCTGGCGAACAGGAACGTGGCGATGGCCTCGACGGTGTGGCCCTCGGCGATGCGGGCCACCCAGTACCCCCGCCCGCCGGGCTCGGTCGGCCGCCCGAGGATGCGCACGTAGAGCTCGTCGACCCGGGCCCCGGCCCACTCGTCGGTGATGGCGAGGGCGTGGGTGAGGGCGTCGCGGTCGCCGGCCTCGATCGTCGGGACCCACCGGATCAGCTCGACCGGGGTCGCACCCCGCCCGAGGAACACGCGGTGCACGGCGTCGACGTAGCCCGCCGGCCCGGCCAGGCCTGCCGGTGCGGGCGAGGGCGAGGTCGGGGTCGGGGTCGCTCGGGGCGCGTCGTCGGCGGCGACCGGGCCGGCGAGCCCGATCAGCAGCAGGAGCGCCATCACGACGCCGAGCGTCGCTCGGGGTGTTCCGCTCGTCCTGCCAGTTCCGGAGGGGGTGGAGGTGGTCACGGGCGTCGGTCGAGGTAGCGGCGGCGGATCTCGGCACCCTCGGCGTCGTGGAGGCCGGCGACCAGGTTGTCGGCGTCGCCCCACGACCGGCCGGTGCTCACCATCGCCTCGGTCACCGCGTTCGTGTGCACCTTCGTGGCGAGCAGCGCATAGCGCGACTTGGCGGCGAGCTGCTCGACCAGTTCGGCGATCTCGACGTCGAGGCGTTCCTCGGCCACGACCCGGTTCACGAAGCCGAGGCGCTCGGCCTCGTCGGCGTCGAAGCGGCGCCCGGTCATCACCAGCTCCTTGGTGCGCGCCGGTCCGATCTCGCGGACGAGGCGGGGGATGCCGCCCCAGGCGAGCGGGATGCCGAGGTCGATCTCGGGGATCGAGAACCGGGCGTCGCTCGACGCGACCCGCAGGTCGCAGGCCGCCGCCAGCACGACGCCGCCGCCAACGCACCAGCCCTGGATGCGGGCGACGGTGACGGCCCGCAGCTCCTCGAACGCCCGCCCCATGCGCCAGCCCGCGTCGCGCTCGATGAGCGGGTCGACCGACGGCGCGCCGTCACGGTCACTGCTGCCAGCGGCTCGGCCCGAGAACGTCGACAGGTCGGCCCCGGCGCTGAACGCCCGACCCCGTCCGCCCACCACCACGACCTTGAGGCCGGGCTGGTCGTCGAGCCACCGGGCGGCGCGCTCGAGTTCGAGCAGCGTCGTGGTCGACAGCGGGTTGAGCTTGTCGGGACGGTCGAGCCACAGCGTCGCCGTCGGTCCGTCGACCGCGACCGTCAGCGTCTCGAACGTGTCCGGCCCCGTCACTCCCGCCCCACCACTCGCATCACGGTCGGGAGCCTACGATGCCGGACCGCATGGCCTCCGGCATGGACCTCACCGCACTGCTCGCGCTCGGCACCCGGGTCGGCGACCGGTTGGTCGAGCGGGGCGAGACGGTCACCGTGGCCGACGGGTCCTCGGGCGGTCTGGTGTCGACCGCGCTGCTCGCCCGCCCCGGTGCGTCGGCGTACTACCTCGGTGCGGCCACGATCTACACCCGCCCCGCGGCGAAGGGCCTCGTCGCCGGCACGATCGAGGCGCCCGCCGGGTTGCGCGGCGCCAGCGAGCCCTGGGTCCGGTACCTGGCGGAGTCGATCGCCCGACGGGTCGGGTCGACCTGGGGCATCGGCGAGGGCGGCGCGTCCGGCCCCGACGGCAACCCCTACGGCGACCCGCCCGGCCACGCCTGGGTCGGCGTGCACGGCCCCGACGGCACCGTCGCCCGCCACGTGCTCACCGGCGACGCCGACCGCACGCGGAACATGGTGGCCTTCGCCGTCGCCGCGCTGGAGCTCCTGGCCGAACAGCTCGCCGACTGACGCACTCCGGTCAGACCGAGGCCCAGAAGTCGACGAGCGTCGCCGCGGCGCCCACCGGGTCCTGGCACATCCACCAGTGCCCGAGGCCGGGGAGCTCGACGGTGCGGGCGCCCGCCTTCTCGGCCACGGCCCGCGAGTTCTCGACCGGACCCACGTAGTGGTCCTCGGTCGGCACCAGGACGAGCCCGGGGCGCGTCGCCGCGGTCTCGAGCGCGTCCCAGACGGTGCGCAGGTCGTCGGGGTCGGCCGAGCGGTAGAGGGCGAGGATGCACCGGCCCATGGTCTCGTCGTTGCCGGCCGCGACGCGGTGGGCGATCTCGGCCGGCATGCCGAGGCCCTCGAACAGGACGGCGCGCTCCTCGGGCGGCGGCGTCATCATCGCCTCGATCGTCTGCTCGCCGATCTCCGGGGTGCGCCACAGCTGCGCCATGTCGTGCCACACGTAGTCGGGGTGGACGATGCCGGCGACGTCGATCGCCCACGAGCGCACGAGCTCGGGTCGCTGGGTGACCATGCCGGCGACGTGGCCCGCGCCCCAGTCGTGGCCGACGAGGTCGATGTCGTCGCCCCGTTCGTCGCCGACCGTCGCCAACGCGTCCGCCAGCCACGCGGCGTACGACGACCGCACCGGCTCGAACCCCTCGGGCACCGGCGACCCGAAGCCCGGGGGCGACAGCCGCACGACGGTGGCGGGATCGACTCCTCGGTCGGCGAGCGCGGCGACGAGCGGGTCCCAGATGGCGTCGGTCTCGGGGACGCCGTGGACGAACACGATGGTCACGTCAGGAGCCCGACTTCTTCGCCGCCGACTTCTTGCTCGTCGACTTCTTCGCCCCCGCCTTCTTCGCGGCGGCCTTCTTCTTCGTGGCCCGCTTCTTGGCGGCGGACCGCTTGGTGCCCGTCTTCCGCGTCGACTTCGCCGCGGCCTTGCCCGCGGCGCGCGCCAGGGCGGCGGCCGAGGTCCGGACGCCGGCGGCGTCGGCCAGCGCCTCGAAGTCGTCGATGATGGCGTCCATGAGGTCGTCGAGGTCGGGGACGGCCTGCCGGCAGGCGACGAGGCCGAAGTCGAGCGTGTCGAGGTAGCTCTGCACGGTGACGTTCAACCCCTGGCCGTGGACGACCGTCGACACCGGGATGTAGTGCTGCAGCTTGGCGCCCGCCGAGTAGAGGGGCTCACGGGGACCGGGCACGTTCGAGATCGTCACGTTGATCGGCGCGGCGATGTCGCCCCGGCCCATCGAGCGCATGATCAACCGGCTCGCCCGGCTGAACACGGCGGGCGGCGGGAAGTCGGCCCACTGCGTCAGCTCGTCGGCGGGCAGCGCGTCGTGCAGGACCTTGGCCGCCACCATCGCCTCGTGCACCTTGCGGACCCGCTCGAAGGCGTCGGGCTCGTTGGTCGGGAGGTTGGCCAGGATGCTCGACACCCGGTTGGTCCACTTCTCGGACTCCTCGCCGGTGCGGATCGACACCGGGACCATCGCCACGAGCTCCTCGTCGGGGAGTTCGCCCCGGGCCTCGAGGAAGCGGCGCAGACCGCCGGCGCAGATCGCCATGACCACGTCGTTCACCGTGGCGCCGAGCGCGTTCTTGATCGCCTTGATGTCCTCGAGCGCGACCGACCGGTACGAGAACACCCGATGGGGCGACACCTCGCCGTTGAACGACAGGCGCGGGGCGCCCGAGGGGAGCGGATGGTCGAGGTCGTGGAGGCTGGCGTCGCGCTCCTCCGGCCGGGACCGGCCGAGGTTCAACACCGACCCGAGCGGGCCTCGCAAGCCCTCGCGGAGCTGGCGGCCGGCCGCGGAGAGCACCGGGTTGTTGGTCGCGTCGCCGAGGGCTCGGAAGGTGCGCGACGACAGGACCAGGAACCGGCCCGGCTTGCGGGCGAGGCCCTGCGCGGCGGCCTGGAGCATCTCGAGGTCGGTCGGCTCGCGCTCGGCGACCGGCGTGGCGACGATGCCCCGCTCGGGGATCGGGTCGCCGTCGGGCGTGGTGTCGAGCATCATCGTGAGCAGCTCGGCGCCGGACGCACCGTCGACGGTCGCGTGGTGCACCTTCGTGAGGATGCCGAACCGTCCGACCTCGTTGCCGTCGGCGTCGACGCCCGGCTCCAGACCCTCGATGACGTAGCTCTCCCACAACGGGTGCGCGCGGTCGAGCGGCCGGCCGATGATCCGGGCGACGAGCGCCTCGACCTCGGCGCGACCGCCGGGCGGCGGCACGGCCGTGTGGCGGACGTGGAAGTCGAGGTCGAAGTCCGGGTCCTGGATCCAGTACGGGTGGTCGAGGTTGAACGGCACGTTCCGCAGGCGACGGGTCAACGGTTCGAGCAGGTGCAGGCGACGTTCGATCTGGCGGCGCCACTCGCTGAACGCGTCGTAGTCCGGCCTCGGCTTCTCGTAGATCGACAGGCTCGACACGTGACCGAACGTGGCGTCGGTCTCCATGTAGAGGAACGTCGCATCCAGTCCCGTGAGCTGCTTCATGGCCAGCGGTCCCCTTCCGACTCCGATGTTGTCCGCACCGTAGGCGAGGCGGCCGACGCCCGCGTTCGGGGATGCCAACATCTGGTCGTGGGATTCCGCCTGACCCGCCGCCAGTTCCTCGCCAAGAGCGCGCTGGTCGCGGCGACCTTCCCGGTCGCATCCGTCGCCCGTCCCGGCTGGAGCCTCGCCCAGCAGGCCGTGCCCGGCGTCCCGGTGCCGCTCTTCCTGGAGCTCGTCACGGTGACCGACACCTCGGCGATCATCACCTGGTTCACCGGCGACCCGACCCAGCCCGACGAGTTCGGTCGTCCGGCGCCCGTGGCCGCGCCCGGCCGGGTGCTGATCGGCACCGATCCGACGAACCTGGTCGAGGTCGGCGCCCACGGCCCCACGCCGTACCACTACGTCGAGGTGACCGGGCTGCGCCCCGGCACCCGCTACCTCTTCGTCGCCGAGTCCAACGGCATCCCCGCGCTGCCGACCACGCTCGACCCGGTCGACTTGCACCCGCTCTACGTCGACGCGCACCCGGGCGGCCAACCGCTGGGGATCGACACCTCCAACGCCGGCGTGTTCACCACCCTCACGCCGCCGCCCGGCGAGGAGGTGCTGCGCATGGCGTGGTTCAACGACATGCACTTCGGCGAGCGCATCTCCGGGATCCTGTTCAACGGCTTCCCACCGGGCTTCCCCGCCGATCCGGCCAACCCCTACTGGCGCTTCATGGGCAACGCCGCGGTCGACGAGGCGGTGCAGCGGGGGTGCGAGTTGCTGCTCGTGAACGGCGACCTCACCAACGAGGCCGAGCCCGACGCCCTCGCCGAGATCAAGGCCACCCTCGACCGCTTCGGCACCTACGCCGGCGGCCGTCGCGACGCCGCCGGCGACTTCGTGGTGTCGAAGGGGCAGCTGCCGGCGTACTGGGTCACGCGGGGCAACCACGACCGCGCCCACGCCGGCGAGCTGTACGAGGGCGCGACGCCGGTGGCCGGCAATCCCGAGTTCCTCGACACGTTCTACGACACGTTCCGCGACGGCTGGGCGCCCGGCTCGCGTACGTCGAAGTTCAGCGTCGTCGTCGACTCGGGCTCGGCGCGCTGGCGCCTCGTGTGCCTCGACTCCAACGACCTCACGACCGGGTCGGGCGTGCTGTCACGCGAGCAGCTCGACTACCTCGAGGACCGGTTGTCGGCGGCGACCGAGCCGAGCTTCGTGCTCCTGCACCACCCCGCCGGGTTCGAGAACAACCTGCTCGGCCTGCCCCCGCTCGCCGCGGGCGTCGAGGTGGAGACCGCCGGCGCGTTCCGGCAGGTGCTGGCCGCCCACGGCGAGTCCGTGATCGGCGTGTACCAGGGGCACACCCATCGCAACAACCACACCCGCAGCCCCGAGACGGGCGACCTGCCGTTCTACGAGGGCGGCGCCACCAAGGAGTACCCCGGGGGCTACACGGTGGTGCGCCTGTTCGAGGGCGGCTACATGGTCAACTTCTACAAGACGTCCGACCCCGAGGCCCGCGCCTGGTCCGAGCGGTCGCGTGGGGAGTTCCTCGGGCTGTACCCGTACTACACGCTCGGATCGCTGGGCGACCGCAACTGGACCTACGAGGTCGACCTCCGGCGCCGCACCACTCCCGAGTCGCCGCCGACCAGCGAGGCGCCCGAGGACCCGGTGGCGGAGCCGGGCGCGCCGGAGACCAGCCCCGGTGGCACCGGAACGCTGCCGGCCACCGGACGAGGAGACCTGCTCGGCCTGGGCGCCGCGGCGGCCGGCACGGCGGCACTGGCGTCCTGGATCCGCCGCCAGACCGAACCCCGGTAGCGCAGCGCTACGAGCTGAACAGGCCGGCGTCGATCACGCCGAGGACCTGTTCGACGAGGACGTCGGTCGGGGGCCACGGGAAGTTCGGCTTGGCGATGAGCAGCGACGTGACCCCGTGCATCGACGTCCACAGCAGCGTGGCCGTCGCGAACGCGTCGCCGTCGAGTCGCCCGGTGTCGATGCAGTCCTGCACCGAGGCGACGATCTCCATGAACGACGACAGCTCGGACAGCACGTGGTCGTGGTACTGGTCGGGCGTGTGGTCGGAGCGACCCATGAACATGATCCGGTAGTGCTCGGGGTAGGTCAGGCCGTACTCGACGTAGGCCCGGCCGCACGCCTTCAACGACTCGACCGGGTCGGCGTGACCGGAGCGCTTCGCGTCGAGGTACTCGTGGAAGCGCGAGAACTGCCGGTCGCACACCTCGAAGAGCAACGTGCTCTTGTCGGCGAAGTGCCGGTAGATCGACGGTGGGGTGACGCCGACGCGGTCGGCGACCGCCCGGATCGACACCGCGTCCTCGTCGCCGGTCTCGAGCAGCAACGCCTCGGCCGCCTCGAGGATCTCGTCGCGGAGCTGGTCGCCCTCGCCGCGCTTGGAGCGCTCGCGGGCCGGGCTCACGACTCACGCTCCCACGGCGCCGACCGACCGGCGGCGACGAGCGGACGCTCCCGCCGCGGGGTGTCGTGGCCGTTGCCGTTCACGACCGGCGCCGGTGTGGGTGCGGGTGCCGGGGGAGGCGGCGTGTCGTCGAGGTCGACGTGCTCGCTGACGCCGAAGCGGTCGTGGAACCGGCGCAGCGGACCGGGGGCCCACCAGTTGGCGCCACCGGCCAGACGCATGAAGGCGGGGACGAGCGTGCCGCGGATGACGAAGGCGTCCATCAGCACGGCGAGCGCCAGGCCGAGGCCGAACAGCTTGATGAAGCGCACCTCGCTCGTGCCGAACGCGAGGAACACCACCGAGATGAGCAGCGCAGCGGCGGTGACGATCCGGCCGGTGCGCTCGAGGCCGAGGGCGACCGCCCGGCGGTCGTCGACGCCCTTGTCGTGTTCCTCCTTGATGCGCGACAACAGGAACACCTCGTAGTCCATCGACAGGCCGAAGGCGACGCAGAACATGAGGATCGGGGTCGAGGCATCGATGGTCCCGGTGGCGGTGAAGTCGAGGGCACCCGACAGGTTGCCGTCCTGGAACACCCACACCATGGCACCGAAGGTCGCGGTGAGCGACAGCACGTTGAGGAGCAGCGCCTTGAGCGGGATCACGACCGAGCCGAACATCAGGAACAGCAGCGCGAACGTGATGCCGGCGATGATCGCGATGGCGAGGGGCATTCGGTCGAACAGGGCGGCCTTGGTGTCCACGAGCTGGGCCGACAGGCCCGTGACCTCCACGTCGTAGGGCGCCGGCAGGTCGCGCACCGCCCGGGCGAAGGCCTCCCCCGTCGCCGAGTTCGGCTCGTGGTCGGCCACCACCGACACGTACAGCGAGTCGTCGCTCTGGAACCGGGCCACGGCCTCGGGAGCGAAGGCCAGCGCCTGTTCGCCGTCGAGGAGCTGCTCGCCGTCGGCGTACAGGCCGGTGACGGCGTCGACCCGCTCCGCGCCGGGCAGGGTCGACAGGGAGCGGGCGTAGGCGTCGATCTCGCTCCGCACCGCAGGGTCGGACACGTCGCCGATGTCGGTGGCCACGATCGACGTGGCGCCGGCCTCGTTGGAGGAGAACTCGTCACGGATGACGTCGGCAGCCACGCGGGACGGGGCGTCGGCCGGGAGCACCCGGTCGTCGGGGAGACCGAGTTCGATGTTGAGGAACGGGACGCCGAGGAACAGCAGCACGGCGATCACCGCGGTGGCGATGCCCACCGGTCGGCGCATGACCGCATCTGCCGTCCGGTACCAGAAGCCGTCCTCCTCGGCCTCGTCCTGTTTGCGGGGGCGGATCGCGAGCGCGTTCACCTTCGGGCCGAGGGCGGCGAGCATGGCGGGGAGCACGATGACCGAGAACAGACCGACGAGCGCGGCGACGGCGACGCCGGCGTAGGCGAAGGACTTGAGGAACGCCAGCGGGAAGACGAGCAGGGCGAGCAGCGAGGCGGCCACGGTGCCGGCCGAGAACGCGACCGTCCGGCCCGCCGTGCGGACCGTGCGGACGACGGCGTCGTCGGGCTCGTGGCCGGCGGCCAACTCCTCGCGGTAGCGGTTGACCACGAACAGGGCGTAGTCGATGGCCAGGCCCAGGCCCATGGCGGTGACCAGGTTCAGGGCGAAGACCGACACCTCGGTGAAGCTGTTGATGAACCGCAGCACCAGGAACGTGTTCACCACCGACAGCGCCCCGACGGCCAGCGGCAACAGGGCGGCGACCACGCCGCGGAAGATGAACAGCAGCAGCACGACCGTGATCGGGATCGCGATGATCTCGGCCCGCAGCAGGTCGGACTCGATCTGCTCGCTGACCTCGGCGAAGATCTGGCTGTAGCCGGTCACGGCCACCTCGAGGCCGTCGTCACCGGGTTGCCCGTCGGTCGAGAACAGGGGGGCGATCTCGTGGACCCGCTCGTCGACCTCGTCCTGGGTGCCCTCGATGCGCGCCACGACCAGGGCCCGGGTGCCGTCGTCGTTGCGCAGCGGAGCCTGACCTTCGATCGACCAGTAGGACACGACATCGGTCACGTGCTCGGTGGCGGCGAGTCGGTCGGTGAGCGTGTCGCCCGCCGCGGTCACGGCCGCGTCGTCCACCGCGATCGCGCCGCTCGCCGAGTCCGGCGCCGTCACGACGAGTACGAGGTTGGGCACGCCGACGTCGAAGCGGTCCTGGAGGACCTCGTTGGCTCGGAACGACTCGCTGCCCGGGTCGTCGAAGCCACCGGCCGACAGCTCCGAGGCGACGCCGCCGCCGAGCGAGCCCCCGGCGGCGAAGAGCACGACGGAGGCGACGAGGATGATCCGGCGCCGGGCGACGGCGAAACGGGCGAGACGAGCGAGCATGACGACCCCTGGTGCAGCACCGCGTCGGAGAACGCGGTTACGGTAACGCCGTTAACTCAACAGGGTCGTGTCCGGTTCGTCCAGATGACGTCGGTCACGTCACCCCGGGCCGGTGACGAACGCGTCGAGCAGCAACCGGGTGCGCAGATCGACGTCGCCGTCGTCGCCGATGATCGCCACCTGCTCGGGACCCTGCTGCTGGAGCACGGCGATGGTGTCGTCGGTCAGTCCGTCGCCGCGGGTCAGCAGCAGTGGTGAGTCGCCCGCCCACGCGCCACCCGACGCCATGAGCGCGTGCTCGAAGGTCGTGCCGGGAACCACGATCGCCCGCCGGGCGGTGGGCTCCGAGGCGGCGATCTCCGACGCCGTGGCGTACCGGTTGGCGCCGGCGAACACGTCGACCGGCGCGTACTGCTCGAGCTCGGTGACCACGTTCGCCGGGACGGCGGCGGTGCCGCCGGCGACCTGGATGCGCCCCGGTTGGAGTCGCTGCAGCTCCGCCTTGACGGTGTCGGGGATGGTGGGACCGTTGACCAGCAGGACGGGGACGCCGTTCATGGAGGCGTTGGCGCCGGCGCCGAGCGCATCGGGGTAGTTGCGGCCGGTGGCGACCCACACGAAGTCGACGGGTCCCGAGAAGTAGGCGCGGCTGACCTCGGTGGCCGTCGTGTAGCGGGTGGCTCCCGACACGCGGGAGACGGGGATGCCGAGGTCGGACGGGACGGCCGAGTCCGGGATGGCGGCGGTGCCGCCGACGATCACCAGCTCGGTGGGATCGAGCTTGGTGATCATCCGTCGGTTGCGGTCGGGGTTGTCAGGGTCGACCAGCAGGGTGAGCCCCCGGGCCGCGCCGGCCGCCCCGGCCACCGCCAGCCCGTCGGGCCAGTTGCGCGAGGTGGTGAGGAACAGGGGGACCGAGTCGAGCTGCCTGGTCCCCGTCGCACGACTCGCCAGCCCACCGTCCTGCTCGAGCCATTCGAGGAAGCGCTGGTTGGTCCGGTACGACTGGCGCAGCAGGTCGTCGTCGGTGATGTCCTGGCTCGAGGAGATCCACTCGAAGGGGATGACGGCGTCGCCGCCGACGGTGATGTCCATGAGCCCGGGGGCACCGAAGGCCGCATGCACGGGATTGAAGCCCTCCTCGTCGACGCGGACAACGGCCGACTCGGGTACGGGCGCGAGCGTGCAGCCCGTCACCTGGCCGCTGCCGTCGGTGTGCACCTGCACGGGGGCCCAGGTCCCGATCCAGCGGCTGCCGTCGGCGCTGGGGACGAACTCGTCGAGCAGGAGCGGCGCCGGGTTGTCGGTCCCGCAACCCTCGACGATGACGCCGCGCCACCCGTCGGGCTGACGGATGATCCGGATGTCGATCCGGCTGCTCGTGCCCAGCGACGCGAAGGTCCACTCGATGTCCTCGGCGGCATCGAAGTCGTGGCCGGCGGGATCGTCCGGCGTGGTGATCGAGGTGATGGCGCCGACGGCGTCGATGTCGGCGCCGGCCGTGGCGCCCGAGGTCGGCCCGTGGTCGACGATGCGCACGAACCGGTACTCGACCCCGGTCTCGACGCCGGGCCAGGCGTCGATGTCGATGCCCGACGTCGAGCCGCCGACCGACGGCTCGTCACCGGTGAACAGGTCGACGTAGTCGATGCCGTCCTCGGAGATGGACACCTGCGTGGCCTCCACCAGGGGCCCGACCTCGTAGATCCACAGGTCGAGGTCGTCGTCGCCGCTGGCGGTGAGGGCGTTGTCGGTGAAGCGCACGACGATCGAGCCACCGCCGCCGAGCGAGTACGCGCAGTCGTCCACACCGGATGGGCAGTCGGGGGCCCCGAGCGCCGTGGTCGGGTCGGTGTTGGTGGAGGCCGTCGCCGCCGGGTCGCCGGTGGACTGGATCGTGACGGAATCGGCGAAGCCGTCCGGCGGGACGCCCTGCTCGTTCTCCCCGGTCTGGGCGCCGGCTGCGCCGATCGTCAGACCGCCGGCGGCCATCCCGATGGTGGCCGCGACGACCAACGCCTTCCTCGTCCGGTGCATCGTGCTCGCCCTCCGCTCGCCTGCTCGGGAGGGACCGTACCGGTCAGGCCGTCAACCCGTCCCGATGCCGGGGGCCTCGGCGCCGATCGTCGTGTCGTCGCCGTGACCGGTGTGGACGACGGTCTCGGCGGGGAGCACCAGCAGCTTGGTGCGGATCGACTCGACGATCTGGTCGTGGCTGCTGAACGACCGGCCGGTGGCGCCCGGTCCGCCGTTGAAGAGGGTGTCGCCGCCGAACACGTGTCCCGGGTTGGCGCCGTCGGGGTCGGTCAGCAGGCAGATGCCGCCGGGGGAGTGGCCGGGCGTGTGCAGCACGCGCAGGGACTCGCCGGCGACGTCGACGGTGTCGCCCTCGTCGAGGGTGCCGTCGGGGGCGCGGTCGGGGTAGACGACGTCCCACAGCATCCGGTCGGCGGGGTGGATCAGCAGGGGCGCGCCCGTGGCGTCGGCCAGCGCGGCGCCGGCGTTGATGTGGTCGTTGTGGCCGTGGGTCAGCACGACGGCGCGGACCGTGCGCCCGCCGACCGCGTCGACGATGGGTCCGGCCTCGTGGGCGGCGTCGACCACGACGACCTCGTGGTCGTCGCCGTAGAGCCAGATGTTGTTGTCGACCTCGAAGTCCTCGCCGTCGAGGCTGAAGATGCCCGACGTCACGACCTTCTCGATGCGCGGCGCCATCAGAGCACCACCACCGAACGCAGGACCTCGCCCTTCTCCATCTTGTGGAAGGCGGCCTCGACGTCGTCGATGCCGATGCGCTCGGACACGAAGTCGCCGAGCGGGAAGCGGCCCTGCAGGTACAGGTCGACGAGGGCGGGGAAGTCGCGGGACGGCAGGCAGTCGCCGTACCACGACGGCTTGAGGGCGCCGCCGTGTCCGAAGAAGTCGATCATCGGGATCTCGGGGAAGGCCATGTCGGGCGTGGGGACGCCCACCTGCACGACCGTGCCCGCGAGGTCGCGGGCGTAGAAGCACTGCTTCAGCACGGCCGGGTTGCCGACCGCCTCGACG
Source organism: Acidimicrobiales bacterium (assembly GCA_041984725.1). Lineage (GTDB taxonomy): Bacteria > Actinomycetota > Acidimicrobiia > Acidimicrobiales > Salinilacustritrichaceae > Salinilacustrithrix. The sequence goes on along the minus strand of JBHIXO010000014.1, from coordinate 15,482 downwards.
CAGACGTCGGCGCCGAAGCCACTGGTCAGTGCCTTGACGGTCTCGACGGCGTCCTCCTTGGAGGCGTCGACGGTGTGCGTGGCGCCGAACGTCTTGGCCAGCTCCAGCTTCCGGGCGTCGAGGTCGACGGCGATGATCGTCGTGGCGTTGCGCAGCCGGGCGGCGGCCAGGGCGGCCATGCCGACGCCGCCACACCCGAAGACGGCGATGGACTGGCCCTCGCCGATCTGGCCGGTGTGGGCGGCCGCGCCGTAGCCGGCCATCACGCCGCAGCCGAGCAGGCCGGCGGCGGCGGGGTCGGCGTCGGAGCTGACCTTGGTGCACTGGCCGGCGGCGACCAGCGTCTTCTCGGCGAACGCGCCGATGCCGAGCGCCGGCGACAACTCGGTGCCGTCGGCGAGGGTCATCTTCCGGGTGGCGTTGTGCGTGGCGAAGCACAGGTGCGGCTTGCCCGCGTTGCAGGCCCGGCAGTCGCCGCAGACCGCACGCCAGTTGAGGACGACGAAGTCGCCGGGGGCGACCGACGTGACGTCGGGTCCGACGGCCTCGACGACGCCCGCGGCCTCGTGGCCGAGCAGGAACGGGAAGTCGTCGTTGATCCCGCCCTCGCGGTAGTGGAGGTCGGTGTGGCAGACGCCGCACGCCTGGACGGCGACGAGCGCCTCGCCCGGACCCGGGTCGGGCACGAGGATCGTCTCCACCGTGACCGGGGCGCCCTTGGCCGTGGCCACCACCGCCCGGACCTCGTGGGTCGTGACCTCGTTCGCCATCGCGGTTCCCCTCTCGATGCTGCGACCCGCCGGTCGGGCCCGGGCGCGGAACCTAGCGGGCAGCCGGCGCCGCTCCGGGCGCGTCAGGAGCCGGTCAGCGAGCCTTCACGACGCGGTGACGGTCGGGAAACCCGTGGTGTCGGTTGGCTCCTTACCGTCCACCGGGATGGATACGGGCTCGGATACCCAGTCGGACACCGGTCCGTATACAGGTCCGGACCCGGCGACCGAGGCGGTGGTCGGCCGGGGTGCGGCGGCCTACGACTGGATCAAGCAGGAGCTGCTGTCCGGCGCGTTCGCGCTCGGCACGCGCCTGGCCGAGGAGCGCTTGGCCCGAGCCCTCGACGTGTCGCGCACGCCGGTGCGCGAGGCGCTCGGCCGGCTCCACGCCGAGGGCCTCGTCGAGCGGCACCCCGACGGCGGGTACACGCCCTCGGTGCCCGACCTCGGCGAGATCGTCGAGCTCTACGAGGTGCGGTCGAGCCTGGAGCACGCCGCCCTCGACCGGGGCTGCGACGACGCCGGACGCGCCGCGCTCGGCGTGCTGCGCGACGAGTGGGTCGCCCTGGCCGACGAGGACGTCGTCCGCCGGCCCGACCCCGCGTTCGTGCTGCTCGACGAGGACTTCCACGTCCGCCTCGCCGCGGCGGCGGGCAACCACGCCCTGGTCGGTGTGCTGTCGGGGGTGAACGAGCGCATCCGCGTCGTGCGGATGCACGACTTCCTGTCGGTCGAGCGCATCGAGGCGACGATCGCCCAGCACCTGGGGATCCTCGACGCCGTGCTCGACGGTGCGCCGCCGGCGGCGGCCGTCGCGCTGCGCGCCCACCTGGAGGAGTCGGCCGCCGTGGTGCAGGACCGCGCGGCCCAGGCGATCGCCCGGATGGTCCGGGGCACGAGGGAGCTGCGATGACCGAGATCACCCCCGTCCTGGCCGCCGAGGGCATCACGATGCGCTTCGGGCCCGTGGTCGCCAACGACCGCGTGGACCTCGACGTCTTCGCCGGCGAGGTCCACGCCGTGCTCGGCGAGAACGGCGCCGGGAAGTCGACCCTCATGAAGGTGCTCTACGGGGTGAACCACCCCCAGGAGGGCGAGCTGCGCGTCGACGGCCAGCCGGTGGTGATCGACTCGCCGGTGACGTCGCGCCGGCTCGGAATCGGGATGGTGTTCCAGGACCTGCGCCTCGTCCCGGCGTTCACGGTGCTGGAGAACATCGAGCTGGCGACCGGCTCGGGACGGTTCCGTCCCGCCCCGGCCCGGGCCCGGATCGTGGAAGCGGCCGAGCGGTTCGGCTTCGGCGTCGACCCCGACGCGCTGGTGCGCGACCTGTCGCTGGCCCAGCGCCAGCTCGTCGAGCTCGTCCGGGTGCTCCTCGCCGACGCCCGCGTCGTGATCCTCGACGAGCCCACGAGCGCGCTGGCACCCCAGGAGGTCGAGTCGCTGCTCGGCGCGATCGACCAGCTGCGGGCCGACGGTCTCGCCGTCGTGATGATCACCCACAAGCTCGCCGAGACGCGTGCGATCGCCGACCGGGCCTCGGTGCTCCGGGGCGGCCGCCTCGTGCTGCGGGGCGAGGACCCGGCGGGGCTCACCGACGAGGAGCTCATCGAGCACATGGTCGGGGTCTCGGTGCCCCCGCTGCGGACCGACCGGCCCGAGCCGCGCAAGGGCACGCCGGCCCTGGTGGTCAACGGCGTCACCGTCGACGGCGACGACGGGCGGACCGCGGTGCGCGACGCCGTGTTCGAGGTCGAGGCCGGCGAGATCGTCGGCGTCGCCGGGGTGTCCGGCAACGGCCAGCGCGAGCTCCTCGAGGCGGTGCTCGCCCAGCGGCCGCTGAAGTCCGGGGCCGTCCACATCGGCGGGCACCCGATCGACCGGGCCCAACCGCGGCGGGCGCTGCTCGCCGGCGCGGTCGACGTCCCCGAGGACCCGGTGCGCGACTCGGTCGTGCCCGGACTGTCGGTGCTCGAACACCTCGTCCTCGACGGCCGGCCGCTGCCCCGGCGCGGGGCCGGGGTCGACTGGCCGGGCGTGCGGACCCGCTTCGAGGACCTCGCCGAGGCCCGTCGTCTCAACCTCGCCGCGCTCGACAAGGAGGTGGCGACGCTCTCGGGCGGGAACGTCCAGCGGGTCGTGCTCACGCGGTGCTTCGCCCTCGACTCGCCCACGCTCGTCGTCGCCGCCTACCCGAGCCGCGGCCTCGACGTGGCGTCGGTGCGGGCGACGCAGGAGCTGCTGCTCGAGCGGCGGGAGGCCGGAGCCGGCGTGCTGCTGCTGTCCGAGGACATCGAGGAGCTGCTGCTGATGGCCGACCGCATCGTCGTCCTCCACGACGGCGAGATCGCCGGGACGGTCCGACCCCAGGAGACCGACCGCCAGGCCATCGGCCGGCTGATGCTGGAAGGAGCGGCTGCGGCATGACCACGATCCAGACCCCGGAGACCGGGACGGGCGACCCCACGCCACCGGAGCCACCGCCGACCGTGGTGGTGGACCCGACCGGGGACCGGCCGGCGCGCCTGCCGGCCTTCGTCGAACCCGCCGTCCGGTGGGCCGTCGCCCTGACCGGCGCGCTCGTGGTGTTCGCGCTCTTCATCGCGCTGCGCGGCGGGGATCCCGTCGAGGCGTTGCGCGCCATCTGGGAGTCGGCCGCCGGGGACACCGACGCCCTCGGCGAGACGTTCGTCCGGGCCACCCCGCTGCTGCTGGGTGCGCTCGCCGTCGTCGTCCCCGCCCGGGCCGGCCTGTTCAACATCGGCGGCGAGGGCCAGTTGGTCATGGGCGCGATCGGCGGTGCCGGCGTCTCCCGGATGCTCGACGGCGCCGCGCCGGGTCCGCTCACCATCGTGTTGATGGCCGTCGGCGGCGCCGCCCTCGGTGCGCTGTGGGCGTTCGTGCCCGCCGTGCTCCGCCAGGTGTTCGCCACCAACGAGGCCATCACCACGCTGCTCCTCAACTACCTCGCCTCGCTCGTGCTGACGTGGTTGGTGTTCGAGCCGTGGAAGGACCCGACGAGCCTCGGGCAGGCGTACTCGACCGAGCTCGACGACGGTTCGCGACTCGGGATCCTGTGGGGCAACCGCGTCCACCTCGGCGTCGTGATCGCCGTCGTCGCCGCCGTCGTCGTGTGGCTGGTGCTGTCCCGGACGCGCTGGGGCTTCCGCCTCCGGGTCCTGGGCGGCAACCCCGAGGCCGCCCGGCGCGCCGGTTTCGGCGTCGGCGGGCTCGCACTCGGTGCCATGGTCGCCGGCGGCGCGCTCGCCGGCCTCGGCGGGATGCTCGAGCTCAGCGGGGTCGAGGGTCGCCTCCGGCCCGAGCTGCTCACCGGCTTCGGCTACACGGCGTTCCTGGCCTCGTGGCTGGCCCGCCACCACCCGCTCAAGGCGATCGCCGCCTCGATCCTGCTCGGCGGGATCGTGGTCGGTGGCTTCGGTCTGAAGATCGCCACCGGCCTCTCCGGCGGTGCGGTCGACGTGCTCACGGCGCTCGTCCTGCTCGCCGTACTCGCCTTCGCCCAGAACGACCGCTGAGGAGTCCCGATGCTGCTGGAATCCGTGCTCACCGGTGCCGTCCGCGGCGGTACCTCGATCCTCTACCCGACGATCGGCGAGGTCATCGCCGAACGCTCCGGCGTGATCAACCTCGGCACCGAGGGCTGCATGCTCGGCGGCGCGCTGGCCGGGTACATCGTCGGCATCGAGTCCGGCAGCGTGTGGCTCGGCGTCCTCGCCGGCATGGCCGCCGGTGCTGCGCTCGCCCTGCTGCACGCGTTCGTCGTCGTCACCCGCGGCGCCAACCAGATCGCCAGCGGGCTCGTCATCACGTTCCTCGCGCTCGGCCTCACCGCGCTCTACGGGCAGGACTACGTCGGCCGGGGTGTCAACGCCATGGCCCCGGTGCCCATCCCCGGGCTGGCCGACCTCCCCTTCGTCGGCGGCATCCTGTTCGACCACGACCCGCTGACGTACCTGTCGTTCCTCGCCGCGCCGCTGGCCTGGTTCGTGCTGTTCCGGACCCGCACCGGGATGACGCTGCGCTCGGCCGGGGAACGCCCCGAGGTCCTCGAGGCGTTCGGGACCTCGCCGAACCGGGTGCGCTACGCCGCCGTCGTGGTCGGCGGTGCGCTCGCCGGCCTCGGCGGCGCGCAGCTCTCCACGGCCTTCACGCTCAACTGGTCCGAGAACATGGTGGTCGGGCGCGGGTTCGTCGCCGTGGCGCTCGTGATCTTCGCCGCCTGGGATCCCCGCAAGGCCCTCATCGGCGCCTACCTGTTCTCGGGCTCCGTGTCGCTCCAGCTCCAGCTGCAGGCCCGGGGGTGGGAGCTGTCGCGCTACCTCCTCGAGGCCCTGCCCTATCTCACGGTCATCGGTGTGCTCGTCGTGCTGAGCCGCCGCCGCATCCACGCCGGCCCCGAGGCGCTCGCCCGGGTGTTCGGCGGCTGACCGCCCCTTCCCCTGTATCCCCACAAGGAGTTCCCCCACCCATGACCACCTTCCTGCGACCCGCTCGCCTGCTCGCCGCGCTGCTCGCCGCCGCGCTGCTCGTCGCGGCGTGCGGCGACGACGACACGAGCGAGAGCACCGACGCCGGCGACGACACCGGCAGCGACACGGGCGACGACGGTGACGCCGCGGCCGGCGACGGCGACTTCGTCGTCGGGTTCATCTACGTCGGCCCCAAGGACGACTTCGGCTACAACCAGGCCGCGTACGCGGGCAGCGAGGCGGTCGACGCTCTCGACGGGGTCACCGTCCTCCAGGCCGAGAACGTGCCCGAGACGTCCGAGGCCGAAGCGGTCATGCAGCAGATGATCGACGACGGCGCCGAGCTGATCTTCGCCACCAGCTTCGGGCACCTCGAGTTCGCCCGGAACCTGGCCGAGTCGAACCCCGACGTCGTGTTCGTCCACCAGGGCGGTCTCGAGGGCGAGAACCTCGACAACCTCGGCACCTACTTCGGCACGGTCTACGAGCCCGTCTACACCGCGGGCATCGCCGCCGGCGCCGCCACCGAGTCAGGGAAGCTCGGCTACGTCTACGCCTTCCCCATCCCCCAGACGCTGGCCAACATCAACGCCTTCACGCTGGGGGCCCAGTCGGTGAACCCCGACGTCGAGACCATCACGATCTCCACCGGCAACTGGTGCGACCCGAGCCTGCAGGCCGAGGCGGCGCAGAGCCTCCTCGACCAGGACGTCGACGTCATCACCCAGCACCAGGACTGCACCAAGACCATCGTCGAGGCCGCGGAGGCGGCCGGCGCCTACAGCGTCGGCTACCACGCCGACGCCAGCGAGCTCGCCCCCGAGGGCTGGCTGACCGGGTCGGAGTGGGATTGGGACGACCTGTACGTCGAGATCACCGAGACGGTGATGGCCGGCGAGTTCGCCGAGAGCGACTTCAACGGCGACTACCGGGTCGGGCTCCAGACCGGCACGAACCCCTTCGTGCAGTCGGAGTTCGGCGACGCGGTCAGCGAGGACACGGTGGCCCTGATCGAGGAGGCCCGCCAGTCCTTCATCGACGGCGGCAGCCCGTTCGCCGGCCCGGTGAACGACCAGAGCGGCTCCGAGGTCTACGCCGACGGTGAAGCGCCCACGTACGACGAGGTCGAGACGATGGACTTCTTCGTCGAGGGCGTCGTCGGGACGATCGGCTGACAGGGCAGTCGGTCGGATCCGGTCCCGCCCGGTACCCCACCGGGCGGGACCGAAACCCCCATCCATGCACGTGATCCTCGTCCACGGCGCCGGCCTCGACGCCGCCGCCTTCACCCGGACCCGCACCGCGCTCGAACAGGAGGAATGCACCGTGACCGTGCCGACGCGACGCGGCTACGACGAGCGACCGGCCACCGCCGACCTCGACGTGCACGTCGACGACCTCCTCGCGCTCGTGACCGGCAGCGTCGACCGCGACGTCGTCCTCGCCGGCGTGAGCGGGGGTGCGACGCTGGCGCTCGCCGCCGCCCTGCGACCCGACATCGAGGTGCGTGCGGTCGTCCACGAACCGCTCCTCGGGCCCGCCGCCCCGGCCCAGCACGAGGTGATCACGACGTCGATCGAGACGTTCCGGCGCGACGGCGACGTCGACGGCTTCCTGCGCCGGCTCCACGGCGAGACCTGGGACCGCCTCGACCCGGCGTGCCGCGACCGGGCCGTCGGGCACGCGGCGACGGTGCGGACCGAGGTCGACGGCTTCGCCGGCTTCCGGGTCGACGACGCACTCGACCGGGTCGCGGCGCGGGTGGTGTGGACCGTCGGCGGGCGGTCGCCGGCGTGGCGGCACGAGGCGGCGGCCGTGGCCGAGGGCGCGGGCATCGCCGTGCGGAAGGTCGACGCCGTCCACACGCCCCAGGTCGAGGACCCCGCCGGCTGGGCCGCGGTCGTCGCGGGAGCGGCGCGATGACCCACGTCGCCGCCACGACGCCGTATCCCTGGCCCTGGGACGGTGCGCTCGACCCCGCCCGCACCGCGGTCGTCGTCACCGGCTGGGACGCCCACTGGGGCGCGACGACCGTGCGCGACGGCGTCGACGAGCGCATCGAGGCGCTGGCCGGGCTCGGCGCGCCCGTGGTCGTCGTCGCCCACCGTGCCGCGGCGCCGCTCGACGATCGCCTCGGGCCGGCGTTGCGCGCCTTCGGCGTCGACGGCTTCCACGAGAGCGGCCTCGACACCGTCCTGCGCGACGCCGGCGCGGACCAGCTCCTCCTCTGTGGCCTCGGGCTCGAGACCACCGTCCACTCGACCATGCGCAGCGCGAACGACCGGGGCCTCGAGTGCCTGCTCGTCGTCGACGCCTGCGCGCCCGTCGACCCCGCCCTGACCCCCAACGCCGTGTCGATGGTCGAGATGTCGGGCGGCATCTTCGGCGCCGTCGGCCGCACCGCCGACGTCCTCGCCGCCTACGGCACCGTCCCCACCCCCGAGAGGATCCGAACGTGAGCACCCATCCCGCCATCGATGGCGCCGACCCGTACCCCTGGCCCTACGACGGCGTCATCGACACCGCGCGCACGGCGCTGATCAACATCGACTGGCAGACCGACTTCTGCGGGCCCGGGGGCTACGTCGACGCGATGGGCTACGACCTCTCGCTCACCCGCGCCGGGCTCGAACCCACGCAGAAGGTGCTGGCGGCCGCGCGCGACGCCGGCCTGCTCGTCATCCACACCCGGGAGGGGCACGCGCCCGACCTCGCCGACCTGCCGCCCAACAAGTACTGGCGGTCGCAGCGGATCGGTGCGGGCATCGGTGACCACGGCCCGTGCGGCCGGATCCTGGTGCGGGGCGAGCCCGGCTGGGACATCGTCCCCGAGGTCTACCCCGAACCCGGCGAACCGATCATCGACAAGCCGGGCAAGGGCTCGTTCTACGCGACCGACCTCGACCTGATCCTGCGCACGCGCGGCATCACCCACATCGTCCTCACCGGCATCACGACCGACGTCTGCGTGCACACCACGATGCGCGAGGCCAACGACCGCGGCTTCGAGTGCCTGCTGCTCACCGACTGCACGGGGGCCACCGATGTCGGGAACTACGAGGCCGCGCTGAAGATGGTGACGATGCAGGGCGGGGTGTTCGGCGCGTTGGCCACCTCCCAGGACCTGCTCACCGCGCTCGCCTCCTGAGCCGATGGGGACGGTCGCCGCCGAGGTCGCCGCCGTCCGCGCCCGCATCGGGGCGTGGGACGATCCGGCGCTCTTCATCGGTCCCCTCGCCGGGGACCTCGACGCCCGCGCCGAGGAGCTCGACGGCCTCGACCGGCCCGGGTCGCTCCACGGCCTGCCCTTCGTCGTCAAGGACAACATCGACGTCGCGGGGATGGCGACGACCGCCGCCTGCCGCGCCCGCGAGGCGCCCGTGGCGACGACGGCGGCCGTGGTGCGCCGGATGCTCGACGCCGGTGCGGTCGTCGTGGGCAAGGTCAACCTCGACCAGTTCGCCACCGGTCTCGTGGGGACGCGGTCGCCCTACGGCACGCCCCGCAACGTCCTCGACGCCGCGCTCGTGCCCGGCGGGTCGAGCAGCGGGTCCGCCACGGCCGTCGCCGCCGGGATCGTGCCGGTCGCGCTCGGCACCGACACGGCCGGCTCGGGGCGGGTGCCCGCAGCGATGAACCAGGTGGTGGGGCTCAAGCCGACCCGCGGCATCGTCTCGACCGCCGGCGTGGTCCCGGCGTGCGCGTCGCTCGACTGCGTGAGCGTGTTCGCCGCCACCCTCGACGCCGCCGCCGCCGTGCTCGAGGTGCTCGTGGGCGACGACCCGGCCGACCCGTGGCGCCGACGCGGCGCCCCACCCGCGTCCGGCGCCGTGCCGGCACGGATCGCCATCCCCGACGAGCGCGCGCTGGCCGGCGTGGACGGCGACATCCTCGGATCGTGGCGCCGGCAGGTCGACCGGCTCGTGGCCGAGACCGGCGTCGGCGTGGTCGAGATCGATCTCGAACCGTTCCTCGCCGCGGGTCGCCTGCTCTACGGCGGCCCGTTCGTCGCCGAGCGCCTCGTCGCCGCGGGTCCCGTCCTCGACGAGCACCCGGACCTGCTCGTGGCGCCCGTCGACGACATCGTGCGCGACGCCCGCCGCTGGACGGCCGTCGACCTCCACCTCGCACGTCGGGCGGTCCTGGCCCGGCGCGACGAGGTGGCCCCGGTCTGGCGCCAGGCGTCGGCGCTCGTCGTGCCGAGCGTGCCCCGCGTGCCGACGCTCGCCGACGTGGCCGCCGACCCGGTGGGCACCAACACCGAGCTCGGGACCTTCACGACCTTCGCCAACCTGCTCGACCTCTGCGCGATCACCGTGCCCGACGACGAGCGACCCGCGCCCGGCCACGGCGCGACCCTGCTCGCCCCGGCGGGGGCGGACCGCCGGCTGCTGGCGCTCGCCGGCGCCCTGGTCGGCGACGGACCGTCGCTCAGACCGCGAGCCCGGCCATCAGCTCGAACAGCGTGACGACGTCGGTGCGGCCCCGGCCCGGGTCGAGCTCGCGGTAGACGCTGTCGACGTTGACCGCGAGGCGCTCGGCGTCGATCCACCCGGCGAAGCCGTCGAGCTGGATGTCGCGGACCGCCTCGGCCAGCGGCATCCCGGCCTCGAAGCGGGCGCGGGCCTCGGCCTCGACGAAGACCAGGTAGTCGCGCATCCGTCGGACGCCGGCGACATCGGTGACGGGCCCGTGTCCCGGCACGACGACGTCGGGTCGCAGGTCGTCCACGATGCGGTCGCAGGCGGCGATCCAGTTGCCGATCGGGCCGGCCCACATGATCGGGGTCCCCTCGATGAAGCAGATGTCGCCGGTGAACACCAGCCCACCGCCCGAGCCGACGCCACCCGCCGGGTCGAGGACGTGGGCGATGCAGTCGCCCGCGGTGTGGGCCGGGCCGACCTCGATCAGTTCGACGCGGGTGCCGCCGACGTCGACGACCCGGGTCCCGGTGAAGGTCTCCGTCGGCGGGGTCAGGGTGATGCCCTCGAACGCGAACGGCCCGAAGATGCGGGCCAGGTACTCGCCGGTGGCTCCGAGGTCGCCGCGCTCGCCGGCGGCGACCATGCCGGCGAGCAGCTCGGGCGGGGTGCCGGGCATCTCCTCGGCGCACGCCTCGGTGGCCAGGATCGTGGCGCCGGTGACCAGTTCGTTGCCGTAGCAGTGGTCGCCGTTGGCGTGCGTGTTGACCAGCGTGCCGATCGGGTTGGCCGTGGTGAGCGGCGCGAACCCGTCGAGCATCTCCTGGGTGAGTCGGAGGTCGAAGAGCGTGTCGACCAGGAGGCTGACGCCGTCGCCGACGACGAGGCCGGCGTTCGACCAGCCCCAGCCGCCGTCGGGCTGCAGCCACGCGTGGCAACCGCCGCCGAGGTCGACCCGGCCGCGGTCGTAGCTCATCGGGCGCTCGGCTCGAGGCGGAAGGTGTGGCCGGGTTCGAGCGAGTACGGCCGCGACCGCGACCGGTCGAGGGTCAGCGCGATGGCCTCGGGCCCGTAGCAGTCGGCGATCGACCCGACGCGGGCGTCGATCGCCTCGCCGAGCGCCCCTTCGAGCTGCGACCCGATCAGGGCGGGGAGGCTGTCGGCGTTCTCCAGCAGCCACGAGTGCAGACCGGCCTCCACCCGGACGAGCGTGCCCTGCGACGCCGCCGCGGCCTGCCGGGCGTTCACGAACCACAGCGTGAGGTCACGGTCCCCGTGCACGACGATGACCGGCACGCCGGCGTCGCCGAGGCCGCGCAGCGCGTCGATCGACCCGGTCGCGCTGGCGGTGGCGTACAACGCGGCGGGGAGCGACGGCAGGGCGCGGAGCCGGTCGACGAGCGACGGCGCCGCCAGGCGGGCGAGGTCGCCCATCTCGCGTCGGCCCTGGAGGGCGGAGATGCCGGTGTCGGCGAGCAGGAGCCCGACGCCGAGCGGGAAGATGAACGGCAACACGGGCGACCGGGTCCCGGCCAACCGGTCCCACAGCCCGCCGATCGCGGCGTTGATCGGGATGACCGCGATGGCCCGCTCGGGGCGACGCGCCGCCAGGTCGACGACGACCCGGCCACCCATCGAGTGGCCCATGAGCACGGCCTGCTCGATGCCGAGGTGGTCGAGCACCCGGTCGTGCAGGTCGATGTAGGAGTCCCACTTCCAGCCCTTGGCCCCGAGACCGCGGGTGCGGCCGTGGCCCGCGCTGTCGACGGCGATCACGCGGAACCCGGCGCCGGCGAGGCGCCGGAGCGTCTTGGCGTAGAGCATCCCCTCGGCGATGACGCCGTGGATCATCACGAGCGGCACGCCCTCCCCGCACACCGAGATGCCAACGGTGTGGCCGTCGTCGAGCCGGATCGTGCGGCGCTTGAGCCGGGGCGGCTTGGTGTCGATCGCGGCGGTGATCGCCGCCATCTCGTCGAGGACGCGGGTCGCTGCCATGGGGGAACGGTACCGGCGGTCCTACCCTCGACGCCGTGACCCGGCCCGTCACCGCCACCGACGTCCTGCCCGCCGAGTCGGACCTCCCCGGCACCGGCTGGGTGGCGATCGACGAGGGGTTCGGTGCCGCCGCCGGCGCGGGCGGCGACGTCGCCGAACTGCTCGACTGCGTGGGGCCCGGGTTCCCCGCCGGCGACGAGGTCGTCGACACGGCCGCCACCCCGCACTGGGTGCGGGCGCCGGGACGACTGATCCACGGCGTCGCGCTGACCGCGGCGTCGGCCGACGCGGCCGACCGCGCCGCCGACGTGCTGCGGTCCCCGGCGTTCGCCGAGTGCCTGGGCCGCTCGGTGGCGGCCGACCTCGACCGGGCCGAGGTCGCCGCCGAGATGCTCACCGTCGACACGACGCTGACCCGGCACGGCAACCGCGTCCGGTTCACGGCCGCGTCACCCGACGGCGTGCGCCCCGTGGAGCTCGACGTCGTGTGCGTCCGGGCCGGGCTCGCGGTCGGGCTCGTCTGGTTCGCCGACACGCCGCATCCCTTCGACGAGGACGACGTCGACGCGGTGCTGCGCCGCATCCGGCGGCGGGCGCCCGGTTCCTGACGCGGTCAACCGGTCGGGTGGCCCACGTCCCAGAGGTGGTGGATCGGGTCGTGCACGAAGTAGCGGGCGAACGTGTCCACGGTGAACGACGCGCCGTCGCTGCGGTGCCCGGTCCGCGCCCACTGGTCGCCGGCGACGCCGTCGAATCCGTCGGCGAGCGCCGACGCCGCCCGGGTCAGCTCGACCGCGACGGTGGCGGGCGCCTGCTCGCCGTAGCGCTCGGCGGTCGCGGTCTCGTCCTGGTCCCAGTTGGCGTAGTGGGGGCCGTCCTCGGTGAGCATCCGGTCGAGGCGCTCGGCGTAGACGCGGAACACGTCGCGCACGTGGCAGGCGTACTCGAGCGGCGACCAGCGGTCGGGGCGGGGGCGGTCGGCGACGTCGGGCCGGGCCAGGACCCGCTGCCACGCCGACGCGTTGTCGCGCACCATGGCGCCGACGGCCGTGACGTCGATCGTCCGGGTGTCGAAGCCGCACTCGGGACAGGCCCGGTCCAGCACCCAGGTCCAGTCCTTGTCGTCGGGGCGGATCTCCACGCCCGGCAGTCTGCCCCACCACCGGTCCGACCCGACGGGTAGGCGGACCACTCCGCAGCGTGCGGTTTTCGGGCCGCCGGCGGGCACGCCGGGCGCGATCGGCACGCCCGTCCCGGTTGTCCCGGGATCGGCGGAGGTCGGGGCCGCTCTCGGCCAGAATGATCTTCCGATGGCGCGGATCGACCTGGGCAGCCCGGTGCGGTGGCGGCTCCGGAGGCTCGGGTGGGAGCCCGAGGAGCTCGCCGTGGTCTCGGCGACCGCGGACCCGCGCCGCATCCCGGCGTCGGCCCGACACCGCGCCGTGGCCCTGGCCCGGGCGGCGGCCACCCGCCACCGCATCCTCGACTGGCTCGACACCGGCCTCGACGCGGCCCGCTGCATCGAACTGGCCGACCTCGGGGTGTCGCCCCGGCAGGCGCTGACCGTCCACCCCACCGTCGACGTCACCGGGCACGCCGTCGCGTACCTGCGCCACGGGCTCCGCGAGGAGGCGGCCATCCGTCTCGCCGTGCGCGACCGCCCGCTGCGTGAGGCCGAGTGGCGCGGCGCCGAGGCCACGCTGGCCGAGGCCGTGTCCTGGCAGCACCTCGGCGTCGACGCCGACGAGGCGGCCGCCTGCGCCGTCGACCCCGTCTTCCTGCGCCGCGACGTCGACCCCGCGCAGTGGCCCGTCGCCGGTCGCCTGGCACTCGTCGGCGTGCCCCAGACCGAGATCCGGGCGTGGTGCGAGTCCGACCTCGCGTCGCTCGTGCGCTGGGCGGCGACCGGGTTGCGCCTCGAGGCGGCCCGGGCGTGGGCGCACGTCGGGTTCGGTCCCGAGGTCGCGGCGGCGTGGGCGGCCCACCGGTTCGTCGCGGGAGACGCCGCGTGGTTCGAGCACTTCGACGACCCGGCCACGGCCCGGCGCTGGGCCGCCGCCGAGTTCGCCCCGAGCGACGCGGCGCTGCTCGAGCGCGCCTGGGTCGAGCCCGACGTCGCGGCCCGGTGGCGACACGCGGGGGCATCGGTCGACGAGACGGTCGTGTGGGCCCGTCACGCCGACGACCCGGACGAGGCGCGCCGGATGGAGGCCACCGGGCTCCCGCCCGTCGACGCCGCCGACTGGTACCGCCGGATCGGCGACGTGGGGCTCGTGTGGGTGTTCCTCGACCACGGTGTCGACCTCCCCGGCGCCGAGCTGCTCGCCCGCGCCATCGACCATCGCCGGGTGGCGTCGTGGCTCGACGAGGACCTCCCCGTCGACGAGGTCCTCGCCTGGGACCGCGAGGGTCTCGGCCCCGACGAACGGCGGGCCTGGCGCGACGCCGGCGTCGACGACCCGCAGCGGGCCCGGGTGCTCGCGGCCCTCCTCGTCGATCCGTGGACCCGGGCCCACGTCGCCCAGCTCCGCGACGGCTCGGCCGAACGCTGGATCCGCCACTTCGCCGACCCCGTCGCCGCGATCGAGTTCAGCCGGGCGGGCATCGAACCCGAGGTCGCGGCGGCCTGGCACGCCGCCGGGCTCGGCGTCGACGTCGCCGTGGCGTGGGCGAACGCCGCCCCCCGGCTCGAGCGCGACGTCATCGACCTGCGCGACACCGCCGGACTCGACCACGTGCCCATCGACCTCGTCGACCCGGCGCTCGACCGCGACCGCGACGCCGACCCCGACCCGGGGTCCGAGTTCGGCGTGCCCGCCTCCCACGAGGACGACGACCACGACCATGCCGGCGCCGTCGTGGTCGACGAGCAGGTCCGACGCCGCTGCGACCGGTGCGGCCGCGACGCCTGGGGACCGCCGCCACGAGCGGTCGACCCGGACCGCCGGTGGATGCGCCCGCCCTTCGTGTGCCGCGCGTGCCTGCGGACCGACGTCCTCGACCTCACCGACACCCCCGACGACGCCCTCCGCGGGCGCGACCGCACCGACGACGGCGACGACCCGACGCCGGCCTAGTACCCAGGCGTCGACCCGACGCCGCGGTCAGCCGTGGGGGTGCGGGTGGTCGTGCCCGTCGGGCGCGTGCTCGGCGACCCGCATCCGCCGGGCGGCCAGCGCGGCGATGGCGGCGGCGCCGACGGCGGCGGCCCCGCCGACCAGCGGTGACGTCCCGCCCGTGGCCGGCAGCGAGCCGGGACCCGGTGCCGAGGGCGAGCCCGCGGCCGGCGCGGTGGTGGCCGGCGCGGTGGTGATCGGCGTCCCGGCGCCCGGCGGCGCGGTCGTCGTGGGCGTCGACGGCGCCTGCCCCGAGGCGACGAGGGTGAACGGGCTGGCGTAGGCGACGGCCCGGCCCGCCTCGGCCCAGGGGCCGCCGGCGCGGCCGTCGGGCTCGGCGTCGGGATCGGTGATCCGCACCACGAGCCAGTCGCCGGCGGCGCGGTCGATCTCACGGGTGATGGTGATGACCGGTTCGTCGGGGGCGGGTACGACGACCGCCACGGTGTCGACGATGGTCGGGAGCGGCGACCCGGTCCGCAGGAGCTGGACCAGCAGCGGCTTGCCGGTCCACTCGGCGCCCTTGTCGACGTCGATCTCGATGGTCACCGGCCCGCGGTCGTGGGCCAGCGCCGGGCTGGCCGACGCGGCGGCGAGGCTGGCGAACAGGACGGCGGAAAGAACGGTCTTGCGCATGAGAAACCTCCTTGGTTGCGACTTGCCCTGATTGCCGTCGCGGGGCTGAAC